>NZ_JAGGQM010000022.1:0-158515 GCF_018613295.1 Bacillus sp. ISL-39
CTTTGATCCTAGAAGGATTAACGCTTATTTTAGAATTAACGCTTATTTTTGTGATGATGTTTCAGATATTGGTAAAGGTATCTGTAATAAGGAATTAGGGTTTAGGAATTTTCGATTACTAGGCAGCAACCACATGTCCATCAAATTAAGACTTAGTTAAGCCCAGTTGAGAGTAGGATATAACGCTAAGCAACCTTCCACATGTGTTAGTCGCTCCAATAATGTGAATCACAAAAAACGTCCGTTTTGAGCAATTTTTTGCTTAAGCAACTGTTTTCATTTTCCTTCACATGCTCTGATACTTTATAAGAATTATATACGATGAATCTTTTCAAAGTGATCCAAAGACGTACACATTACCCATTTAAATGACAAGAAAAATGCTTGAATTATCAAGCGTTTTTCAAATACTAAACTGAATTGATTTTGAAGGGTATTTCTTCTTTATAAGCCTTCTCATATTTTTCCGCAATTTTCTGCTTTTCTTCATCAGTATTAAAAGGAATATCCCCACCAACAGGTATTACAGTGTACCAATTTTCTTCTTTTAAGTATTTTGTGGCAATTGCCGATTTACCTGGTAGTTTAGCGGTGAACCATTTATAACATACTGACATAAATTTCTTTATTATTACCAAATGCAGGGTCAATAATTTTGAGACATATAATGGAAAACACATTACGATAGAATACGAAGATATTATTGGTAACAAGTAAAAACCTGAATATGTACTACAATTACAATCTGCCAATATGGTTGCTACTACCACTTACAATGCAAAAGCCTGGTTATATTAGATAATAATTTTGTTGAATGGGAAAGATTAAATTAGTAAATTCCTTTATTATTCAAAAGTCGAAATCAATTGAAGGATATAAATATATTAAATCCAATGGGCATCTGGTAATTAACTGATGCTTTTTTGTTTTTAAAAATTTCTGTGAATATTCCAAAATTTGTATATTGATTCTCGTTATATTACTATTTATTTCAATAATAGGTGATTCGATGAGGGGAATTGAATATGGCATCACAGTATCCTTACCAAAAAACCATCTCCAACACTCATTTAGGAGTTAGCAAAACTATAAAAGGCAAAACTTCGGTTGAGTTAGATAACAAAGTAAAAGAACAAAAGGAAAAGTGGAAGATACAAGTGGAGAAATTAAAAAACAAAAATAAAGAGGAAAAGGATTTATTGAAAGCCGAAGCACTTACAAAGGAAGCGAATCAGTTAATTAATGATTACCGAAACTTACTTTTAAACTCGGCAAAAATAAACCATGCAGTAAACTGGGACAACCTTTTAATTAAAAGCGAGTTTGAACCATTCGTATTTAATGATGTTGCACCAAAATTAGAAGAGTATTTTAAGAAGCACAAGGTACCAGGCACATCGTTTTGGGAAGATCTCTTACCATTTATAAAAAACTCCCGTCTTAAGATTGAGGAGGCTGCCAGATTAGATTATGAAAGAGAATATCGCCTCTATAGAGATAAGAAGGAAAAGTTATATCAAAAATACCTAGAAGAGAAGTCAATTTTTGAAGCGGCTAAAAACAACCATAATGAATCAATTCAAAACATTAAAAATGGTCTTATTGAAGGGGAAAAACATGCAGTTTTTGAACATTGCGATTTAGTCATAAGGAGAGCACCTTTACCGACCAGCTTTAATCCAAAGTTTGAGATTGATTATATAAAGCAACTGAAATCCTTAATTGTTGATTATACGCTTCCCACGCCTGATAGGATGCCAAGAGTTATTGAATACAAATACATCAAAACTAAAAAGGAAATCACTGAAAAATTAATGAATCAGAAAGAATTAGATTCTTTTTATGATCATGTCATTTACCAATTGTCGTTAAAGACAATCCATGAACTTTTTAGTAGTGATACTCATAACAACATTAATACCATTGTTTTTAATGGAATTGTTCATGGGACAAGCCCAGCTACTGGCAATGATTTTACGTCCTGCATTATAACTCTAAGTGTTGGGAAAGAGGATTATCAACCTTTAAATTTAGAAAGAGTGAACCCTAAAGAGTGTTTTCGAAAGTTAAAGGGTCTTTCAATTGGTGCATTAAAAGACATGGCACCTGTGAAACCCTTTATGGAATTTACAAAAAACGAAAATAGATTTGTTGAATCCAAAGACATTTTAATAGGGGTGGAAAATATCCCAAATATCTCTAAAATGCCCTGGGAAGACTTTGAGCATCTAGTACGTGGTCTATTTGAGCGAATGTTTTCTATTAATGGGAGCGAAGTAAGAACCACAAAAGCGAGCAGGGATGGCGGAGTGGATGTAATTGTCTATGATCCTGATCCAATTCGTGGAGGAGTATTTGTTGTACAAGCTAAAAGATATAATAATGTTGTACCAGTTTCCGCTGTAAGGGACCT
This sequence comes from Bacillus sp. ISL-39, assembly GCF_018613295.1. Lineage (NCBI taxonomy): Bacteria > Bacillati > Bacillota > Bacilli > Caryophanales > Bacillaceae > Bacillus > Bacillus sp. ISL-39. The sequence goes on from NZ_JAGGQM010000022.1 coordinate 2,414, forward strand.
TTATGGAACCATGATTAATGAGGGTGCTGCAAAGGGATTATTAGTGACCACTAGTTATTTTGGAAATGATAGCCATAAATTTGTGAAGGACAAGCCTATTACCCTAATTGATGGTTCATATTTAATGGAACTTTTCCAAAAACATGGTTATACCGTAAAAATAGCCAATGAATAAGAGTCACATTTTGTTCACTACAAAGACATTACAAGAAAGAAAATCCAAAAAATAATATGTGTGAACGTTTCTGAATGGTGGGAAAAAACCCACCATTTCTTTTTATTAACCCGTTCGGTTGATAGGGAGAAAACACGAAATAACACACCTTTTAGAGATGGAATTAGCACGCTAATTCTCATCTCTTTTTTTCGTTGATATATCAATGGTTTATGGTGGTTTTATAGGTTTTAGCAGTGGAATTAGCGCACTAATTAGCATAGTAAATAACAGGTCTACAATAATTTTTGTACACCTGTTAAAATGGTCGCTAATTAGGTTGTTAAAAAATATTTATGAAGTAAATTTATAACCCTGTTTCTACTAATTTATTTATAAGAATATTTTGTAAATATGTTATTCTATAAATAGAGTTTGTTCAACTAACGATGCAGGATAGTGGAGTAAGGCTATAGCAATTTAGGGGGGTAACGATGCAAGTACATAGCGGACTGAACTCTTTTTTAAATGTCATTAAAAACTTGGAAAATAACCAAAGTAAAGAGGAAGCTTGGCTGAACTATTACAAAGAGTACAAAGAAATCTTCGATACTATCTTTGCTAATTTGTATATGACAGATATAGAAAGAATAAAGCAGGATATAGTTCCCCATATTGACTTTTATTATTTAGCTAAACAGGCAAATAACAGTTCACTGGTTTTAGACCAGGCAGAGGTAACTGAAGTACTGAAAAAGGCTGCTGATTACTTTAAATTTACAAAAGAATTTGATGTTTATATGTTGGTCGGTTTTGGACACATAGATGGAACGGCATTGCCCGCTGCATCCAGACCATTTTTATATTTAGGTTTGGAAAGACTATCGAATATAGATATTAAGAGATTAATACAGCACGAATTTAATCATCTGGTACGTTTTGATTCCTTGTTAGAGGATAATTTGACGGTAGGGCAGTTAATTATAGCAGAAGGTCTTGCAACTTTAACTCCCTTGATTATGAATAAGATGGATTTTTCTCATAGTAATCTTCAGAAAATGTTGTTTTTAGATGACCAACAATACAATCTTCTAAAAGAAAACATTCATTTGATTGAGGAAGACATTAAATTAGATTTCGAGAAAAATATAACTCCATCTCTTATGGAAAAATACTTTATGCTAAATGAGAATTTGAAATTCGGCAAATCCGGCTACTTTTTCGGGATGCAAGTGATACTAACACTATTGAAAAACGGATGGGAGCTAAGGGATTTAACCTTTTTAAACACAAATTTAATTTGGAATGAATATCAAAAATTGAAATATTGAAAGAATACTTAAAAGCGTACACGATGGCCAAATTACAATATTGGTTTCTTTCACTAACGAAGCAGCATTCCTGTAATGAAAGAAAATGGAGTTTGTATAAAAAAATAGCCTCTTGGTAGAATGAGAGAGTCCTGAAGCTGGCCAGCGAAAAGGACAAAACTCATATACCAGGAGGCCGTGTAATGAATTATAACCAAAATGATAAAATTGCTCAAATTACTTCTCAGACTTTAATTATAGGTGTTGATATTGCGAAGTTCAAACATGTCGCACGCGCGCAGGACTATAGAGGTATGGAGTTTGGATCACCTTGCTTTTTTGATAATACCAAGCAAGGATTTCAACTTTTCCTCGACTGGATCCTTCAACTTAAAAAGGAACAAGAGATGGAACAAGTGATTGTAGGCATGGAGCCAACCGGTCATTATTGGTTAAACCTAGCTCACGTTCTGAAAGAACATAAGATAAAGTTTGTAGCTGTTAATCCGTTACATGTAAAGAAAAGCAAGGAACTCGACGACAATTCACCGACAAAAAACGATGTGAAAGATGCCAGAGTTATTGCACAGCTGGTCAAGGATGGTAGATACGCCGAACCTACGATTCCACAAGGAGTTTATGCAGAACTCAGGGTGGCGAAAAAAATTCGTGATCTACTGACTGATGACCTTCAAACCGTGCAGGGGCAGATTCACAACTGGATCGACCGATATTTTCCCGAGTTCTTGACGGTTTTTAAAAGCTGGGAAGGGAAAGCAGCCCTGCAATTTTTAAGGCTGGAAGCCTTACCACACGAATTAATTGGCTATTCTGATCAGGATTTATTGGTTCATCTAAGGAAAGCAGTTACCCGAAGTGTGGGACTGAACAAGATACAAGAGTTGAAGCGTGCAGCGACAGAATCAATCGGGCTTCGCCAGGGCACAGCTATGGCGAAACTTGAGTTGACTACACTGCTAGATAAGTATGATTTAATCCAGATGAAATTTGAAGAATTAGATTCAAAGATAGATAACCTTATTGAACATATCCCTGGTGTACAGCAAATGTTGGCAATCAAGGGTGTAGGAAGAGATACAGTTGCCGGTTTCTTCGCCGAAGTGGGAGATCTACAAGAGTACTCCCACCCTAGACAAATCATCAAACTGGCAGGGTTGAGCTTGAAGGAAAACACTTCTGGTAAGCATAAGGGACAAACCAAGATAACCAAAAGAGGCAGGAAGAAGCTAAGGGCACTCCTGTTCAGGGTGTGTATGATCATGGTTGCCAAGAACCAAGCTTTCAAGGCTTTGCATATCTACTATACCCAGCGTCCCGATAATCCGTTAAAGAAGATGCAGTCGTTAATCGCCTTGTGCAATAAGTTGATTCGTATTTTCTTTGCCATAGGCAAAAAACAATTTGAGTTCAGTGAAGAAAGAATGTTAAAGGATATCCCTCATATGAGAGAACGAATTGAAGTTAGAGCGGCAGCTTAATTTGGTGGCAACTGTAGAGTAGCAGGTAGGTTTTTAGGCTGAAGTACGTCATATATATTTGAAGCACGGATTAGTCAGCAAAGCAACTAAACTTCGGGCATGGACCCTGTGGAGCAGCATGACTGACATCCACCTCATGGAAAGGTTGGACGAAGGAATTTGAGAGCGAAGACTCTGTGAGGCATGGGAGGGTTGACCTCCATGAGAAATGTGGACATCCACCAGTGCGATCATAAAATACCATAGCCACCAATTATTGTAAGTTAGTGGTAGAACGGGTATTAGATCTTTTTGCTTTTGAAGTCCAAATTTATCCTCGTAAGATAAATCCAACCATAATGACGATATTCATGACTGAAATGGCTACTAGTGAAATACTGTGAAAACCAGAGAAATCGGGCGTTTTGGCTTCTTTTATTGAGGGAGATTAGTTGAAACCAGAATGATATAATCTTCACTAAATCAAGACTCATTAATTAACAAGTGTAAATCTACAATATTTGAAGCATTTCTGTTAGGGTGTGAGAATTATGAAGATAGAGGACAATGTGTTAGAAAGAATAAAGAACATAAAATGGTTTGAAAACTGTGGAATGCAAACAAACACGGAGATAAATATTCCAGTAACTTATGTGAATTCTTGGGTAGAGGCTAAGGAAAGCTACCAAACCACAGAATGGGAAAATACAACTTTAGAGGCAAGTAATGAACTAACTAGTTTTTTACATGATCGGTGCAAACCTCAATATTTAAATTGGAACCAACTTGCAAGAGAGGTTAGAATGTATATTGATGTGGAAGTATTACCTGAAATTAACATAATAAAAGAGAAGCATAATTTAGACCAAATATTTATTGATTGTATAACTTGGGATATTTCACACGCAATTATGGAAGCGACATATAAAAGATGTAACGTTAGAAAGAAATTTTTCCTCGATTTACTATCTATATATGAATCCGGAAACTTTCCTTGCGGTTGGAATGGAAAATGGCCAGAAGGAACGTTATGGGTCTATTAATGATTGCAAATGAAACCATAGAGCTTGATTTTATCTTATGGTTTTTTCATTTAAAGTTTGTGAAAGATTACACTTAAACTAACGGGTGCTTTAGCGAAATAAGATAATACAAAAAAGGCTTAGAGTTGAAAATAACTCTAAGCCTTTTTGCCAGCGAAATATATTGTGGTTTGTGTTGTGAAATTTCCTGCTATTTGCCGTGCGATTTAACGTTTTGCACCTCACAAGTAAACCCGTTAAATTATGAATGGCGAGTTTAACTTTTTTTTATACAAATAACGATGCACTTCAACTGTCATTTCGGCATGTATTTTTAGGAAACTACCTCTAAACGGAACCCTTTAGTTTTTTAACGGGTCTAGCTTCTTATGACTTCAATGTAGCAGGAAAGAAAAATGGTTAATGTAGATCTGTAAGCCCAAGGTGATAACTTGCTTGTAGTCCAACCATTAATATAATTTGGCAAAACTCGTCCAGCCTATTATATATTGGGCGGTTCTTTCAACGATCCCAGTGAGGGGGAAAGAAGTTCAAATAAATCATTTAGATAAACATGGATATATTCTACTAGATCAATGGATAGAGTGAGGGGGCTAACAGGTAGGTTGATTACATCCCAGTAGCGCCCAACTTTTTATTACAAAAAGTAAGTTATTCAGTTATTCCGGGAACAGCCAGAATAGTGAGGACAATAAGTACAATCGATATAATCTCCTATATTTGATGTTCTTTATAATTTTTTCACTCTACATACTTTCTCCATGATTCGCTTTTATATTTAAAGCATAGAAACAAACATCATCACTAGAAAGGAGGAGCTAGCATGATGGGACCTGGTTTTGCAACAGCTGGCTGCGGACCGTTTGGCTTACTTATTGGTTTGCTGTTGATTGGTCTCCTGATCTACTTGTTGAAGAACAGGAAGAAATCAGATGGGGCGAACTTGCCTGATAAAGCAATGGAACAATTGAAGATGCGACTGGCACAAGGGGACATCACCCCGGAAGAGTACCAGAAGATGAAAGACATTGTTTCAAAATAACATTTTTCACTTCATACTTTCTACAAATTTTTAAGAGAGTATGAAAGTATAAAGAAATGGAAAGGAGAGAAGGAAATGATGATGGGACCTGGGTATGGTTACTTTGGAGGCTTCGGGATGGGAGGTGGTTCTTTAATGATGATAATAGTTTTCCTGGCAGTTGGCTATCTGCTGTATCTGGCTTTCAACCAAAATAGAAGGAGTGAACAAACGCTTCCACTCCAGCAAGTGAACAATCAAGCAATTGATCTTGCCAAGGACAGGTTGGCAAGAGGAGAAATCACTGTCGAAGAATTCGAGAAAATGAAAGCAAACCTTTTATAAAAAGTTTAAAAAAACCTTATAAAAATAAAAAAATAGGAGTGTTTACTATGATGAAAAAGACAATTATTACTGGCGCATTAGCAGCAGCCCTTATCGCAACAGGAGGTACAGGATTGTATATGGCATCCGCGAAGGAAAATGCAGTTAATCCTGCTGATTTTATGAAGGAACAGGGAATTGATTTCAAGAATATGGCTAACATCATGGGTGAAGGCAACTTTGAAAATATGCAGGAGTTCATGGGTGAGCAGGGTGTAAATATCGATGAGATGAATCAAATGATGGAATCAGGAGGTTTTGATGATATGCAAAAATTCATGGATGACCAGAATATCAACTTTGGACAAATGAAACCATATATGCAGGAAATGCATCCTGATTTGAGCACTAAAGACCTTGAGGATATGTATAAAGGGATGCATGGCACAGGTGGCGCATCTAACAGCCGGAATTTCCAGGGTATGGGGAACACGGGCTTATAAAATCCCTTCGAGGGCCGGTTTTCTGGCCCTTAATACCAAAATTCAAAATTCAGGAGGATTGGAACAATGTTTACACTGTTGATCTTGGCAATAGGTTTTTACCTTTACAAAACAGGCGATTTACAAAAATTCTTTAGGAAGATGGGTACTCACGTTCCAGATCATAACTCAGCCAGACAAATCATTGATTTGAGGTATGCTGCAGGCAAAATTACCGAAGAAGAATACGTTAAACTGAAAAATCTCATTTAATATAAAGGAGTAATGACAAATGATGAACGGTCACATGGGTTCTTTTATAAATGGATATAGCGGTCCATCAGGCTTCACCCAGTTTGGAATGATGCCATACTTTAACTCGTCTACTTTAATTTTCCTTATTCTAATTGCAATTGGAGTATATTTTCTGATGAAAAACCAGTCTTTACCCAAGGTGAATTCAGGGAATATCCAATCAATAGAAGCAGAAGAAATGGCAAAGTTAAGATACGCAAGAGGAGAGATCACCTTAGAAGAATTCCAGCAAATTTTAAAAACGATTAAATCGTAATCGAGGTGAATGAAGTGATTACTCTTATATTAGCAGCCATAGTCTTATATTACTTATTGAAGACTGGAGATCTGTTCAGACTGACCAAGAGGACAAGGAAACTGATTGTTGACCTTATGTACTCTTTCAAAAAGCAGAAGCAAGATTCAATACAAAAGGAATCTCCTGCTGAAACCCTGAAACTTCGTTATGTCAAAGGCGAGATTTCTCAAAGTGAATATGAAATGATTTCTAAAAACCTATTCTAAAAGAAAGCTGCCAAACGGCAGCTTTTTTATTCATCAGTTTTAATGATTGTTTTTAGAAAAGCGAAACAAATCCCCAACCTGCTGTTGCAAATAGAGTGATGAGTCCTAGTGTCAGACCAATCAGTTGCCTGTTTCCCTTTTTCTGTTGATTTAAATATTCTTTGTAATCGATTTCCCCGCGTGCAAACTTGAGTCCGATTTCATCTGGCTCAATTCGGTACAGCTTACCACCCTTATCAGCCAGTGCGATTTTTGAAATCACTCCGTGGTTCTCAGCTGGAAAGGGTTGGCCTGCTTCAATGGCAAATCTGCCTTCCCCAATCAATTCAATATACAACGGGCGATATACTGTGAATTGAACGATTTGTTCGGCGGTATAGTATGATAGCTGGTCGATATTATGATGAGAAACACACATTTTTTTCACCTCATTAAAATTATATTATAAAGGTTCAAAAATGGAACTAGAAATACCTTTATTCATTCTTTGTGCACAGTTTGCCAGTATAATGGTCACTAATCCGTATTCAGAGAGGATGGTATCATTGAAACAGGAATTAAATGAGAAAATTAAAAAAAGATACAACCGAGTTTCAAAGATTTATGACAGTATGGATAAGATGATTCGAGAAGATTGGAGGAGGGACTTGTTGGCTGGTGCATATGGTGATGTCCTGGAAGCAGGGGTAGGTACTGGGGCGAACCTATCTTTTTATCCGAGTAGTATTAAGTCCTTGATTGGAGTGGATTTCAGCAGCGATATGTTAAATTATGCAAAACAGAAAGCTTCACAACTTAATGCGCCTTATAAAATGGAACTGATTGAGGGTGACATCCAGGAACTGCCCTTTTCGGATAACGGCTTTGATACGGTAGTATCTACCTGTGTGTTTTGCTCTGTACCAGACCCGGTGTTGGGTCTAGAAGAACTTAGAAGGGTTTGCAAACCGGACGGACAGATTCTTATGCTTGAGCATATGAGAAGCGAAAACCAGGCGGCAGGACTTGTAATGGATTTCCTGAATCCAGTAACAGTGAGAATGTGGGGCGCAAATATAAACCGGGAGACAATGGAAAACATTAAAGCAGCAGGATTGTCTGTTGTTGGCGAAGAAAGACTAATGGGGTCAATAATGAGAAGACTGTTGCTTTCTCCCAATAAATAGATCTATATAACAAAAAACGGTTCAAGAACCGTTTTTTGTTTGTGTTTCTAATTTTTTACGACTTATTCCTCAATTGACTATTTGTGTTAGGAAAGCGAAACTCTCCAATAAATAGGATATGCCACCCCTGCTATAAGGTAAGCATAGTAGAGAATATGACGGTAGAATTGACATTTCTGTGCCTGTCGAGATGTACAGAAGTCGTATTCCTTTTAAAAATGCGTTAGTGTTTTAGCATTGAGCTTTAATCAAATTTTCTTAAGGTGAATTTTGTTGTTGGAACTTACCTCCATTTCCAGGGAATTTTCCCCTTCCCAGTTTAGCAATTTACGTAGTTCACAAGGTATCGTTAAGTTACCATTATTTAGTGTTGCCTGATTTAAGTATTTATTTTCGTGGTCTTTCTCAATAACAATAGTATCTTTTTCGTTATAAATATAAAGCACTTGACCATCTTCAATTCCGAGTTTTTGTGTCACTTTCTTCGGTATGATGATTTGGCCATTATTATAAAGTTTCCTGATTAGCATGGCTTCTCACTCCAATTAAGGATATTCACTCTGTGCTTTTCACAAAGTTTTATTAACCTAGGGTAACGAATAAATGAGAAGAAAGTATGCAGGAAGTTTATGCACATAAAAAAATCGGCAATATATTAAGGAAAGTTCAATCCAAGTTGAGAAGAATGATTAAATATCCTTAGTTATTGCACAAAGTTCCTCTAACATGTAGGTGGTTACTTCTTAATCTCCCCTGGAAGAAACGGTCCGCATACAGCCGTTTCTTCATTTATAATCAGCTAGCACAATTCTATCTTTCCAGCTAATGACGATTAAGGGAAAATCAATGTTCTTTGTTTCCCTCCATACAAAATCCATAAATACAAGGTATGATGACAGAGAATGACATAGAAGAGGTGAAATAGATGGGAAACTTTGAACCAATTAATCGAATAGCATTGGAATTAGGCCCTATCACTATTTATTGGTACGGCATAATTATCGGCTTTGGGATTTTCTTAGGATGGTTACTCGCTACAAAAGAAGCAACAAGAAGAGGGTTGCACCAGGATGTCTTTTCAGATTTGCTTCTTTGGGCGATCCCGATTTCTCTCCTTAGTGCTCGGTTATATTACGTAGTATTCAAACTAGATTACTATTTGGATAATCCAGGACAGATTCTAGCAATCTGGGAAGGCGGCATCGCCATCCATGGAGGATTGATCGGTGCGGTAGCAACCTCGATAGTTTACGCACGAAAAAAAGAAATTTCTTTCTGGCAGCTCGCTGACATAGCTGCTCCTAGCATTATTCTCGGGCAGGCCATTGGTCGATGGGGAAACTTCATGAACCAAGAAGCGCATGGAACAGAGGTCACAAGAACCTTTCTTGAAGATTTAATGCTTCCAGACTGGATTATTAACCAGATGTATATAGATGGAGCGTATTACCACCCAACCTTTTTGTATGAATCATTATGGAATCTTTCAGGTTTTTTTGTACTCCTTGCCATCAGAAAGTTTGGAGTCAAGCGGGGAGAAGTTTTCCTTTCTTATCTCATTTGGTATTCAGTAGGCAGGTTTTTTGTGGAGGGATTGAGGACAGACAGTCTAATGGTAACTGATGAACTAAGAATTGCACAGGTCATTTCACTGGTTTTGATTGGCCTTTCTCTTTCACTCGCCTGGTATCGAAGGCGTAAAGGATTGGCAGGTGAGTCATATAAAGAAAGTGCTGCTAATCAGTAGCTTAAACACATATCATACCCCCCCAGACTCCCATAGAGATCTGGGGTTTTAATTAAAGAATACCAAAAAGATAAGAAAATGACACCCTGCATAAATTCTCCTAAATTTAATGGTAACATGGTTGAAAAATTTACAGGCAGGGGGAGTACAAAGATTAAGAACGTTATATTGAGGCATGCAGTCATTATGGTAACTCTCATAATTGCTTACCAAATCGCTTATACATTTATTCTTTATCGGAACGGTGAATCACTTGATAAGGTGTTGGCAATGCGAGGGAATGTTGTAAATCAAGCAACTTCAATGAAGGAACCGTATGAAAACGAGGGACCAATAAAGGAAAATGTGATTGTAAGAATAAAGGATAAAGTGCTTCTTGACGCACCGGTGGTTAAACAATTCCCGGAACTTCCACGAGGATGTGAAGTAACTAGTCTTGCAATGTTGCTTCAATACAATGATATTGATGTGGATAAAATGGAATTAGCTTCAGGTATTAAGAAGAATCCTGTGTTGCTCAAAAAAAGAGAGGGTGTAACTTACTGGGGACATCCAAACGATGGCTATATTGGGGATATGTATACCTATAAGAAACCCGGGTTTGGTGTTTACCATAGACCAATAGCTGAGCTAGCAGAAAAATACTTACCTGGTAAAGTAAAGGATATAACGGGGGCTGACTTTTCCGAAATTAATACCTATTTATCTTTGGACCTTCCCATATGGGTGGTTATTAATACAACCTATAAGGAGCTGCCGGTCTCTTATTTTGAGGAATGGATAACGCCATCAGGACCTGTATCAATCACCTACAAAGAACATTCCGTGCTGATTACAGGTTACGACGATAAATATATATATTTTAACGATCCTATCACGGGAATAAAAAACAGGAAAGAACCATACAGCAGTTTTAAGGAGGCCTGGGAGCAAATGGGCAAGCAGGCCATAGTCATTTTTCCTGATCCTTGATTTCCGAATAAGTGATAATAAGATGAACACAATTTTAATAAGCTGTTTTGTAAATATGTTATACATAAATTAGAACAGTATCTGGTTTTCTTGATTGAATCAATTGGAACAAACAAAAAGCGATAATATCTGTTACAGATAAAATCCACCTATTAATTTTAACGAAATGTAATAAATGTGTAATATGAATTGCACACTATGTGCACGTTGACTCGTTATTATTTAATTGCTAGGACACCCCCCCTTTTAATATAGATTACTTCCTATGCATGAAAGGCTGTCGTTTAAAATGCGACAGCCTTTCTGCTATAGTTGCGTTATTTGCATAGGTGCGAATCTGAGATGCATAAACCCTAAAACAGTGGTCAACCAAAAGGCTCCGGTAAATCACCGGAGTCTTTTGCCTATTCCACATTAAATTGCCCCATCATCCCTGCGTCTTCATGCTCGAGGATATGGCAATGGTACATGAATAACCCTTGATGATCAAATGTTGCAATTGCTCGGACTTTTTCTCCAGGTGCAACCAAAATAGTATCCTTCCATCCGCGTTCATTTGGCGGCGGGGGATTCCCATCACGATCAAGGATCAGGAATTGGGTTCCATGGCCGTGGAACGGATGAGCCATGCCCATATTATTACCCATCATGCCCATTCCTTCATTCGAAATTTCCCAAATCTCGGTATCATGAAGCTTAAGTTGCTCGTCAATGCGATTCATGTCCATCTGTTTGCCGTTGATGCTGACATTACGGCCCATTCCTGACATGACGAATTTCCGAGTACGTGCAGCCATGGTTTCATCTGGATCTGGAATGTCAACCAATTTTGATGGAACATTATTTGGCCCTTTTTCCTCGCCCGTGACGATGAATTTCATAAATGAAGTTCCCTTATCGGTCAATTCCACGGTTTCTCCCTCTTCTATTTCTGAAAAATCAACAATCAACTCAGCACGTTCTGCAGAACTTAAAATAAGCTTGTCCATTTCTACGGGTTTTTCCAGGAGTCCACCATCTGTCCCAATCTGGTAAAATTTCTGATTGTTGCTCAGTTGGAATTGATAAATCCGTGCATTGGAGCCATTTAGCAGCCGGAAACGGACCTTGCCTTTAGGAACTTCAACATAAGGATTAATGGCTCCATTCACCATTATTGTATCTCCATGCAGTCCCATCATGACATCGTGCATGCTCAAATCATAGGTAAACTGACCGTTTTCATCGAGCTGTTTATCCTGGACTATTAATGGTATATCATTCACCCCATATTCGTTAGGCAGATCCAGGTTGTCACTATCCTCATCATCAATTATAAATAGACCAGCAAGTCCTTTATATACGTGTTCGCCAGTTTCATGGAGCAGATGGGGGTGATACCATAAAGTAGCAGCGTTTTGTTCAATTTTGAATTGCGGATTCCACGTCGTTCCAGGCTGGATGCCGGAATGAGGGCCGCCATCCTGGTCGCCGTCAACTTCTAGTCCATGCCAATGGACCGTGGTTGCTTCATCAATCTCATTTTTCACCTTGATCGAAACATCATCTCCAGTTTTTACACGAATCACGGGTCCTAGGTAATCGCCATTATATCCAAACGTATCTGTTGGTTTGCCTTCTATAAACTCCATAGAACCTTTTTGGGCAACAAGAGTGAACTCTGCTTTTCCTGGGTCCGGATTCTCGTCTTTTAGGATGGGGGGAATGGGAAGAAAGGTTCCTCCATCAGCGAATGAGTCATTCTTCATATCTTCAACCTCTCCGTTATCGTTACCCATCATACCACCGCCTTGTCCTGGCATATTACCGTTCATCCCACCAGTGCCCCTCATAAAAAACCAGCCGCCAGCAATGACCAGAATCAATATGACTAGTGCGGCCAAAACAAATTTTTTCACCTAGCTTTTTCTTCCTTTTTCGTCTTATCTAGTTTTCACATGATTGCATTATTACATTCTCATAATACCTCCGTGCATATTTTATAAGCGCCAGTTTTTAATTGCAATTATTAGGGTTACTGTAGTAAAATGTGCATTTTCTATGGAGTTTAGTTCTAATAACCTGTGGTAAAAATATTAAAGAACCGAAAAATTAAGGAGGAATGAACATGTTTTTACCAGCATCGGACCTGGGGTTGATTGCAAGTCACCTACCTGCCCATGACGGCATGATAATGAAAGTGAAGCTTATGGCAAGAGAGGCAAAAGATGAAAAATTAATTAAATTACTAAATACCAAATTAGGAATTTTAAGAAGCCATGTGCGCATCATGATGGATATGCTCGATTCTCAAAAAAGCGATTTTGAGAAACTTCCGGATTTCAATGAACTTCCGCAAGGTCAGCTCGAAACTACATCTAGAGGATCACAGCAGATGGACAAGCATATCGCAATGGAAATTAAGGCTTCGACAGAGGCAATGGCAAAGGATAACTTCGTCTCAGCTCTTAAAATGAAGGACCCGCAGGTCAAACAGACTCATATTGAAATGGCACTTCAGCAAGTAAAGCTGCTTAATATGGTTACTGAATTCCTGAAGGAGATTGAAGCAGATGTAACGCCTATGGGTACGCCAGATGAACAAAAGAAAGTCATGAATCATTTCAGTCATATGATGGAAGAATAGATTTTGATTGGAGGTCGAGAGATGAATACTGAAAATGAACATAGTACTGTAAACAATCATGACCACAGTCAGACCAGCAGTATGACTAAAGATAGTAGCCAGTCCAGTCGAACACCACATGACAGTCATGAACATCATCAAGAAAATAGCATGATGGACTCCCATCAGGGACACACCGACCATAAGGAGAACATAGCAAAAGTACGGGTTGATTGGACCTCAAACCCTCATACGGTCAAAGTGGATCAAGAAACAGAAATTTTTATTGACATAAAAGATTTCTCCGGGAAGGTTATCGAGACTTTTCAAGCTGTGCATGAAAAAGAAATGCACCTACTGGCAATTAAAAAGGATTTATCTGTATTCCAGCATCTTCATCCGCATTATCGTGGGAAAGGCAGATTTCAGGTGGAGACAACCTTCCCAAAGGCAGGGGAATATAAATTTTATGCAGATTTCCTGCCGGAGGGGGCAAATCAGCAGCTTGCATCTCATGAGCTTGTCGTAAACGGTTCGGAAACTATGGAAGAGGTTGTTCCCGACAAGCTTTTGAAAAAGGAGATGGACGACCTGACAATCGAGCTCATTCTCCCAGAAGCGAAAGTGGATGAGCATATAAGTTTGATTTTCACTCTAAATGATAAGAATGGAAACCCAATTACTGAACTTGAACCATATCTTGGTTCTGCAGGACATGTGGTGATTGTCAGTGAGGATATGAATGAATTTCTCCATGTCCATCCAGTAGATGAAGACACAAAAGGACCAGATGTTGAGTATATGACCAGCTTTCCCCAAAGTGGATTGTATAAAATTTGGGGACAGTTCAAGTACAAACACAAACTTTATACGGTGCCTTTTGTGATTGAAGTTAAGTAATAGGCATCAGTACAGCAATGGCACACAGAATTGTGTGCTATTGTTCAATTTTCTAGTTAAGGAGGTGGAACTGTGAAGGATATTGAGGGGAAAATTGTCATGCCGCAAACGAACAAAGGAAGATTAAAAATTATCACGGTGCTTGCTATTCCCGCAGTCATCGAAAATTTTTTCCAGACGATCCTCGGCTTTGTCGATACATACTTTGTATCAAAAATCGGTCTGGCAGAAGTTTCGGCAGTAGGGGTCACCAATGCAGTCCTTGCGATATATTTTGCGTTATTTATGGCAATTGGGGTAGCGGCCAATGTAAGGATTGCAAACTTCCTTGGTGCTAACCTTCCGGAAAAAGCAAGGCATATATCACAGCAATCAATCGTACTTGCTGCCATATTTGGAATTTTAACAGGGCTCATTACCTTGATTTTCGCTGAACCGCTGCTGAAACTGATGGGAATCGAGGCAGAGGTTCTCGAGGCCGGTGCCCTGTATTTCCGGATTGTTGGGATCCCTTCGATTGTGATGAGCTTCATGTTTGTATTAAGCGCTATCCTGCGGGGAGCAGGCGATACAAAATCGCCGATGAAGGTAAGTATTGTTATCAATATTGTAAATGCAGTTTTGGATTATGTCCTTATCTTTGGTTTTTTGTTCATCCCCGAAATGGGCATCGTAGGAGCAGGGATTGCAACCGTAATTTCACGATTGATTGGCAGCATTGCGCTATTTTACTATGTCAATAAAACAGAAACCCTTACCTTCAGAAGAGATTACTGGAGGATTGACAGGACACATTTAATGGAACTGACTACTCTTGGAGCCCCAGCTGCAGGCGAGAGACTAGTCATGCGTGCCGGCCAAATCGTCTATTTTGGTTTCGTCGTTGCCCTTGGTACCAATGCATTTGCCGCTCATCAGATTGCCGGCAATGTTGAAGTATTTTCCTATATGATTGGATATGGATTTGCTACAGCCGCCACAATTTTGGTTGGACAGCAAATCGGTGCGGGAAATCTTGAAGAAGCCAAGCATTATGCCAAACTATCCACCTATCTCACAGTAGGAGCGATGACCTTGCTCGGTGCCTTGCTCTTCTTCCTTGGTGATTGGGCTGGCAGCATTTTTACCGACGAACAGCAAGTTATCGATGATATAGGTACCGCATTAAAGATTTCGGGTATTTTCCAGCCGTTCCTCGCTGTATTAATGGTACTTACAGGAGCATTCCAGGGGGCAAATAACACGAAATTCCCGATGTACCTGACTGGATTCGGTATGTGGGCGGTACGAACCGTACTTGTCTATCTTCTTGGAATCAAGCTGGGCTGGGGACTTGCGGGAGTATGGATAGCAATCGGAGCCGATATCGCATTTCGTGCAATAGTATTGGTAATCCAATTCAAACGTGGAAAATGGATGGCACTCGAAAAGGCACCAGACCCAGAGTCGCACTGTCATCCCCAAACGACAAAAGAAACCATGTCAGCCTGCGCGAATAATTATTAATAAGGAGCATACAGTTGTCAATCTGTATGCTCTTTTTTTAGGTAACACTATTATTAAAGTGAATTTAACCTTTATTGCGATGGTGTTATTACTTAAAAAGGGGTTTAGTTTAAAATAATAAGCGTTTAGACCAATTAATTAACTAGTAGATGAGGCAGCCCGGATTGAACTGTTTGATGAAGTAATCCCTATAGAAAAGCTTCAGACGATTTACAACAGCTTAAAGATTGATGATATAGACAGGGTGAAGGGAAAGGAAAAATTGCATATATGGATGAAGGAGAGAGTATAAAAATCACCTTCTTGCCAGGTGATGATCCTGTGTTTAATGAGTATTACTTTGCAAAAAATTATTGATTATTAGAAGCTATCAGAAATAACACAGCTTTTGTAACTATTGAAAAATCGTCCTATTAGTTAGGACGATTTTTTTATTAAATTAGCAGGTATTTCCATTAGGAATATCGAACTAATTATCGATGTATAGGAGGTTGATGACAAATGAAAGAAGGAAAACTTTATTTTTTTGATTATCCTGACCCACATCGTCCAATAGAATGTAAGTACGTCACAAGTATCGGTGGAATAAACAATTATCACGTGAAAAAAGAAGACGCGCTGTTATATTTTTTTGATAACGGAGTCACTACATATCAGTTTTTAACGAAAAAAGAAGAAAACTACAAAAAGAATGCAAAAATCATGACCTATGAACTTGTGCAGATTGAAAACAGGGTAGGTACTTTACTGTATGATTATGAGCATTATGTAGATGAAAACAATAACGTGAAAAAACGCAAAGCCTTTGTCTGGCGTTTCGTAGGATTTGGCAGAAGCTGCTTTGCACCAACGAAAGAAGAATTGATTGAACTGGTAAGAAAACAAATCCATGAATATCAAAACGATTCGGATGGTCGTGGATATAATACCTATCCATACTATACAAGGCATTTTCGTCCGAAAAAGGAGGTAGGTGTAGGGATGGATTTCGTTGCGTTTGATTTTGAAACTGCCAATCGTAACCGTCATAGCATCTGCTCTGTTGGAATGGTATTTGTAGAAAACGGTGTGATTTTAGATTCTATTTATGAACTCATCAATCCGGAGGAAGAATTTGATTCTTATAATACACTAATCCATGGAATAAGAGAGAGCGATGTAGCGAATGCTCTTACCTTTCCTGTGTTTTACGAAAAGATTAAAAGCAGGATCGAAAATAAACTGTTGATCGCTCATAATATGGCTTTTGACGGGTATGCCCTGCGTGACAATTTAAGACGGTATGGAATCACACCGGTTAATCATGACCTACTATGTTCATACCAGCTCTCAAAAAGACTGGTCCCTAACCTTCCGAGTTACGGGATAAAACCGTTGTGCCAACACTTTCAACTTAGTTTAAACCAACATCACCACGCCCTTGATGACGCAAAGGCGTGTGCTGAACTGATGATGTGCTTAATTAAAAATTATGAATTACACAGTTTAGATGCTGTTTATGAAAAAACATCTATAAAACCAGGAAAAGTATCGCTTGAAAACTACTTCTCCCCAGCACTAAGCCGAAATGGAGAAAAGTTGGATTTGCGTTCAATTGAAGTAAGCAATGAAGCAGATTCGGAACACCCATTGTTCGGGAAGAACGTTGTATTCACGGGAAAACTGTCCGTGTTTTCACGAAGAGAAGCTGCAGTATTGGTAGGGAAAAAGGGCGGAACACCTCAAAACGGAATCAACAATCAAACAGATTATATTGTACTAGGCGATTTTGAGGATGTTATGATCAAAGGAAATAAATCTTCAAAGTTAATAAAAGCTGAAAAAATGATAAATGAAGGAATAAATATCGAGATTGTGAGTGAACAAGATTTCTTGAAAATGCTGTAAAGTAAATAAAAGAGTTTGAAAAGACAAGATGGTCAATTTCTTGTCTTTTTATTATTTGTGCAATATTGTTAAATCAAAAATTACCAGGTAAGTAGGTCGTCTTATCATGCTACTATTACGTTGAGTGGTTCTTAAGTTTGTTGCACCCATGCTTTTGCACAAATCCAATCATCCATTTGATGATGATAAATATATAACAGAGTTGAAGCTGGATGGCTTCCGGCTCATTCTTACTAAGTTTGAAGATAAAGTCCGTTTATACCTTCGGCATAACAATGAAGTGACTTCAAAGTTCCCGGAACTACATCAGGTAGATATCCCAAAAGGAATGGTTTTGGATGGACAAATTGTTGTGACGGACAAACAAACAAGGTAAACCTGATTTTGAAGCCATGATGGAACGATATATGTCACGTCGGTCTCACCACATGGTCCAATACTGTGTATTTGACGTCATTTACCACAAAGGAAAGAAAGTGACCCAGTTGCCTTTGGTAGAGCGTAAAGAGCTTCTGGATGCCATTCTGGAGCCTACAGAGGCAATCACGAAGGTTCAGTGGATGGTACGGCAGGGGAACTGATTATTTTAACCTAATTAAAGAGCAAGGACTTGAAGGAATTGTCTTAAAAAAGGCAGATGCAAAATACCAGATCAATAAAAGGTCGAACGACTGGCTCAAAGTCATCTTAACTATACTATAATATTAAGAGGATACTATGTTTAAAGTGTAACATGTATTCTCTTTTTTTATACAAGAATGAATTATTAAATTTACCTAAAAAATAATGTACAGTATGTATATAATGTTATCATTCAGGGGGAGGGGTATCATATGCGAGTTCAGGAGATTATCCTTGAAGGAAACAAAAAGAGATATATGTTGTTGGATGGTGTAGGAAAACCGGTAATACCAGTTATGCAATACCTGAAATTCTTGGATACTGGCGGCAAGAGTGTAAACACACAAAAAACGTATTGCTATTCGTTAAAACTCTACTTTGAATTCCTACAGGAGAATAAAAAGGAATACATAGATGTAAAATTAGAGGATTTTATAGAATTCGTAGCATGGTTGAGGAACCCATACGGTGCAACAAAAATCAGTCCAATTGAAAAAGTTTCATCCGTAAGGACGGAAAGGACTGTTAACCTTACAATTACCGCTGTAACAAATTTTTATGATTTTCTCCATCGTAACGAGGCACTGGATAAAAACGTGGTAGATCGACTATTCAAGCAGGTTTTTCCCGGTGGAAAAAGGAAGTATAAAGATTTCCTTTTTCACGTAAATAAAGGAAAATCGTCAAGCAGAAACATCATTAAAATCAAGGAGCCGCGAAGAAAAGTAGAGGTATTAACAAAGAAAGAGGTTGAACTCCTTATAGAAGCTACATCAAATATAAGGGATAAGTTTTTGCTTCAACTCCTTTTTGAAACCGGCTTACGTATCGGAGAAGCACTATCTTTATTTATTGAAGATTTCAAGATAGACCATAAAAACGGAAATCGAATCCATCTGGTTAATCGTGGAGAACTTGAAAACGGAGCAAAACTCAAAACTGGTGAACGGAACATTTTTGTTTCCCAGGCTCTGATGGATTTATACGATGATTATCTATACGAAGTTTTGGATGATTTGAACACGGCTACAAACTTTCTTTTCGTTAAACTGCGCGGCGATAAAATGGGACATGCAATGAATTATCAGGATGTTTCCGCACTGTTTAAGCGTTTAAAGAAGAAAACAGGAATAAATGTGCACCCACATTTATTCCGACACACACATGCAACAATCTTTTTTAAAGAAACAAAGGACATTAAACAGGTCCAAGAACGGCTGGGACATTCTCAGATTCAAACAACGATGAATTTATACCTTCACCCGTCCACTGAGGAAATTCGTGAGAATTGGGAAAGGTCGCAGCACGCATTTAAAATAAACTCTTTAAAACAACAAGGAGATTCGCATGATACAAAGTCATAAAGAACAAAAATCGGAAATGGGCTTCCATGAGCGGCTTAAGAACGAAATGTCTACCTATTACGAAAGAACAGTAAATACTAAAGGGGAAGTTTTAACGGAAATGAAAAACAATCCCTATTTCCAAAAAAACGATGTTTGGAATATAGACACTATCGGCTTAATTAACAACTTTAAAGAAATGCATTCACGCTACAATAGAAGTACCAAAAATATCGATTTCCGGCTTCTTAATCCAACGTTCAGAATTGAAATCAAGTATTTATTTTATAAAAAGCTATTTAATGATGAATGGTCATTGAATAGGATCATGACAGCAATTTATCAAGTCAATAAGATTCAAGGGTTCTTGAATGAATGTTACCCAAATGTTAAATCGATTTTAGAACTTGATATGGACAAAGCCGCTGAGAAATGGGTGCTTTGGTTAGAAAGTAAAGGAGTAAATTTGAAAATCACCAAATACGTGGGGCATAGGGACACTTTTGAAAAGGCATCAACAGGCATTGTGACATTTTTAAAAATGATTTATTCAGCAATAAAAACTGTGACGGATGACCGTGATGAGTGGGAAAAGGAATCCTGGGATATTAGGAATTTAAAAAAGCTATACGGGATATCCCACAATCAATCTGCAAATTCTTATTTTCTCCATTTCGATAAAATAAAAAATCCAAAATTCAAGGACGCGGTAAAGAAGTATTTCAGGCACCGGCTTCTAGGAAAACAAAATTTCTCTGGTACTACTGCTGGAAATTACATGACGTATGTTACCCCGTTTTTTAATCACATTAGCGATCTAGAACCTGAATGGAAAGATTTTAAAAAACTGCAGCGAAAACACATACTGAATTACATTCAGTGGCTCCATAGGTATGCCAATAGTAGCATAAATCATAGAAACAGCAATCCGGACGGATATGTACGGCAATCCTTGGCAATTGTTCAAAAGGTATTAACGGATTTCCAGAACTATCAATATGACACAGCGCCGGAAACGGACATAAGGATATTAATTTTCCCTGAGGATAAGCCTTTGGAGAAGAAAAAGGCTTACGATCAAGTTGATTATATCCCAGATTTCGTCCTTGATCAGCTGTTCACTGAAATCAATCATTTGCATAAGGAAGTACAGCCAATAGTCTGGATTGCCTTTAAAACCGGGTTAAGAATCTCGGACATTTTGTCCTTGCGGCAGGACTGTCTAGTAAAATTAAATGGGAAATATCAAATAGTTACTGATATTAAAAAAACCTATGTTGCGGGGCATTCCATTCCAATAGACGAAGAAATTGCTTCTATTATCGCTGCTTTAATCGATTTGTCTATTAATAACAGTAATAGCGATAACAACCCGGAAAAATTCATTTTTTCGCGTTATTCAGGCGTTAGAAAGGGAAAGCCTTTCAGCCAGGAATGGGTAAGACAGAAATTAAATACTTTGGCTCATGACCGCGAAATCAAAACAGAGGATGGCAAGATTTTTCATTTTAAAACCCATCAATTCAGGCATACCTACGCGGTAAAAATGCTCAATAACGGTACCGACATCTTAACAGTAAAAGAGCTTTTAGCACAAGCCTCTCCAGAAATGACAATGCGATATGCAAAATTGCTGGACGGAACAAAACGAAAGGCTTTCGAAGAAGCAATAAAGAACGGTGTATTCTCTTTCGACAAAAATGGTGAAGTGAAAGAAATCAAACCAAATGAGGATATTCCAGAAGATGTTCTTGAAATGTTATGGAGAGAGCAGAAGCTAACCGCAATTGATAATCCTTATGGAACATGTCACGCAAGAATTAATGGGAATTGTCCTTATTCAGAAGAACCTCCTTGTCTTACGTGTAACGGAGGCAGCCCCTGTAAAGACCTGGCGATAGGATTGTCCGATATGGATGTGCAAAAATATGACCTTCTTGTTAAAACTTCTTCAAAAACCATTGAAGTTCTGGAACAACGAGGTCGGTATGATGTTGCCCAGAAAAACAAAAAAAATCTAGACAGATATCAGGACATCCTAAAAACTATCCAAAACGGAAATATTATTTTCGGTCGCTTGGACCGTATTAAACGAAAGCAGGAATCGTAATGACAAACTATGATCGTAAGGAGCAATTAAAAAAAATCCATCAGAGCCGTAAAGCTTCAACAGCTATGAAAGTGGATGAAGCAATAAAAAGACTTATAAAATCAAATGAAAATATCAATTTTAATAGCGTGGCAAAGGAAGCCGGTCTCTCAAAGGCGACGTTATACAATAACCAGGAGCTTCGACGCCGCATTGAATCTCTTCGCCTACAACAAATAAGCGCGCCTAGCAAAAAACAGGTGAAGAGGAATATGGATGATAATAATAAAGACGCTCTGATCGAATCATTAAAGAGAAAAGTAAAGAAACTCGAAGATGAAAACAAAGAGTTGCGAGAACAAGTGAAATTTGCATATGCGGAAGTTTATAAAAAAATTTAAAAAATGGGTGTTATTAATTAATAATCGCATTTGAATAAGCAGGGTACTTTAGGAGCTAAATAAGCATATAAAAAAGCTCGGAGCCATAATGAACTGCTCCCCGTCAAGTAGACAGTGGAAATAATAAAAACAACCTAAGCGGCTTTAGCCCTGTATTCAAGGGGGCTAAGGCCGTTTAATCTTTTTTGGTAACGTTCATGATTATAAAAGTATATGTACTCATCAATCGCCGAAGAAAGTTCTTCAAACGTCTTATATTTCTCCAAATAATACTTTTCGCTTTTCAGAGTTCCCCAAAATGATTCCATGGGACCATTGTCAATACATCTTCCCACTCGGGACATACTTTGAGTCATCTGTGCTTGATCTATTCTTCGTTTAAAACCTATATGGGTGTACTGGAACCCTCGGTCGCTATGTATAAGGGGACGAGCTTTATTCAATTGGGTTGTAGCCTGATCCAGCGTTTCAAACACAAGCTTATTGTTGTTTGAATGTCCTAAAACGTAGCTGACAATGGATCCATCATATAAGTCTCGAATCGCACTTAAATAAGCCTTTTTGGCTTCGCCATACTTAAACTCAGTGACATCCGTAACCCATTTTTCATTTGGTGTTTCGGCTTGAAATTTACGATTCAACACATTTTCTGCCACGTGTTGTGGGGTGGATGCTTTATAACGTTTCTTCTTTTTCCGTATAACACTTTGAATGCCGAAAATCTTCATCAGCCTATAAATTCGCTTATGATTGAAGCTTTTCCCCAACTTGCGGTTCAAAGTCATTGTGATTCGACGATCGCCGTAGATCCCTTTAACCTTCTCATGGAGAGCCTTTATTTCTTCTATAAGCTCCTCATTCTGGCGTTGACGTGAGGAAGGTGTTCGCTTTAGCCATTTATAATACGCTGACCTAGCAACCCCCGCTATTTTACAAAGCATGATAAAAGAGAACCCATCTTCCTGATGAAGTTCTTTGATTGCGATATACTTCTCCTCAAGGCGTACTTGGCTTATCTTCGCCTCCTTTCGATCTCCTCTAACTTTTTTAGGAATAAGTTCTCTGCACGTAAACGTTCATTTTCTCTTTCAAGCCTCTGCATCTCTAATTTGATCTTTTGTTCTGGAGAAAGTTCAACTTCTTCCTTTTTCCTTCCGCGTTTATCCCTGAGGGCTTCTTCTCCGCCATCCTTATATTTTTGAACCCATTGATATACTTGTTGGTAAGAGACCTGGTAGGTCTCAGCTGCCTTCTGATAATCCTTGTCGTTCTCAAGGCAATATAGCACGATCTCTTTCCGTTCATTCAGGGTAGTGTTTCTTCCTTTAGTCATAGTGCTTGTCCTTCCTTTGGAAGTATCCTTTAATTCTCTATGACTATTATACTTTTTAATCCACTTGCGAAGGAGAGAAGTACTGGAAATTTCATATTTCCTCGTAACCTCTCGGATCGAGTAATTCCCGCTAAGAACGTCCTGTACTGCCGCCTGTTTCAATTCTTTCGAATACACCTTCCAGGAAGGGGACTCTTTTAATCCTGCCACTCCGTATTTTTCATATTTATATACCCATTCATATATGGAGAGATTATTTACCTTATATAAAAATTCTAATTCGGAAATGGTTTGGCTCCCGTTTTCCATTGCCTTAATGATCATGATTTTATCTTGGAGGGAATGTGCTCTTTTTGACATAATAAATACTCCCCTTTAAGTAAACAGATTTTTATTTTTTAATCTGTCTACCTAAAGGGGAGCATATCATAAAGCCCTGAGCTTCTTTATATTAATATGTTTGTTGAAGATAAGCACCCAATACTTTAAGTACACCTTTTCACAAAGTATAACCCTAATCTAAGGTTACTCTTCAGTTCTTCTGTATCGTTAGTATAACAATGATAGTCCTTTTTCTTTAGAACAATTAAGAGACCATTGAGTTCTAATCGTTAAGGCTATCTTTATTTTAAAGCAATTCTTTTAACTCTTCATTTTGTTTTTTGATTTGACTAATTTCTTGCTTTATAACTGAAATGTCTTTAATTGAGTGAATAATTGCAGCTATGAATCCGATCAATAAAGCACACCTATAATTGTTAAATCCATTCGATTCCCCCTTAATCAAACTAAATATTCATCTTACATACTAAGCAAAATTGTGGAGATAATACAAAAAAGGAGGTGTATTAATGAAAAAAGTAAGTTCCTTCATTTTTATGGTAGTCGCATTACTCACTATAAGTGTTCATTTTACATTAGCCAATTCACCAGCTCCTTGGAGTAAGTATCCTGATAACTCAGCAATGCATTTCAAAGATGCTGACTCATTTTATGATTCACTTGATAAAAAGCAATATATCGAATTTGAAAATGCGAAATTGAATATTCGAGAAAAGAGTTATTTTAAGGACATTAATAGCGTGCTATCAAAAGCTGATAAGTACGGTAAGTCTAGAACTGGCGGAGAAGGATATCATCCCACTAGACAAGTGTATGTTTTTGTATCAGTCAGCAAGGATGAGAAACAGTATCTCACTGCCGTATTTGACGCTGAAACCCAAAGACTCATTTCTTCAAGTTCAAACTTTGAAAGGGAAAATCCGTACGGCTCGTAAATGGGCTGTAAGGGTTTTTTTAATCCTTCTTGAACTGCAACGTTTGTAAAATAAGGAATTCAATAAGAAATGTTGTTGAAAAAAGTGCATTATTTCTTCCATGGGACACAACAACATTTAGCTTGAAAGGAAAAAAATAGAGGTAAACTATTATGTTATAAATTATATTTAATTAAATTTCTAAATTTCAATTAGTCAATAAAATAGTAAGCCATAATTAAAAATGCTCAGGCCTTTTTAGGCTCTAAGCATTTTCCATACTTTCAAATGAAGTTTATATTTTTTGCTTCATATGCAATCTTATAAAATAAAGAAAATACTAACCACTATAATAATTATTCCAGCAATTAAAAATTGGTCACTATTATGTAGCTTTTCTTTCTTGCCGTATTGCTTTTGCACTTTATCTACTAAATGCTCGTCTGGAAAGATCCATTCCGCTTGTGGAGCTCTTGTCCCGAATTGAATAATCTTGGTAAATGATAAAGAAGCAATTAAGACAATAAGACCTACCAGAAATCCTGTAGTCCCAATAAAAGCAAAATCTATTCCGGACTTAAAAAGTACAGAAGCCAAAAAAAGTAAAACAAATATAATGATAGGAATTATTAAAGTAATAAACCACTTAGACTTCATTTGGGAAACCTCCTCAATAATTTAAAAGGATTTCTCTAGAATCATAAATTCCAAAGAAATCCTTAAGTTCATTCTATTATAACATCTATAAGTCTTGTCCCGTTTTTTCTTTTATTAATTTTCTAATTTCTTTTTGATTTTTCACAAAATCCCTCTGCTTACCTTTCCATATCACATTGCCTTTTTTATCACGAATTTCCAATGGCACATCTTCTGCTGGAATTTCAGTGACCGGTGCGTCGAAGTCGGGAGCATTTTCAGGAAGATTATGAGTTACTTCTTTCTCTGGATATGTTTCTTCCGGTTCAGCACCAACAAATAGGGTCCCTATTGCCAAAAAACCAATCGTCGCAGTTACCGCTAGAATCTTTTTCATTTTACAGCCCTCCAATTGTAACTGGTTTTGCTGTTACGTCAGCTTGCACTGCATAGGGGCCCAACGTACTCAGGAAACCAGCTGTGCTTTGGTACCAACCATTTGATGAATATCCTTGATAAGGGTAATCATTCCAAGTATATGATGTCCCAGATGCTCGCTTGTATTTAAACTTTACGTTTGCTGCACTCCAATCTTGGTAATCGGAGTATCCATAAGTAATTGCAACAACCCACGTTCCAGCATTTGTCTGACCCACACTAATACTACTAATTCCTACATAGCTAGTTGTCATGTTAGAAGCGGATTCGTAAGAAACATATGTTGGATCATATCCAATAACTGCTCTCATCTTTGAATATTTATTATCATTATAAAGCCAAGTTTGCTGCAAAAAATACTCTCCATTATATAATTTTTTTCCGTCATCAATTTTTGACGAATAACCAGTATATCCATTATTTAAATACTGTAGGTTAAACACATCGTCAGTTGAGTTGTAAGTCCATCCGGTCGGATTAGACGGTGCAGCAGCTGAAGAAGGTGTTACAGATGCAAAAACTAATCCAGTGGCTAAAGCTAATGCAGATAACATTTTTTTCTTAAACATATTTCCCCTCCTAAAATTTCACATTAAAAAAATATACCTATCCTCCTATAAAAATTGTAATATTTGGTACAAATATACAATAAGTAATATAATTTTGAAAAAATTGTAATTGGGAAAATTCATGACAAAAAAATTTGTTTTTGTTATAAATAACATTTTTATACCTTAACCTCTTAGCTTTTCAGCAATAAGTCTATGTTGATTATTGGGAAATTTTTTATATCCAAACAATACGAAGAAGAATTTGTTAAAGGGGAAAACCATATTTTTGACAACTTTCGTTGATTTATCCTAAGGATTTGGGACTCCATCGAATGGAATGATAAAAAGTATTTGGTGCCCACCGTACAAACGAATTGTACAGTGTAACTCAGAAAAATAATCCTCAAATATTTTTGCCATCTTGCTTATTAATACCACAATTCTGCGTTACAAATTTTATATAACAGATTCATTATATTAAAAGGATTGTGATCTCTAACTAAATATCGTAAATTCATTAAAAAACTAAACTGCTTCGTTTGTATTATAAGGTCATCCAGAAAAGAAAATATTTCTGGTTGACCTTTTTCTATATGGTCTTATTATAACGGTAGCCGGGGTAAAACGTAACTGCCCGTGGGACCTGGATCCCGTCAGCTAAACAGTTTGCCCCCTACTTGTAGAAACATGATTGAGGCTGGTTGGGACATAGATCTCGTATAACAAGCGAAGCTGTGACACTACAAGAAGGACAAGGGGTACCGGCAAATAAAAGATTAGGAGATGATACAGGATGAATCCAGTTGTTGGTCTGGATATTTCAAAGGGGGAAAGTCAGGTTCAAGCTTTTGTAGATAAAGGCAAACCATTTCGTAAGAGCTTTAAAGTATCTCATACTCTTGAAGGACTTGGGTTACTTGTGGAGTTTCTAGAACTTGTGCAGCAAGAAACAGGTATGAAGCCTCCTGTGATACTAGAAGCAACCGGACACTATCAAACACCCGTTGTCCAATATCTAGAGGAACGTGGATATTTATTAATTATTATTAACCCTTTGATTTCCTACAAGGCGAAAAGTTCAAGTTTAAGGAAAGTAAAGACAGATGCCGTCGATGCTTACCACCTCTGCGAGTTGTTTTACAAGGAGGAGTTAGAGCCGTATAAAAAGCGAGGGGTTCAGCTTTTAAACCTTCGTAACCTTACAAGACAACACGAGAATATTACAGGAGTGATGATTCAGACAAAGCTTCAGTTCCAGGCTATTCTAGATCAAGTATTTCCTGAATATCGTGGAGTGTTCGGTGATTTATATTCTGTGGTATCCCTCTTAACGTTAAAGGAGTTTCCGTCATCTGAAGACATCTTAGAAGCTAGTAATGAAACTCTCTCAATGAGGATCAAGGAATTATGTAAAAGTCGCTCAATCAGATGGGCCAATGAAAAAGCCTTACAACTAAAAGAGGCGGCAGCTCGCAATCCCTTTGAAAAGACAGTCTATCAGAGTCATATCTTAAGCTTAGGTATGTATATTAATATTATTCTTCAATACAAAGAGCACCTATCCACATTGGAGTCAGAGATAGATGCCCTCGCTAAAGAAGTTGAAGAATATAATATTATCAAATCCATCCCTGGTATCGGTGAAAAGATCGCTGCAACGATCATTTCTGAAATTGGGGAGATAGACCGATTTACTGATCCTAAAAAGCTGGTGGCTTTCGCTGGAGTAGACCCTAGTGTTTTCGAATCTGGCAAGTTTACTGCCACCAAAAACCGAATCACAAAAAGAGGATCCAGCAGGCTTCGTCACGCCTTATATATGGCTGTTCGATGTGCCATACGCGATTGTCGCAAACAGAAAACCACGGATGAAATCATTCCCCGAAACAAACGAATGCGTGAGTTTTACGACAAGAAGCGTGAAGAAGGAAAGCCTTTTAAAGTAGCAGTGATTGCTTGTGTAAATAAGCTTTTACATTGGATTTTTGCCCTATTAAAAAACAGAACCACTTTCCAAGATATAGCTTAGAAGCAACATCTAACTAAAAAACGAAAAACCTTCCAATTCACAGAATATGAAGGTTATTTGGTATACCCTTTTTTAGTATATCACGGTTGAATTTTAGATTTTAATGAAAAATATTGACAAACTATTAGCTGGTTTAGTTGAATAAGCCTTCCTATTATTTTAACAGAAATATCCCGAAACCTGATTGGGAAAGGAGTAACATATTAAACATGACTAATATGTAAAAGCCTTGATTTTAATGAAAATTTCTAAAAAAGGTCTTGATAAAGTTATCCATTACCAATATGCTGATGCTGTCGTAATCGGAATCAGAAAAGAAGAATTCGGTTTGCTTCTTGGATTAGAAGAAGAAGGGAAGATAAAACCGGTAGGGGTCATGGAGTTTATGAATCCAGATGCAAGGAAATGGTTATACGATTCTTACCGGGATTATATCCATGATGAGAACACTAAGTTTTTCTTCCTTGAACCCAAAATAACATGCCGCGTAAAATTTCGGAATTACACAAAGGGCGGGAAGCTCCGGATTCCTTCATTTGTCGAATATATATCTTAGCAGCAGAAACGCCCCTGAAAAGGGGCGTTAATTGCTTCTGTTTCGTCTAACGGATAGCAACAAGGTGTCATTGTTATTAGTACCCAAATCTTTTGCTTTATTTTTATTTTGATATTCAGATTCGAAAATACGATCGTTCCAAAGCCTTATAACATTAACTTCTGTCAGGTACTGCAATGACTTCATTATCCTTGATGGTCTATACATATAAGTATCTGGAATAAATCTTGATATTTCAGTGCTTCCTGCTCTTATTTCTCCTTTTAAAAGCTTAACGTTCTCGCTCTCTCCGTCTAAAAGTTTCAAATAATTATTATATAAATCTATTCTTCGATCTAACAAAAGCGCTTTAACATCTGGATAGATATACTTATCAATAATCGACAGTGCAAAATAAGGGGTTACGGTTCCGTCTTCCGGATTCAGATAAATGTGATTAAAGAAATCTATATCAACAATACAACCGTGGATTGTCCCAGTACCGCCGATTTTTTTAATACTATCAGATATGGATTTTAGAGCTTGATTGTAATCGTTAAATATCCCTCTGATTGCATCTGAATAATACGCCATTCTCTCAAAGTAATAATTAAGGTCGTTATGTTCTAAATTATTTATCATCCCACCATTTAACAGATAAATTTTCCCTGTGTTTTGGTTTTCAAGTATAAAACAATATACATTATTGTCTTTAAGCATATGTATATTGCCTGTTCTATTAAAAGTTACTTTAATATTAACGCCTCGGTTAAAGTCCAAATATTGCTCTCTTGAAATAGGATAAATTCCGTCAGGATAATATTTGAAAATATCATAAACCTTTGACAATTTAAAATGCTTTAAACCTATGTTTGTAGAATAATATCCAACTTGATTGTCGGAATAAAAAGTTTTTTCCTCATCACAACAGTAGTCATTTCGATGAGTATGTCCGTTCACATATATCCAGTTACGGTTGTAATCTTCATTCGACCAGTTTTCTTTTGGCGTATGAGTTAAAATAATTACTTTATCGTTACCTAAAACGCTTTTCACCTTGTTGTAAATGAAGTTAAATTGGCTTGTGTGTTTGATGTCCTCATCTAAAGACATAATGGTTTGCCGGTAAATTCCTTGATTGGCGTTGAAGTTTGAATTTAATCCAGAATAACCTAAACCACCAAGTATTACATAAGGACTTTTCAAGCAGATATGTTTCAACTCGTGATGATCAATGGATTTCAATTGCTCTTCTGATATAATCGTTCCGTCTGTAAGAAGCAAATCATTTTGTAAAAAGCGGATGCCTTGACTTGAAAACAAATCCCGGTATTGCAGAATAATTTCATCCAATGTAAGCAAATTAGAATGTGCGACTCCGCGTCGATTGAAATCCCATAATTCGTGATTACCAAGCACTACTACTATTTGACCGGGACTCCAAAATTTGACTAATTCTGTATAAAACAAAGTAGATATTTCAAAGTTAAAAGATATATCTCCCGCAATTAATAAGTAGTCGTCGTAGGATTTATCTGAAGCGGTATCAATCATTTCTTTTACAAGCTGTCTGATATACATTATAACTTCTAGTTCTGTAGCATTTGTCGGGAATGCATTCAAAAGCTTATGGTTGAGGTGGATATCACTAATATAGTATATCTTGTAAGAAGTGTCGTTTAGTGTGGCACCTGAAACAAAATCGATATCATGCAGAACAGATATAGCCTCTACTACCTCATTTTCTGCCGAAATCATAAGTTGTGTGTTGCAATCAGAATCCTTGACGTTTTCAGCGTAAAAAGAATTATCATATAAGTGTTGTTCGACTAACACATCGCTGTTAATATAGGCATCTTCAATATTAAAATCGGCGAGACTAACTTCTTTAAAATCATAATCATGTAGATTTGCATTTTTTAAATCCGCATCTAAATGGTTATAAAAATCAACAAATAAATCGAATTCTTTTACTTCGTCGTCTTCTCTATAACATATTTTTTCTATCGTAATAAACCTGTGTGTTTCTTTATCAAAGTATTTTCTCTTAAATTCCCGTACCTGTAATTGTCTTTCCAACTTGATGATATTAATATCGCTGTTTATATCATCTGGTAAGCGGTTTGCTATCGCTCTAACATAAGATCGGTCACTATACGAAATCTCAGAAGAATCGTCGCATTCCCTTAAGATCCGTTCAAATATTTCAAGGCAATTATTTAAAGTATACATACTCTCAGGAACATAAAGGAAAGCTTTCCAGCTGGATTTTACTGCGACATTGCACAGCTCCACTTTTTTAAATTTGTCAGGTACATGCTCTAACGCCAATGCATTATTATCAACAGCAACATTACACAATCCTTTGCTTCTGTTTTTACTCGGCACATATTCCAAGGCTAATCCATTTTGCTCAACTGCTAACATGAATAATTCTTTTGACAGTATATTCTTCGGAACAAATTCTAGCGCTAAACCATTTTGTTCAGTTGCTATTCTGCAAAGACTTTCCGACTTATACTTATCGGGTACATATTTAAGGGCTTTGCCGTTTTGTTTTATTGCCTCAAGATAAAGCTTTTTTGTTCGAAACTCATCAGCAATATATGAGGAGTAGGCTAGTATACTTCCATCATTTTTAACGGCTTCTATACAAATTTCATTCGTCATTACTTTTTTTTGACACATATTTTATAGCTGAAGCATTTTGTTTAACAGCCTCAAAACACAAGTCTACAGAATGCAAATTTTTAGGGATTGATTTTAATGTACGACCATCTTGCTTAACAGCCTCTAAGCATCTTTCTGGCGTTTTTTCTACCTTGTCAAT
The DNA here is from genome assembly GCF_018613295.1 of Bacillus sp. ISL-39. Lineage (NCBI taxonomy): Bacteria > Bacillati > Bacillota > Bacilli > Caryophanales > Bacillaceae > Bacillus > Bacillus sp. ISL-39. Next base: position 33,890 of record NZ_JAGGQM010000022.1, read on the forward strand.
GTACCAACCATTTTCTTGAATGGCTGAAATTATATCACGGTCACTTATTGTAATAATCTCAGATGGCTTGTCCATGCTATCCACCTCCACGGAAAACACATTTTCCTATATACATAATACCATGGAACAAGCTGCTGATTATAATCAGGATTAACAATAGATCTTCAGCGCCTAGATAGAAGACAAAAATATCAGGAAGATCCACATCAGTCTTCTTTAAAGGATAAGCAGGGAAAACGAGATGAATTAAAAGAAAAGAAATTTAAAGCTCAACAACAAACTTCAGCAAAGATAATTGGCCAAGAAAAAGAACCAGCGGGGAATGATTAGATCATGAGCATGATTTGTGAGTGGTGTGGAGGAAGAGCAACTTTAGGAATAAGTAAGGTTTATTGGGAGCAGCCAGATGTGGCGAGGGTAATTGAAATCACGGAGACACCGGCTTTGATGTGCAATGATTGTAAGATGGTGTATCGGAAGAAAAGGTGATTAAGGAAATTGAGGATCAGTTGTTTTTGGTTGACACAAAAGAAGTTGGAAGTTTTATAAGTTTTAAGGAACTAATGGAACTACCAAGATTGCTGAAGAGAAAATATTTTTGTTTTTTCTTCTTAGTTTGCACATACAAACGGCACTCAGTAATGGGTGCTATTTTTTAGTGTGGCTTTTTGGAGGATTTTTACAATAATTGTCGAAATATAAAAGTAGGCGATAGTTCAAATAACATGGATTATAAGGACCTTAAGATGGTACATGTGTAGAAGGAGTAGCTAATTAATTTATTTTATGAAGAATAGGAGGAATCTGGTGGGCATTTTATATTTTTTCAAAAACACACTTTCTTCTGATAATTTGAACCAAAAATCTAAACAAACTACATCAATATCGAAAAGTTTAATGAACTCATTCGATATTGATCCCATTCTTCTAAAGAAGTTTCCTGCGGGAATACTTCCAGAGGAGTATTGTTAATCAATTGGATTTCTGGAAAACAGGAAAATGTACAGTTCCCGGGTGGTTTTGAAACAGTTTACGGAATTAACGCGAGTATATCATTAAAAAAATACTCAAAGAAGGCTATGTTAAAGAAACGTCAGCTGTTGATTCTCTCGCATCATTAAAACTTCCTGAGTTAATATCGAGAATATTCGACAATTTCACAGAGAAAAAAGTTGAATCGTATATAAGCCACTGGTAGTTGGTTAGGAGGATTGAGAATGACAAATCAGTTTTCAGCAGGCAGCTCTGCGGTCGGGTATTTATATCAAATTAGATACGCCTTATTGATGATAATGAAAAGACACCCAATCGATGTAGCTATTGAGAATTTAGATGACATAGAATTTGAAAAAGAAGGGACACCTATTGAGCTTCTACAGTTAAAACATCATTCAAGCAAACGTCCAGCAAATTTAACTGATAGCTCGTCTGACTTATGGAAAAGCATAAGAATTTGGTCGGAAGCAATCAAAAACAATATCGTATCCATCCCCGGAGTAGTGTTTAGCCTAGTAACTACTTCAAAAGCTTCTCCAGGTTCACTTGTTTCTTTGTTAAAAGCAGATAAAAGTAGGAATCCAAGAGAAGCTCACTTAAAACTAAAGAATCATATTACAACATCCAGAGGAGATGGAAATAAAGCAGCATATGAGGCGTTCTTATCTCTTGATGATAATCAACAATACAGGCTAGTGGATAGCATTTACATTCTGGATGAGGAAGAGAATATTGTTGATTTAGAAAAGGAATTGAAAAGTGAGTTGAAATTTGCAGTGAACCCAGAACACATCGATGCTTTGTACGAAAGACTTGAGGGTTGGTGGTTTGAAGTATCTGTACATCATTTGTTCTTTGGTTCAAATGACCCTATAAAAGGTTCAGAAGTCCAAAGAAAAATACAAGAGATAAGGGATCAGTTAAAACCAGACTCTTTGCCAATTGATTTTGCGAATTCAAATCCACCTGATTACTTCTCAAGTGATAATCGAACATTTGTAGAGCAATTAAAGGTGTTGTCATTAACGGATATACGAATTAACCGAGCCATAAAAGACTTTTATCGTGCATCAACTCAAAGAGCCAAATGGGTAGATGATCAACTAATAAGTATGAGTGAATTAGAGGACTACGAAAGAAAATTGATGGAAGAGTGGGAAGAAGAATTCGCTATCTTACACGAAGATATAAGCGATCACTCTGATGAAGAACTTATGAAGAAATTTGGAAGAGAATTCTATAATAAAGTTATGAGAATCCCTTATCTTAATATTAGAAATAATGTAACGGACCGTTTTGTTATGATGGGGAGTTTTCATATTTTAGCAGATCAAATTCCCTTTAGAATTGGCTGGCATCCTCTATATAGCGATAAACTTGCCTTTCTACAAGATGTAAAGGGGAAAGGAAATGATTAGATGGGAGAATCGTCCAGTAGAAATAGCAAATCTTATTAACCCCTCATTCTGTGCTTTTCTTATCCATGAAATGATAAAAGGGTATGAGGAAAAGTCTGAATATGATTGCGGTATATCGTATGAGTTACTTTTTTTAACTCTCCCAATACTTCTTCACAAGCCAACAAAAGAAAAACTTCCAAGGTCTATACGTTCATACATGCATACTTGGCTACAAAGCAATCCAGAAGTCAGAATTGGATATGCAAAAAGAGCAAGAGAACTGGTTCCATATACAAAAGAAGCGACTAAATTTCTAACAGCTAGAGATCTGTTGATAATAAATAATGACGGATCGTTAAGCACCTCCTCTAAAAGGTTACGGTTAAACATGGATAGAGAAGTAAATCTATACCTGACCGATTACCAAGCAAAAGCAAAATTATTAGGAAAATGGTTTGCTGTAACAGGCACTAGTTCTACTATTTATACAATGTGGGGGATCAGTCCATGACACTTCAGATAAAAGAAATAATTCTTTACAATAGGGAAGGGCAAACAAGAAATCTAGAATTTAGTCCTGGAAAAGTAAATATTATTACTGGAAAGTCCAAGACGGGCAAATCTGCAATTATAGAAATTATTGAATATTGTTTAGGGCGTTCAGATTTTTTAATACCTGAGGGAATTATTAGACAAACAGTATCAATGTATGCGCTTAAATTAATATCAAACTCTGAAGAAATTTTTATCGCAAAAGCTCCACCAGTAGGACAAAAACAAAGTCAAAGTAGTGTTTACATTGAGATAGGAAATGATATCACGCCACCTCCATTGGCAAAAATAAAACCTAATTCTAATGATGATAGCTTAGTTGAATTTCTTGGTAGTCACTTAGGAATATCTCCTAATAAACATATACCAAAGGATTCAGAATCAAGGGACCCACTAGAAACAAATTTTAAACACGCAAGGTTATTCCTTTTCCAAAAACAAAGTGTAATAGCAGACGAGAGTATTCTTTTTCACCGGCAAAAAGAACCGTTTATGCCTCAGGCTATCAAAGATGTATTACCTTATTTTTTAGGAGCGGTAAGGGAGGATTTCATTAAATTAGAAGCTGAACTCCGCACAACGAAACGAACATTAAAGCTCTTAAAAAAGCAAAAAATGGAGTCGGAATTGCTTAGCGGTGGTGGAGCAATAAAAGCTCAAAATTTGATACAAGAAGCACAGCAAGTTGGTTTATTGGAGAAAGGGTTTAGTGGAAGTGAAGAGGAAATAATTCTTATGTTAAGAAAATGTCTATCTTGGAAACCATCAAGTACTCCTGGTATTGAAACGAACAGTTTAGAGGACTTAAGAGAGGAACGAGCCAGTTATATAGCACAACTCGCTGGCATAGATGAACAGATCAAAGCTGCAGAGTCTTATGCAAATGAAGCGTCTGGTTATTCTGCACATGCGAATGAACAAAGACTAAGACTTGAATCAATTTCTCTATTTGAGGAAGCACCCGAAGAAAATCATAGTAAATGCCCGTTTTGTTCGTCCGAATTGGAAGTAGAAATCCCGCAGTTAAATAATATGAGTTTATCGTTACAAAGATTGCAGAATAATTTACAAGCTGTTGTCAGAGAAAGACCAAAACTTCGAACATATATTGCAACTCTAGAAAGTGAAAAGGAAGAAAAAATAAAACTAATCAATCATACTTCAACCTCTATAGAAGCTTTAATTCATGAACAAGAAGTGGCTAAAGAAATTGAGGATATAAATAGGAGAATATCACGAGTAATAGGGCGTATAAGTTTTTTCTTAGAAAACTATAAAGAAACACATGAAAATAATGAATTACAATCAAAGATAGATGAAACTGAAGCCCATATTACCTATTTAGAAGACTTACTTGACCATGAGAATAAGGAAGAAAAATTATCTTCAATCATGAGTAGAATTTCAAAATATATGACGGATTGGGCAAAGGAGTTAGAACTTGAACATTCCGACGCTCCTTATCGGTTGGATATTAAAAACCTTACGGTTATTGCCGATCAAGAAGAAAGACCTATTCCTTTAAACCGAATGGGAAGCGGAGAAAACTGGTTAGGTTGTCATTTAATTAGTCATCTTGCTCTTCATAAATACTTTATTCAGAAAAAAAGACCTGTTCCTGCATTCCTTATACTAGATCAACCAACGCAAGTCTATTTTCCACCTGAAAAGGATGAGACGTTAGAAGGAAACGTAGAGGAATTAAATGATGAGGATAGAAAAGCAGTAAAAATGATGTTCGATCTCTTATTTAAAGTATGTAAGGAGTTATATCCCGACTTTCAGATTATTGTACTTGATCATGCAAACTTACAAGATAGTGAATTTCAAAATGCTTTGGTTGAGAGACCGTGGAGAAACGGTAGAGCACTTATTCCAGAAACCTGGATAGAAGTTTGATAAGGATTATAGGAAATATATAGTTTCTTTAAGTTTGTTTATTGAATATTGTTCAATACATTCTATATACATCCCTTTTTTGAAGTTCCATTCGAAGTTTTATTCTTAAACAGATTTAAAAATACTGTTAGCGGAAAGTATATTGTAATGTAGAAGAAAAACTATTTGAAAAAGACAGGGGAGTCATGTTTATCTATTATCTAATTGACACTGCAAACCAAGATGATAAATAAGATCGCGGTTTGCAGTTTATTTATTTAAAAAGCTACGCCCTAATTGAAATTTAATACTTACAATAAAAAACACAGTCCCAACCTTTGTGGTCGATGCACCTGGCGGAGGCGGCAAAATTTCCTTGCAGCCAAACTACCTGATTTCCCAAAGTCCAGAAAAAGTGGTGCTGCGGAATTTTGAAGGTGTAATCACCTCTTATCCAGAGCCTGAAAGTTATGTTCCAGGCAGAGCAGAAGGATACTTCAAACAGGTATATCCAGAATATGAAAACAAAAAATCGAACACTGGAATCGCGGCAATCATGAACGACAGTGAATTCAACCTGATTCCAGAAGGTCTTGGAAGGCTTGACCGCAGGGAAAAATATGAGGATGACCCTGCACATGCTTCTTTGAAGGATAAGCGTGAAAAACGTGATGAGCTGAAGGAAAAGAAATTCATGGCACAGCAGAACAAATCGTCAGCTGAAGTGGTTGATGGCCAGGGAGCTATTCCTTCGACTAAGGGGGTTGACTGATGGCAAAGTGCGAGTGGTGCAGCAGTGAAAAAACGAAAGCTGTAACAGACAAAGTCTATTGGGAACTTCCGGACGGTACAAAAGCCATTCAAATCAATGAAACTCCTGCCATCCACTGTCTCGATTGCGAGATGACCTACCAGACTGAGTTGATCACAAAGGAAATCGAAGACCAATTATTTTTAATCGATACGAAAAAACTCGGCAAGGAAGTTACCTTTGAGGAATTGATGGCACAGCCAAGGTTGCTGAAGCGGAATTACTTTGATTTTTCATCTTGAAGTCCGGTGTGTGATAAAAATAACCTGAGTCGGTAAGCTGTTCACAAAAGTTTCACACTTCCTTTTTATCCAGTTACTCCCGCCTCTTTATAATAGAGTGGGGAGTATTTTTAATGGAAATGGGGAAAGAAAATGTCTATCGCTTTATCCATCATGCTGGTAGCGGCAATGGTTGTCTTATTCTTTTGCGGATACTATGTAAGGCTGATCAAGGAGAAGTTCGGGATGAACTGGCTTCATGCCGTGCCAATCACCGTCGCGATTTTAATGTTCAATATCATATGGGCACTGCTTGAGATGGCGAAATCAGCCAGATGGCAATGAGAAAAGCGCAAGCGCCCTGATCAGCCCCGACATGCGGTGCCTGCCTAAACCGCCACGTCCTGTGGCTGGCGGGTCTAACACATCGTGTGCCACGGAGGGCCTGACAGTGAAGTCATTCTTTGACTTCATTGGCAGGACCGAAATCGCAAAGTATAGCCGACTGATCAGAAACGCAGAAACTGGAGACTCCGACAAAGAAGCGCTTTTTGCTTCTGCCAGCGGAGTTGAAGTTTCGGAGTTTCTAGGAGGCGACACTAGCCAACCGTCTCGAGCTGCTCAAAGCTAACGCTTCTCGCAAGATACTCGAGGAAGCACATTATTGGATGAAAACTGGCTAGGCGCTGGAGCTAGACACTAATCTAAGTGTAATAAGTTTATACTTTCTTATATAGTTGAAAAAAAGAGCACCTACCTAAATCGGAAAGGTGCTCTTTTTTTTGCATTAAAGTGGACGAGCCCTTAACCAATCCGTTATAGTATGGACAAACTAATTTAACAATAGGCAGGCGTTCATATATGTATAAAAGCTTTTACCACTTTCTCATGAAATATCGTTCCACCAAACCAAAGGATGCGATCAGCAGGTTCGCGAATTCCGCGTATGATGATCTCTCGTTTCCCAAAAACTCGGAGGATTATGATGAAATCAGCTCCTATTTGGAAATGAACGGTCAATATCCGGAAAGTATGACTGTATTTGACGAAGCATGGGATGAATATTTGATTGCAGAAAGTTAAAGGCTCTTGCGGCTATCCGCAGGAGCTTTTTTATATACTAAGAAGTTGAAATGAAGCGCTCATTAAGCTGATTGAATTTTGTTTTCTCTACCCGGACACAAAGGTTAAAAGCTTCTTCCATCCACCATCTAGGCGTAGCGATTTTCAGAAAAATGCATATACTGTTGTAATCACAATTCACGACTCATCGTTGAGAGGATGGAGGAAATGGAAAAACGGAAGAAACCTAAGTTTAACATCGGTGATACAGTCGTGATCACTATTTATGGGACTGTGGGGAAAGTGACAGATGTAAAATGGCTTGACGGCCTTCATGTATATGAGATAAATAAGAGCGAGGGCTTGTATTTGGAAACAAGTTTGCAGATGCTCTCTGAGTACGATGGGAAGCTGCTTGAAAAGGAGCAAATCGACATCGAGTACAAATATTTTTTTGGGGACCTGGTTCAGGTAAAAGGTTATGGTTCGGACCTATTTAAGGTTGTCGGATTTCGAACTGAAATCTGGAGATATAAAGAAGATGCCTGGGAGGATGTCATATATGAACTTTCCAGGATTAAAGATGGTGAATGGCTTGAAGCCGGGGAAGAAGAACTGACACTTGTTGCGGATTCGGACAGTGCTGATACGTTTATCCAGAAGCTGGGGCTTCTGTTTTCTGCCAATAAAGAAGTAAATCCATCAGTCAACCTCGAGAAAAAGTCTCCTCAGCCGCGGGCAGGTGAAAAAGAAGAGCTTAGGAAAACCAATCAAAAGAGGATGACGATCGACAATCTGCTTGATATTTATAACGATTACCGAATTTTATATAAGTGGTTCCAGGATGATGAATACGCCCATGTCATGAGAGTCATTCTTCGTAAACTGTCAATGCTCGTTAACAATGATGGAAAAAGCCATGTTTAAAAATGGCCTGCAAATTCAAGCAGCACATAAGCAAGAAAAGGAATTCCTGCCCACAACAGAATTTTAAATAAGAAATTTACGATAGTGCCAAACAACTCAATAATCATACTATCTTCTTTGTTCACATCGTCTACAAACATTGCCGCAAGAATACCCAGCCTCTCCATACCAGATCACTCCTATTTTGATTTATTCCATTCTATGCTTGTCCAAAAGTAATAGAACAATTTTCAGAAAATTGATCGAGCTTGGCATTAAATATAGGTTCTTCACATACATTTGGAATAAAGGGGGGCGAATCTGTGAAAGAGATTGAGGTTATAATCGATACAGAGGAGATTGCTGAATTTTTCTTTCATGAACTTTTAAAAAGGGGATACGTTCCCACAGAGGAAGAGCTTGAAGAAATGGCAGATATCACTTTTGAATATCTGATCGAAAAATGCATCATCGATGAGGAAGAAGATATAGACTAGGTAAGGTTTACACAGTTATGGCAGATTCTTTGGGAATCTGCCTTTTTATATTACGCTTAGTTATAAAAGAATGTTGATTTAACAGATCTTGAAAAATAAACGGAAAAATTCCGCTTAAATTGGAAACGGCCCTTAATTCCATTAAAATAAGGGTTGTTTTTCCGGTTATTTCATCCCAACCGTTTGATTTTGGCTTATTTTTAGCATTTAACCGGAATATCTCCTCCTATTTCTGCTTCGAAGCGTTCTCTATATACAATAGCCGGAAATTTTCCGCTTATAAATTCTCATACCAAACTAAAAAGCTGGCATGGAATATTAACATAGTCTTATTTTAAAAAAAAATCACTTCTCTGTGAAACTCTCTCAATTTATAAACGTATACATCTATATGAAAGAAAAATGTGAAATCTGGGAGGCAAGGGACATGTCATTATTTAATAAGGTTTTTGCCAGTGTCGGCATTGGAGCAGCTAAGGTCGATACAAAGCTGGAAAAGGACCGGGTGATGCCTGGAGAAGAAGTAAGTGGAATTGTAGAAATTCGCGGGGGCAACACGGAGCAGAACATCGATGACATCTATTTGAGTTTACATACAACATATATAAAAGAAGCGGATGACAAAAAGTATACTGCCACAGCCCAGATTGACCGATTCAAGCTGACGCAGTCATTCGTAATCAAAGAGAATGAAATAAAGGAGATACCATTCTCATTCAGGCTTCCTATGGAAATGCCATTATCAATGGGCAGGACGAAGGTTTGGGTGTCAACTGGGCTTGATATCAAAAATGCAGTGGATCCAAGCGATAAAGATTTTTTGACGGTAGTGCCCAATCAATTGATGCATGGGGTGTTTAACTCTATAAGCGATCTTGGCTTCCGTTTGAGGGAAGCTGAGTGTGAGCAAGCGCCAAGACATCTCCGCAGAAATCTGCCATTTGTCCAGGAGTTTGAATTTGTGCCATCATCAGGTACCTTTAGAGGACGGTTGGATGAATTAGAAGTAATTTTCTATCCAGTCAGCGAGAACGAAATTGAGGTCTTGATGCAAGTTGACCGGAGGGCGAGAGGGCTTGGAGGTTTCTTGTCAGAAGCCATGGGGATGGATGAAACATATGTAAGAATGAATATCCATGTATCTGATCTTCCGTCTTTGAAGCAGAAATTACAGAACACGATCGAGCGTTTTTGCTAATAAGCAGGTACAGACGATGAAGCAAACTGCTTCATCGTCTTTTTGTTAGGCTCTTTTCTCAAACTTTGTTGCTATTGACTACAAAATAGGATTGAATGCCCTATTTTTCTTCGCAAAGGTGACTCTTTTGTAAGAAAAGACCATTTTTGTTATCCTTGTTTCTTTCTTCCTGTAGCTGAAAATTCTTTGCCGTGAGCTTCCTGTTCAGCAACGATTGCTTCAGGAGGGATATGATTGTTTTTCTTTGGTGAATTGATTCGGTTGCGGTGTTTCTTGCCCATTGCTTCATCACCTTCTTTTTCGTTTATTTTTATATAACTGGTGCAGCGGATTTTTTCTTTCACCTTTGGTAAAGCTATTTTTAGCTTGCCCGTATACAAAATTGTCATGAAACTGAAGATTTTCCTGCTTAACTATATTGTGGTATAGTTTTGAGGTAGCAACCTATAGGATGGAGGATTTTAAATGAGTGTACATATTGGTGCTAAAGAAAATGAAATCGCAGAAACGGTTTTGCTGCCTGGTGATCCATTAAGGGCGAAATACATTGCGGAAACATTCCTTGAAGATGCGAAGTTATATAATGAAGTCAGAAATATGTTTGGCTACACAGGAACATATAAAGGTAAAAGAGTTTCTGTACAGGGGACAGGCATGGGGGTTCCTTCCATTTCAATTTATATCAATGAATTGATGAATAGCTATAATGTCCAAAACCTGATTCGCGTAGGTACATGCGGAGCAATCCAAAAGGATGTCAAAGTACGTGACGTAATTCTGGCTATGAGCTCTTCAACCGATTCACAGATGAATCGCCTCACTTTCGGCGGAGTGGATTTTGCTCCGACAGCAAACTTTGATTTATTGTATAAAGCGTATAATACAGGCCTTGAAAAAGGTTTGAACCTTAAAGTCGGCAATGTTTTCACTGCGGACCAGTTCTACAATGATAATGCAGAATTAGAAAAGTGGGCACAATACCAGATTCTTGCTGTTGAAATGGAAACAACAGCTCTATACACCCTGGCTGCTAAATATGATCGCAGGGCCCTTTCAATCCTAACAGTCAGCGACCATATCCTGACTGGTGAAGAGACCACTGCAGAAGAACGCCAAACAACATTCAACGACATGATCGAGGTTGCGCTAGAAGCGGCAATCAAAGAATAATTATTTGAAAACCCTTTCCTTAGTGGAAAGGGTTTTTTCGTGGAGATTCTTAATTATGAGCAATTCATATTGAAGTAAGACCAGCGTTTATGGACACTTCAAGCCAAGAAGGAAGCCAAAATGTCTAAGAACCAGTGTTTAATGGACATTTCAAGCCAAGATGGAAGCTAATGTCTAAGAACTTGCGTTTAAAGGACATTTAAAGCACAGAGTGATCCTAAAAATGTCTACTACCCAGGAACAAGAAGTTTGCACATTTCAATAACAGGTATAATGATTAGCAAGGCTAATGGGAAAAAAGGCCATTCGAAAGTTTGCCGAAAAATGTTAGAATGGTGTTATTGCTTTAAAATGTTGAAGATTGGTGGAAATGATGAAAAAACTAATACTGATAATCGCATTGCCGATTTTTTTGGCAGGATGTGCAAAGGTTGAGCCATATCTTGAAAAAATTCCTTATTTGGGAGATAAATTAGTTGGACAAGATAATCACGATGATCAGCCGGCTGAGGTAAATCAACCCGAACAGAACGCGGAAAACAACCCTCCTATAGAGGACAAGCCAGCAGAAGACGAATTGACACTCGAAGCTGCGTACTTCAATGTAGTCCAGAATTCAGACGGAAAGAATGTCATCCAGAATCCGCAGAATACTTTAGCGCTTGTCAATAAGATTTTTGGGTTGCCAGATCATTATATCCCGGCCGACTTGGTTCGACCGAATGTTCCCTTCTCTTTTGGAGAGGCCAAGCTTGAAAAGAGTCTTATGAGGGAAGAAGCTGCAGCAGCATTGGAAGAAATGTTTGCCGGCGCAAGGAAGGATGGAATTGAACTTGCTGCCGTTTCCGGATACCGATCATATGGGCGCCAGGAAAACCTTTTCAACGCAGAGGTCAATAAGGTTGGGGAGGACAAGGCCCTTCAGGCAGTTGCGAGACCAGGAAGCAGCGAACACCAGACAGGCTTGTCGATGGATATTTCCAGCAAAACCAATAATTTTAATCTGAATGAACAATTTGGAACAACCAAAGAAGGAGTGTGGCTTGCCCACAATGCCCATGAATACGGGTTTATCCTCAGATACCCAAAGGGTAAAGAAGATTTAACAGGCTATATGTATGAACCATGGCATTTCAGGTATGTGGGAATAAAGGCCGCAACGGAGATGTATGAAAATGATTGGACACTGGAAGAGTATTTTGAGAATGTAAGGAAGATATAAGGGAAAGCCTGGCTTGTTGGCCAGGTTTTTTGCTTATTCTATATAAAATTCTTTTTAAACTGTGGCATCAAATAATAAATGTGACATTTTTAACTGTTATATACACATTTAGGAGTAAAATAGAAAAAAACACAAACTTTATTGTTGAATAATATACTATACAGGGGTATAGTAAATATTGGAGATGGAAGGAACAGTTCGAATGAAACGGGGTGTAGACGATGAAAGAACAAATGACTGTCGACATAACGGGTATGACATGTGCCTCTTGTTCCACAAGGATTGAAAAGGTCCTTAATAAAATGGATGGCGTCGAGGCAACTGTAAACCTGGCAATGGAAAATGCCTCAGTCACATATGAATCTGAAAAAATTGAACCTGATGATATATTTAAAAAAATAAACGATTTGGGGTACGGTGTCCGAAACGAAAAAATGGATTTGGATGTTTTCGGTATGACATGTGCAGCTTGCTCCACAAGGATTGAAAAGGTGCTCAACAAAATGGACGGAATGGTCTCGGCAACCGTTAACCTTGCAACCGAATCGGCTTCAGTTGAGTTTAATAGTGCTGTCCTTTCAGCAGATAAAATCATTTCGAAAATACAGGATCTTGGTTACGATGCGAAGGAGAAGGTCCAGAGGGAAGCGAAGGCGCAGCAAAAAGAAGAGGAAATCAATGCAAAGAAACGAAAGTTATTTATATCCATCCTTTTGTCACTTCCGCTTCTTTATACAATGATTGGCCATGCTCCCTGGGATACGGGACTGCCAATGCCGCACCTGTTGATGAATCCATGGTTCCAGCTGTTATTGGCAACTCCGGTCCAATTTTGGATTGGCGGGCAATTTTATGTAGGTGCCTATAAATCACTTAAGAACAAGAGTGCAAATATGGATGTCCTGGTGGCACTTGGTACATCCGCTGCGTATTTTTATAGTCTTGCAGAAGCTATAAAAACAATTGGTAATCCAGATTATATGCCGCATTTATATTTTGAAACCAGTGCTGTTCTGATTACATTGATCCTTGTAGGGAAACTGTTTGAGGCACTTGCAAAAGGACGCACGACTGAAGCGATTTCCAAGCTTCTAAGCCTGCAGGCCAAAGAGGCGACTGTTATCAGGGATGGCGAGGAGATTAAAATCCCGATTGAAGAAGTAAAGGTAAATGATACGATCATCGTTAAACCAGGTGAGAAGATTCCTGTCGATGGCAAGGTCATATCCGGCCAGTCGGCTGTTGATGAAGCGATGATCACCGGGGAATCAATTCCGGTTGAAAAAGCAGCAGGCGATACTTTGATCGGTGCTACCATCAATAAAAATGGTACTCTGACGATGACTGCAACAAAGGTCGGTAAAGACACGGCCCTGGCAGGAATCATTAAGGTAGTCGAGGACGCTCAGGGAAGCAAAGCTCCAATCCAGCGTGTGGCAGATCAGATTTCCGGAATTTTCGTTCCGATTGTTGTCGCAATTGCAATCGTTACATTCCTTGTCTGGTATTTTGTCATCACTCCTGGCGACTTTGCATCAGCCCTTGAAACAGCCATTGCCGTGCTCGTTATTGCCTGCCCTTGTGCACTTGGCCTCGCAACTCCAACCTCCATCATGGTCGGAACAGGAAAGGGTGCGGAAAATGGAATTCTTTTTAAAGGCGGAGAGCACTTGGAAGCCACTCACAAGATTGATGCTATTGTTCTTGATAAAACGGGAACAATTACTAAAGGGAAACCTAGCGTAACCGATCTTGAATTCTTCGGTGACGAGGAGAAGGTCCTGAAATATTTAGTATCTGCCGAAAAGGCTTCAGAGCATCCTCTTGCAGAAGCTATCGTGGAATACGGCAACGCAAGAAATATAGAAGTATTATCAATGGATGAGTTCTCGGCGATACCGGGACATGGAATTGCTGCAACCATCAATGGGGAAAAAGTCTTTGTCGGAACCAGAAAGCTAATGAATAATGAAGGTATTGAATTCGCTCAATTTGAAGACCGGCTTGAAAGACTGGAGACTGAAGGCAAGACTGCGATGATGATTGCGGTCAACAATCAGGTGGCTGGAATTGTCGCAGTTGCCGATACAGTTAAAGAAACTGCAAAAACGGCGATTGAAGAGCTTAAATCAATGGGTATTGAAGTATATATGCTTACTGGTGACAATATGCGCACAGCTAAAGCAATTGCAGCCCAGGTTGGAGTAGACAATGTAATTGCTGAAGTACTCCCTGAAGAAAAGGCGAACCATGTCAAAGAACTTCAGTTAAAAGGCAAAAAAGTCGCGATGGTAGGGGACGGCATCAATGACGCACCAGCTCTGGCGCTTGCTGATATCGGCATCGCCATCGGAACTGGGACAGATGTTGCCATCGAGGCTGCAGACGTTACCATTCTTGGCGGGGAATTGACCCTGATTCCTAAGGCAATCTCTTTAAGTAAAAAAACGATGCAAAACATCCGCCAAAACTTATTCTGGGCTCTTGCATACAACTCAGCGGGAATCCCGATTGCTGCCATGGGTCTCCTGGCTCCATGGCTGGCAGGAGCAGCTATGGCTTTCAGTTCAGTTTCAGTAGTGACTAATTCCCTTCGTTTGAAGCGGATTAAGTTATAAATTTTAGAAAAGAGAGGAAGATTTTAAATGGAAAAAACAACTTTAAATGTATCAGGCATGACTTGCGGACACTGCGAAAAGGCAGTCAAGAACGCTTTGATGGGTGTAGACGGAGTGGCTAGCGTCATCGTTTCGCTTTCAGAAGGTAAAGCTGAAGTCGAATATGATGCTTCAAAAGCAGAAGTCAGCAAAATGAAGGAAGCTGTTGAAGATCAAGGGTACGATGTAGAATAGAAATTAATGAGGCTGTCAAGAGGTCATGATTTTGACCTATGACAGCCTCTTTTTGTTTATTAATAAATCCAATCCGGTTTGAGAAAGCCGCTCGAGAGTGGGATATTAGCTCAATTCTGGTGCTGCACCTATTTTTCTGTTAATTTTACAGTAAAAATGTTATCCTAATCATTAAGGATTTTAAGCTTGATTGGAAAGTGGTGAAAGGGTTGGATCAGCAAAATATGAATGAAGAAAACAAAGAAGAGCTTGAGGGCCAAAATAAGGCAACAGAAACAGAAACCAAGAATAGTTTTCTTCGGATAAAAAAGTTCCACTTTGCAATGCTGTTGTTTTTTCTAGTCTTTTTAACAGCAGGTATCACTACCTTTGCACTTGCTTTCGGCGAGGACAAGCCAGCGGTGCAGGTAATTAGGGAAAGAGAAGAATTTGCAAAGCTATACGACGCATATGATACTTTGAAAAATGACTATTTCGAGGAAGTCGATCAGGAAAAGCTAATAAATGGTGCGATAGATGGAATGCTTGAATCACTGGATGATCCCTATTCGGATTATATGAGCCAGGAAGACGCGAAGAATTTCCATCAGAGTCTGTCCTCCTCGTTTGAGGGAATTGGAGCAGAAATTCAGGAGCGGGATGGATTCATTTTTATTGTTACTCCTTTGAAAGGTTCTCCGGCGGAAAAAGCAGGCCTTCAACCGGAGGATAAAATCATGTCCGTGGATGGAAAGAGCGTTCAGGGTATGAGTACAACTGAAGCAGTGGCTCTAATAAGAGGGGAAAAGGGTACGGACGTAAAGCTGTCGATTCTTCGCCAGGGCGGGGAAAAACCTGTTGACGTTACTATAACCCGGGATACTATACCAATCGAAACAGTATACGGTGAAATGCTGGACGATGGTGTAGCGAAAGTCCAGATTACAAATTTCTCGCAAAACACAGCAAATGAGCTGGTGAATATATTAAATGACCTGCAAAAACAAGGGATGAAAGGTCTAGTTCTGGACCTTCGCCAAAATCCAGGCGGACTGCTGGATCAGGCAATAAAGATTTCCAGCCTCTTTGTACCTGAGGGAGAAATACTTTTCCAGGTTGAAGACCGTGCAGGCAATGTAAAGAAGTATGCATCAGAGAACGAAAATAAGAATAACCTTCCTTTAGTGGTCATCATTGATAAAGGGAGTGCGAGTGCATCCGAAATACTGGCAGGAGCAGTCAGCGAATCTGCTGGAGTGCCTCTTGTCGGGGAAAAGTCATTCGGCAAAGGGACCGTCCAGCGGGCTGAAGATTTTTCTGACGGATCCAATATGAAGTTGACGACAGAAAAATGGTTGACACCTGAGGGCAATTGGATCCATAAGAAAGGCATAAAGCCGGACCATGAAGTATCCATGCCTGAATACGCATCATTACCATTTATCGATCCGGAAACCGAATTGAAGGAATCAACAGCATCCGAACAGGTCAGGGCCGCACAAAAAATGCTCAAAGCTCTTGGATTTGATCCAGGCCGCGAAGACGGTTTTTATGATGAAAAAACAAAGGAAGCTGTGATGGCTTTCCAAAAATCAAAAGAACTGGAAGAAACGGGTATCCTTAAAGGCAGCTCAACGATCGAATTAATGAATGCTTTGCGCGAACAGATTAAAAATGAAGACCCGCAAATTCAGAAAGCGATTGAAGTGTTGAAGCAGGAAATGAATAAATAAAAAGGATCTCCAGCTTTTGCTGGAGATTTTCCATATTACATAGAAGATAGGCGGATGTAAAATGAAAAAAACAGAGGTTTATATTTTGTCCGGTTTCCTTGGTACCGGTAAAACGACATTACTTAAGCAAATTTTACAACATGAAAAAGATAACGGACGCACCATTGCCGTTATGATGAATGAGCTTGGCAGTGTTTCGATCGATTCGGATGCTGTTGACACAGATGTTCCTTTAAAAGAGCTTTTGGGAGGATGCATCTGCTGCACAATCCAGGACAAACTCGAATCTCAGATTCAGGGATTATTATTTGAACATGATCTCGATGCGATTTATATAGAGACCACAGGCGCCGCACATCCGGTAGAGGTATTGGATGCTGTCCTTTCCCCATTATTTGCCGAAAAGCTTGCAATCAAGGGGATCATTACAACAGTTGATGGCCAGCAGTGGCTCAACAGGACAACGCTAGACCCTCAGGTGCATCAGCTCTTGCTTGAACAAGTGAAGCATGCGGATCTGATCATCGTCAATAAATCAGACTTGCTCAATGAAGCAGAGCAGGCAAAAGTTAATTTGGACATCCAGGGACTCAACCCTCAAGCTAAATGTATTTTAAGTACCTATTCGAAAATGCCCATGAAACTGCTGGAAGGATTGGCTCATACCGAAAAAGCTAAAAGTTCTGGGGCTCATGTTCAGTCTGATTTGAGGCTAAGCACGTTTGTGCATCAATTTGGCGGAGCGATCAGCCAGAAAGGTTTTGAGGATTTTTTGAGGGCGCTGCCGGATTCGATATACCGGATAAAAGGGTATGTATTATTTGACCATTCACAATACCCTGACCTGTTCCAGTACTCATACGGGATGCCATTGTATATGAAGGAATATATGAAACTGCCGCTAAATCTCGTATTCATCGGCCAGGTAACAGACTGGAGCCTGCTTGAACAGCAGCTGATGGAACTGGAAAAGTAAGTCGCGTTTTCACTTTTTGGAAAAGGGTAAAGATGTATATCTTTGATCGAAAGGATGATTCATTTGCCTTGGACAGAGAATGATTATCCAGCTTAAATGAAAAACCTGGACCCTGATGTCCGTGAGAAGGCTATTGAAATAGCAAATGCGCTTATCCAGGAAGAACATTATCACGATGGAAAGGCAATTCTCATTGCAATCGACAAAGCAAGGGAATATGTTGAAAATCATAAAGATGATTGAAGTTGCCCAGCTCTGCTGGGTTTTTTGTTTGCTCGAAAGGGAGGCAAGCTGAATAGTAGCAAGCAAAAAAGCAAAAACTTTCATGAAGCATTATTCTGCGCAGTTGAAAAGATAGATTAAAGCCGAGTGAAAAAGAGATGATTAAAATGCAAACAATAAAAGTTATTATATTGACAATTGTTCTCCTTGCCTCCACTGGGTATAACATAAAAGCCGGGAAGACTCCAAAAACAGACCAGATCAAAATGATACAGTGGGAAGAGGTTAATAAAACTTTGCCAAGGTATAGCAAGTTCACAGTTGTCGATCTTGAAACAGGCATGAAATTCCGAGTCCAAAGGAGGGCAGGAAGCAACCATGCAGATGTCCAGCCATTATCACCAAAAGATACTGCAATCATGAAGAAGATTTATAATGGGAAGTGGAGCTGGAAACGGAGGGCGATTATCGTCATCTCGGAAGATGGGAAAATCGCAGCTTCAATGCATGGAATGCCACATGGCGGAGGAGCTTTGAAGAATAACTTTCCAGGTCATTTTTGCATCCATTTTTATGGAAGCACAACGCACCGGACAAGTTTCATGGATCTTTCCCATAAACTTATGATCCTGAAATCAGCAGGAAAGCTTGAGAAATATTTGGAACAAACTGACCCTTACGACCTGGTAAATGTGTATATTGCCGGATTGAAGCAGCAGGACCGTGATATCGTCTCTTTGGTCTCACTGCAAAACCTTGAGTGGGGGAAGATTCTGTACAAAATCGAAAATATCAGGATTTCACGGATGGAGGTACTGCCTGGTGAAGATGTGGGAGATCAGATAAGCCTTACTGTTCCTGTCGAGGTTAATTTGCAGCTAAAAGAGATTGGCGGCAAGACCTTTACAGGTGAAGTCCTCCTGGTGAGGTTCATGCCTAATGAACAATGGAGAGTGGATTCAATAAAGTTTTTTAAGGAAGCCGGAATAAAGGTAAGCAATTGAAAAAGCTTGAGAATTATCTCAAGCTTTTTATATTCTGCAATATGATAAGTGGTCCTAACGGCTTGGCTATTGTTAACTTTCCCCAAACTTGGCAAATGTCTTTTCATCCTCAACAAGTCCACAGGCAGCACACTGGATTTTCAGTTCTGGACCTTTGTATTGAAGATGAAAAGGCTCAAGCTGGTCATTTGAATATTGCTCCACAATTTCACCGGATTGAGGGTTCAGTTTTACAGGCTGGGGAACTTGGGAAATCATATTGAATCTAGTCCTGTTTGTCTTGCAGTTAGGGCATCGATACGGTTTGCTCATAGTTATTCTCCTTTAAAGTAATTTAACTTATTTTTTGCATTGTCAGCCTGAATTATGTAAATATACTAGTGAGGGTTTGATTATGTTAGGTTTATTCAGGAGGCTACAGGATGGCAGCAAAGGATTATGAAAAGTTACTTGAAGAATACAGGACCATATGGAACAACCGGAAACTTCATTCTGAACAGTTACCAGAAGACATACTTAAAGAAGCTATCTATAGAGAATTGAAGGATGAAAACTCCCATCCAAGAGCAAGAAGGACATTAATGGAAAAATACTACCTTTCCACAAAAAGGATCCTGGAAGCCTCTTTGGAAAGTGACAGTAAAATGATGTTAATACAGTTGCATATGGAATTGGCTGAGGCAATTAAGGGAGAAGTTGGAAAATAAATCCATGGGACACCGCTTCAACCAGGGAAGGTACCTAAAACGCATCTGCAAAAAACAATTAACATGGACCGCATCACAAGTATAATTGGCAGTGTGTACCATGCCAAGATGCTATAGAATGTTTAAAGAGGGAAGGAATTCTTCCTTCTTTTTTTGCTTGGTAAAAAAAATGCCAAAAAATATAATCTATAACTATTGCTTTTATACCCCTCATGGTATAATATCTATATTATAAGTTCAGTAATGAACAAGTTATAACGAGAGGTGAAGAGTAGTTGCTCACAACTTTAATCATCAGTCTCCTTTTAGTTACCTTGGTTTTCAACCGTTATGTTCCAGTCAGGAATCTCCCGGCGGTAAAGGACTATGAAAAGGATGCGGTTTTTGTCGATCTTAGAGATTATCAGGATTCTGCGAAAAATCCAGTAAATGGCGCTATTAATATTCCTTGTGGATATTTGAAAAGGTATATAAAAGAAATTCCAGACAGGCATATCGTCATCATTGCCTCAAATGAATTGGAAAAGAATTTTGGAGCAAGATTGCTAAAGAAATATGGTTACAATGTTAAAGGATATACAATTACTGGACCATCACAATAGGAGGTGGCAAGGTGGAGTACAATAAAGAGATAGTCAATCGTTTGAAAAGAATCGAAGGACAGGTAAGGGGAAGCATCCGGCTGATTGAAGAGCAGGAAGAATGCAAGTCGGTTGTAACACAATTATCGGCAATCCGCTCTGCGGTTGACCGAACCGTTGCTTTGATTGTCAGCAAAAATCTTGAACAATGCCTGATCAGCGATTTACAAGAAGGAAGAGAAACATCCCAGGCTGTAAATGATGCTGTAGAATTGCTTGTTAAGAGCAGAAAATAATGAATTTCAGTTCTTGACCAGGTGATTTTCGTCACTTAAAATACCCATATGGGTATATGGGGTGTGCAAGCTTCCATCCCTGCTAAATCATGACTTTCTAAAATTCGAGAAAAAGAGGTGCATATGGATGGATGTAGTAATTAATGTATTAATCGTTGTCCTTGCAGCAGCTTTCTTATGGAGCCGCTTCGCTCCAACTAAGGGAGTAAATCAAATCACAACAGCACAATTAGGTGAAATGATGAAAGCAAAGAAGGCTGGGGTGCAATACGTCGATGTTAGGACTCCAGGAGAATATAAAGGAAACCATATCAAAGGGTTTAAGAACATCCCGTTGCAGCAGCTTGGTAACCGCACTGGAGAACTTTCCCAGGATAAAGATGTAGTCGTTATTTGCCAGAGCGGTATGCGCAGCAGCCAGGCAAGCAAGTTGTTGCAGAAGGCTGGATTTAAAAGTGTGACAAATGTAAAGGGCGGCATGAGTGCCTGGTAATTATAAGGAGGAAATTGAAATGCGTCAGATGACACCAACAGAAGTGCAAAATGGACTGGGCTCCAATGAATTTGAAGTTGTTGATGTTCGTGAAGTAAATGAAGTAGCACAAGGGAAAATTCCGGGAGCAATTCATATTCCATTAGGTCTGCTAGAATTCAGGATGAATGAGTTAGACAAGAGCAAGACTTATGTTTTGGTCTGCCGTTCAGGCGGCCGCAGCTCCAGGGCAACACAATTCCTGGACTACTATGGCTATAATGTGATCAACATGCAGGGCGGCATGATGGCTTGGCAGGGTCCAACAGAATAAACCAAAAGGGAGATGGCGGAAGCCGTCTCTCTTTTTTTGAAGTAAGGCTGGTTGAAAGTAAGTATATTATTGTCAAGCAATGTTGAAAATCGAGAAGGATTTTTCCAGGAAATGTCGAAATATGCTTGCTTGTGCGTTGCTTTATTCGTACACTAAGAATGAAGAGAAAATTTCGACAATTAGTAACAAGGAGGAATTCTGATGTCTGGTTTAAGCCGCGTGGAGTTGGAACTTGTTAGTGAAACTGTTCATGTCGAAGGTATCCATGACTTGCTTGTTAAGGGATGCTGGGTTGAGGAAGACGACCATCGTTGCATAATATCCCTGGGTCAAATTGAGTTCACTGGTGGTTTTCATGATTCTTTTTTTAAAATCAGCGTGAAACCTAATGAGCTTTTTATTGAATCAGATAGCCCATGGGAGCTGGAAGTGCTTGCAGAAGAATTGAAAGAAATAGCCGTAAAAAAGGCATTAATGACAAAATGACAATATACATACTTATGACTTGTCTCCTCGGGCGGCAAGTTTTTTCTTTTTACTTGGGTAGTTCGATTTCATAGAATTATCACAAATTAGAGCTATAATATTGTGAGATACTTGTGAGAGAAAAGGAGTAAATAATGAAGCAGATTTTAGTAATAGCCGCAACGACTTTCACTGTTTTTTTATCTGCCTGCTCTTTGAAATCTTTTGAGCCCATACCAGGAGATTCTTCTTTTATTTCTACGATAAACATCAAGGAAATGACAATTTCATTCTATGACATGGAAAAAGATGAAAAGTTACCTGACTGGAATGTTGACCGCCCGTACATTGGAGGTCTGATCCTGCCTGACAAGGATACAATATTGCTTTATGGAAAGGCTGTGGATACGGCAGACTTATATTCATTAAGCAAAGGGAAGAAGATTGATTCCTGGAAAACAGGAGAGGGAATAGTGAACGCATTATTAGTCGGAGATGGGACCGAAATAGCCTTTGCTGACCAGGAAAGAGACAGTGTGCGTTTTTTTGATATAGATGGAACAGAAGTGGATGAAGTCAAAGTAGAAAAAGAGCCGTTGACACTTCTTGAGGCTGAAAAAAAACTTTATGCAATCAGTTATAAACAAGAAATGCTTAGCATAGTGGATTTGGAAAATAAAGAGCGGCTTCCAGGGTTTGAGATTCACCCAGCTGCAGCCGGTGCGTTAATATGCAGGGAAAAAGGTGAGCTATGGATCGGGGGACATGGAAAAGGAACTGAAGTTGAGGAGCGGATACACATTTACGACCTTAATAATGGCCGTTTGAAAAAAGAGATTTCTGCTCCTGTCATGCCTGTGGATTTCACCAAGGATGAAGATGATATATTTGTCCTGAGCCATGGCTCTAATATGCTTTATAAATTAGCAGAGGACGGATCAAAGAAGGGTTCGATAAAGGTAGGTGCGAATCCGTTCGAAATTGACTTTTTTGCGAATAAGCTTATTGTTGCTGGTTATGACAGCAACGAGGTATATATAATCGACCCGGACAGCCTGTCAATTGAAAAAACGCTTGAAGTTGGCAACGGGCCATTCCAAATAGTGACTAGGGAGAGATAATAGGATGAATCCCATAAATATTTTAATCATAGATGATGAAGAGGATATGCGCAATCTTGTCCAAATGTATCTCGAAAACTCTGGATTTAGGTGTGTCCATGCTGCAAATGGAGCAGAAGGTTTGAGAAAACTGCATGAAGAAGATTTTGACCTCGTAATTCTTGATATTATGATGCCTTTTGAAGATGGCTTTGCCGTTTGTGAAAAGATACGTACCTTTTCACAAGTACCGATTATCTTTTTATCAGCTAAAGGCGAAGAATGGGATAAAGTTAGAGGGCTCCAGCTGGGAGGAGATGATTATATAGTCAAGCCTTTCAGCCCGGGAGAACTTGTAGCCAGAATCAATGCATTGTTAAGAAGAACATCTTTTGTCAAGAATGATGAAGACACAGTGACACTAGGCAAGATTAACATCGATAAAAAGGGAAGAAGGGTCAGTGTCGAAGGTGAAATTGTCACGCTTACCCTCAAAGAGTTTGAGTTGCTCGTTTTTCTGGTTCAGCACCAGGGCCAGGCCCTAAGCAGGGAGCAGCTTCTTGAATTTGTGTGGGGTATGGATTACCATGGCAGCTTGAGGACAGTCGATACCCACATCAAGACGTTGAGGATGAAATTGGGGACAGAAGACTATATTCAAACTATTTGGGGTGTAGGATATAAATTCGAGGTGCCGGCAACATGATCTCATTTTCAGACAGCCTGTTTAAAAAACTCTGGCTGACGGTCACAGCTACAATCCTGGTGACCGTATTGTATTCCTTTTTTTTATCCTATCTATTTTATGAAAAGCTCTATGTCGACATAGTTGAAGAGTCACTTATAGAAGAAGGGAACCGCCTTGCCAGTGACTATAAAGGCGGTCCATTAACCGATGAAATGAGGCAGCGAGTTGATTGGTATAATGAAAAATCAGAATCTGAGGTTTTTCTTGTCAGTAACCCAAAAGAGTTGAGCGCCTGCCTCCCTTATTCAATTGATTATGAAACATTGATTGGAAAGGAAGACCGTGAACTGCTTTTAAAAGGTGAACCAGTCATGAAATCAGGATTTGAAGAAAGGTTTGGCAGGAAAATCCTTGCTGTGGCAATACCACTCCTTGATAATAACCGACTCGAAGGAATTATATATTTATATGTTCCCCTTGCTAAAATATCTGAGTTAACTGTTGATTTCTCCTTTTTATGGCTTATAGGCGGAGTATTATTCATTATCATTGCCGCATTCCTAGGGTTTAAAATGCTTCACAGGCTTACCAGGCCTCTTGCTGCCATGAAGGATGCAGCCGAAAGAGTATCTGGAGGAGATTACTCTGCGCGTGTTAACATCAAGTCAGATGATGAAATTGGTCAGCTTGCTAAAGCCTTCAATCATATGTCTGAGTCTGTTCAGAGAGAGGATGAGAAAAAGAGGGAATTCCTCGCGGATGTATCTCATGAACTCAGGACTCCAATCAGCTATATAAAGGGATATAGCGAAGCACTCGAAACAGGAATGATAAAAGAAAATAATGAAAAAAATAAATATTTAAAGCTTATTAACAGAGAATCTGGCAGGATGGTAAAGCTCGTAGAAGATCTTCTCGATTTATCGAGACTGGATGCGGATGAATATCGTTTAATAAAAAATCCTTTTCCATTGGCACAGCTCATTGAGGATTTTATTATCAAATATGGTCCAGCGTTGAAAGAAAAGAATATCAGCTTAACACTTGAACTTGATCCAGATATTATCATTAACGGAGATGAAGGAAGACTTGAACAGATCTTCCAGAATATCATTGATAATTCGATTCGCTATACAGAGAGTGGCGGCAGGATTTCTGTCATACTTTCCAAGCATTCCTATGGATGTAAAGTTGAAATTAAAGACACTGGAATTGGAATCCCGGAAGAGGATGTCAACAAGCTAACTGAGCGCTTTTATAGAGTGAATAAGGCTAGATCGAGGGCCGATGGTGGTACTGGACTTGGTCTGGCTATTGTTGATAAATTAGTCAAGCTGCATGATGGTAAAATGGAGATAGCAAGTGAGCTAGGAGAAGGAACGACTATCGAACTCTATTTTCCGGCCTTGGAATTATAATGTTTGGTGCTTGATTTCTTTTTTCTAAATGATTGTTCATGCAGTTAGCTCGACCTTTCGACTTATAAATCTTATAGGTTATACAACATTATTATTTTAAGGGGGTTATTGAATGAAACGATTTTTGCTTTTATTAATGACAGTATTAATGGGATTTTTAGCGACAGCTTGTGCACAACAGGAAGTAGAGGATGAACCGCAATTTCTGGATGTTCAGCTTAAAGCAAATCCGGAAAAGGCTCAATTAAATGAAGAAGTCACTTTCGAAGCTAAGGTTACTTATGGTACAGAAGAAGTAGAGGATGCCGACGAGGTGAAATTTGAAATCTGGCGTTCACAGGCAGAGGAACATGAAAAGTTAGTTGTGGAACACGATGAAAGCGGGATTTATAGCTTGAAGAAATCCTTTAGTGAAGAAGGAACCTATTATATTATTGCTCACGTTACAGCACGGAGGATGCATAACATGCCAAAGATTGAATTTGTGGTCGGCAGTCCAAGTGAGCCAGAGGAAAATGAGAAATCCACTGAAAAGGAAGATATGGATGAAAATGATACAGAAGCTCATGAAGAGAGTGGACATTAAGGGAAAGCGGCGATTGCCGCTTTTTTTCATGCAAATTACTTTCATAGGCTAATTGAAGTATGGATTGAGCATTGCCCTAAACCGTGTAACATATTTTAATGATTGTCATATAAGTGAAAAAAATGTCATGAACCATGTCTATCACAAAAACTGTCAATAATTTTATTTTTCCTATTTGTGGTCCAGGTGGTATTTATGAAAGTAATCAGGAAAATACTGCAATTAAAATAAACCATGTAAAACTTCATTGAAAGCCTTTGTATTCCTGAATTTTTGGGCTCAAGGAAAATATTCAGCGAAAATATTATTATATGAATAATAGTTTTCCCGTTTTATTCCAGGTTTATTACAAAAAACCCATGATATGATTAGTTTGCAAGAGAGAGATAAACTAAAATTTCGGGAGGAATTCGGGAATGAAGAAGAAAATGATTCTTACAGCCTTTGCAGCCGCAGCATTATTCGCAGCAAATCCAGCTATGGATAAAGCAAATGCATCTACTATACAGTCAAAAGTTTACTATTATCAGAGTGGTAACTTAAGTAATGAACAAATCAATTCTATTTTACAAAAGTATTTTAAGAACTATCAATTTTCTTGGAAACAGGCTCAGCAAGCCAAACCTAACGTCCAGGAGCCTGTAAAAACTACTGCGCCAACAAACGTACAAGAGCCTGTAAAAGCACCAGCACCAGCACCAGTACAGGAGCCAGCTAAAGCCCCTGCTCAAGAACCTGCTTCAGCACCGGTCTCTTCAGCTGTTAGCGCTTACGAGCAAAAAGTGGTAGAGTTGACAAATCAGGAGAGAGCCAAGAATGGTTTAAAGCCACTTGCGCTTGATACTGAGCTAAGCAAAGTAGCGAGGGAAAAATCCCGCGATATGCAAAACAAAGGCTACTTCAGCCACACTAGCCCAACTTATGGTTCACCTTTCGATATGATGAAGAAGTTTGGAATATCATACCGTTCAGCTGGTGAAAACATTGCTATGGGTCAGCGTACTCCAGAAGAAGTTGTAAATGCATGGATGAACAGTTCCGGCCATCGTGCGAATATCTTAAACTCAAGCTATACACACATTGGTGTAGGCCATGTGGCAACAGGCAACTACTGGACACAAATGTTCATTGGAAAATAATAAATTGAAAAGAGCAGCCATCAGGCTGTTCTTTTTTTGTTTTTCGTAAACAATATTGGGGTGTATGCCGATTCCTGTCTGGTCGCTTCTTGATTTCTTCCAGATGTAATGCGAACACGAATGTTCAAAAGCCAACATTCCATGAAAAAATCCAAGTTTTTAGGATGATCAGGTTGAAATGTCGATTTCAGCATATTGCATATCAACAATTTTTTGCAGTCTTAGTTCCAGAACACCATCCCGGTAGTTTGCTGCTGCTCCCTTACGCTTTACGGTTGCTGGCAATACTAGTGTGTGTTTATCTGATAGATCAGGAATGTGTTCAATGATTACCTGGTTCGAGGTATAGAACAGTTTCATTTGTTTTAACAGGTCTTCATCTTTTAGCGGTATCCTTACAAAAACAAAATCATGAGTTTCAAACATTTCCGCTTTTAGTCCAGTGTTCGGTTTGGCTGGTTCAGATGGATGTTGCTGCTGCATCCCTTTGAGCCATTCTTCAGGCTTTAACATCCCTTGCATATTTGGCTGGAGCATTTTGCCCATCATTTGCTGGACATAATTTTCGATTTCATCTGGTTTCATTTCCAAAAACTTTTTCTGTGTATTTCGATCAAACGGCAATAGATTCCAAGGAAACAATTATATCCCGCCTTTCAAGCAGACCATCTTCGATATGAATATTATATGCAGGCACCGGTCCAGCGGTTAAAGTCCACTTGGTGTGTGGGTATAAAGGTTAAAAGTTGCAAAACAGCTAGCTTCTTTTTAGTATAAGGATAAGCAATCTAACGAAGATGAGGGGTACAGTTGTGGAAAATAAAACTGCTTTGATTACCGGAGGTGCCACCGGTTTAGGAAGGCGAACAGCACTGCAGCTTGCTGCCGAAGGAACAAATATAATCATTAATTATCGTAACAGTAAAACAGAGGCTGAACAGCTTGCTGAAGAATTATCGAATCGGTTCAACACAAAGAATCTTTGTGTTCAGGGAGATATCACCATCTATGATGACTGTAAGAAAATTGTATCGCAGGCCTTGAAGGAATTCACTGCGGTTGATATAGTCGTTCATAATGCAGGACCATACATTTCTGAAAGGAAAAAAATGGCTGATTATCATGTTGATGAATGGAGTTACTTAATTAATGGCAACTTAAATGCAGTTTTCTATTTATCTAATTTGCTAATACCATCGATGAGGGAACGGAAGTGGGGAAGAATCATTACAGTTGGTTTCGACAGAGTCGAGTCGGCTCCCGGGTGGATTTACAGGTCTGCTTTCGCGGCAGCAAAGTCAGGATTAGCTTCTTTGACAAAGACACTCGCACTGGAAGAAGCGGAAAGCGGGATTACTGCCAATATGGTCTGTCCCGGTGACATTACAGGGGAGTGGAAAGAGAGAGCAATCAGCGAATCCTTAGACTCCATCGACACTTCAGTACCGGTAGGCAGACCGGGTACCGGGGAGGATATATCGAGAGTTATAAGCTTCCTTGCGAATGATGATTCAAGTTTCATAACCGGCAGTATCATCCCTATTACAGGAGGAAAAGATGTGCTGGGAAAAGCTTTTCGTGAAAATCCATAGAATGGACCGCAAAAACGCCAGCTGGCGTTTTTTTTTTAAAAAACGGGCTATCAAAATGCTGGAAGTTAATGAATAAAACCTGATTGAATAACATGAAACAGGATGGGAAAACTACTAGCAATTAGCAATCAAATTGAATGGAATTATCTAATTATTATTAGTATTTAGTTTAATCAAGCGGGGGTGGTTAAAATGGGAATAGGGTTTAACATGAATAGGATAAACCCAAACCAGACGCAGGTTTTCTTTGAGGATGGACGGTATGAAACAATGACAGATGCCGAACTAGAAAAATTCCTGTCTGAAGCTTCCTTATCGGAACGGGAAGAAGAAACAGGGCAGGATCTGCTCCATTAGAAAACGCCCTGTTCATTTTTCAGGGCGTTTTTATATGGTATTAAATTATGCCTCCAGCAATTGGGCAGCTCCCTCTTCCTGGATGCCAGACCGTTTCAGGTATAGAGTATATTGATCTTTTGGAATTTCATATAAATCGTAAATCTCTCCATTAGCATTTAACTGGTCATAAATGTGCTTGCGCGTTTCGTTCGCTTTTACTACAAAAGGCAGTTTTTCTGCCGCTTTAATGGAACGGATATTCACTTTCCTGATGCGCATAAAGATCGTTTCGATCCCTAGTTCATAAAATAATTCCTGGAAGAAAGCATCCTTGGCCAATGTATTGTACCCTTTTCCATGGAATGGTTTCCCGAGCCATGTACCTAAGAATCCGGCTCCTTCCTGGATATCAAAAAGATTTATCGTGCCGATTGGAGCTCCCCACTCATCAAGGATGGTACGGGAAATCAGTTCCCCTTGCTCTTCGGCTTCAATTGTTTGCTTTGTGACAAATACGAATTCTTCATATGAATGTGCCTTCTGGCGCACAAAAGGGAAGACCTCCGGATGCGCCATCAGCTCAAATAATTCATGGCAATCATGCAGATCGCGTTTCTTGAGCATTTTGTATCCCTCCATGCAGGGCAGTCCTATCTCGTGCGAATGTAACTGCACGGCCACCCTCGAAATTTTTTGTAAGTTGCTAAAAAATTTCGGGGTGGGAATCGAACCCACTAGAACCAGGATACTGGTGGCGCACCATTTGCCTTCCCTAATCACTTTGCTTTATGAAATTTTATTTCCAAAGAGTATAATACAGGATATATTCAAAAAAGAAAATAGGTTTTTCACCCTTTTTTTCTGTGTTTTTTTGGCAAGAATCTACACCGGATTTCGACTAATTTTGATAAACGATCTTACCATTGACCATTGTCCACATTGGCTTTGCGCTGAAGTGGAATGGATGTTGGTTCCAAAGGACCAGATCAGCATCTTTCCCAGGCTCGATACTGCCGACACGATCATCAACCCGCAGATTCCTTGCTGGCAAAATTGTAATTCCTTCGAGTGCTTTTTGTTCGGATAATCCTTCCCTTACTGCGATGGACGCACAAAGATTTAAGTACTGGATGGGGGTGTATGGGTGATCAGTCGTGACAGATACTTCAACACCATGGTCAGTCAGCTCCTGATAGGTTTTCCAGCTCTTATTCTTAAGTTCCACCTTAGAGCGGCGGGTAAGTGTTGGACCTACCGAAACTTTCAAATTAAGGCCTGCCAGCTCTTCTGCAATCAAGTGGCCTTCCGTACAATGCTCAATTCGCAAATCCAGGTTGAATTCATCCGCAAACCTGATCGCAGACATGATATCATCTGCTCGATGTGCATGGATCCGGACAGGGATTTCCCTGTTCAATGCTTTAATGATCGGCTTAATCCTTAAGGAGTCAGGATTTTCAGCATTCATCGCCTCGTAAAAAGCTTCCCTCAGCATCCCCATGATTCCCATTCGGGTGATGGAATCTTTATTCCCCATACTATGGATTCGTTTTGGGTTCTCACCCAGAGCAATTTTAAGACCTGCTGTTTCCTGAATGATCATATTCTTAATGTTTTTTCCAGCCGTTTTAATGACAGATGTCGTTCCCCCAATTACATTCGCACTCCCTGGCATAACATGTGCAGTGGTTATACCATATTTTAGGGCATCGCCAAATGCGGGATCGAGCGGGTAAACACCGTCAATCGCCCGAACATGGGGACTCATCGGTTCAATCGTTTCGTTGGCATCATTTCCGGCCCAGCCTGTACCTTCATCATAAAGGCCGAGATGGGTATGGACATCGATGAAGCCTGGCAGCAAAAAGTTATTATCGCACTCAATAAGCTCGTCACCAGGCTCAATCGCAATATCAGTTTCGATTTTGCTTATTATTCCATCCTCTATGAGAACATCGCAATTTGAGCTTGGCTCAGAGGTAATTGGCATTACATTCGCATTCCTAAGTAGTATCCTGTTCATTTTCCATCCTATCCTGTATTTATTTTTTTGCACACTGGCATGGATCAAGGGTGTAAAAAGTACACATTATTTTTCATTATAAAGAAAAAATACGCTAATTATGAAACTTTTTTACACCTTCTCCGTAAATTTAACTATAAGAGTATTGGAGGGAGAAAGACAATGCCGAAAAATGATGAAAGACTTATTGCAGCAGGCATTTATGTTATAAGCTTTTTTACTGCATTTCTTGGGCCGCTGATTATCTGGCTGATTAAAAAGGATGATTCCAGCTATATTGATTACCATGGAAGGGAATATATGAACTTCTTTATTTCTTATACTATTTATGGCATCGTCAGCGGAATTCTTGTCATCCTGTTGATTGGGATTTTCATGTTATGGATCATCGGGATTTTAGCGATGGTATTTACCATAGTAGGTGCAATAAAAGCGTATGAAGGACAGGAATATCGAATCCCATTCATTTTCAGGATTCTTTAATATGGCTTTTAAAAATGTCCGGCAGTTAGTTGCCGGATTTTTTTTGTTGATAGATTTTTTACATATTAGGTCTCGCTTTCCGAAAGCTTAATATAAAATTTTTTTTGAAAATGTTTGAACGATTTTTCCCTTCAGCCGTCTTATGGGTGTAAAACAAATGAGGGGGTTGTCAGAATGGAATTATTCTTTGATTTAAATTGGGCTTTACTTGCACCTATATTGATCATTCAGGTGATTTTATTAATTGTTGCACTGGTTGATCTTATAAAGATAGAAAAAACAAATGGTCCTAAATGGGTGTGGGCTATTGTTATATTAGTGGTTAACATCATCGGGCCTATCCTGTATTTCGTGATTGGAAGGAGAAATCAATAATGCCCTTAGTCCGAGTTGAAAATTTGGAGAAGAGTTTTAAAGACTTGCAGGTGATCAAGGGATTGGATTTCGAGCTCGAAAATGGGAAATGTGTAGCGTTAATCGGAGCAAATGGTGCAGGGAAAACGACCACTCTTAAAATGCTCTCCGGGCTTCTTGAGCCCAGCAATGGGGTGATTTCATTTGTGGGACAAAAGCAGGGCGGTGACCATCGACGATTGATCGGTTATCTTCCGCAACATCCTGTATTCCATGACTGGATGACGGCGAAAGAGTTTCTTGAGTATATTGGGAAGCTATCAGGATTGAATTCAAAGGAATCGAAGGAACGGTCCGCTGAACTTCTCGAGCTTGTGGGCATTGCAGATGCAAAAAACAGGAGGATCGGCAAGTTTTCTGGCGGGATGAAGCAGCGGCTGGGGATTGCCCAGGCGATCATACACAGGCCGAAACTGATCATGCTGGATGAGCCAGTTTCCGCCCTGGATCCATTTGGAAGAAGAGAGGTCCTAGAACTGCTGGAGAAGCTAAAGAAGGAGGCGACTGTATTATTTTCCACCCATATTCTTAATGATGCGGAAGAAGTGTGTGAAAGCATTCTGTTCCTCCACAATGGTCAAATTATTGAATCTGGAACAATGGATGAATTCAGGGAGAAATATCACCAGTCAAAAATCGATCTTGTTTTCAGCCAGAATGCCTCGAGCTTTTTAAAACATCTTTCAGAACATCCACAAATCGATTCCATCCAAATTGAAGTCAATAAAGCGAGTATTTACACGGAAGACCTTGAAGCAGTCAAAGAGGTTATACTGAGCCAGGCAGCCAGAGAGAACTGGCCGCTTACTAAATATGAAATTGGTTCAATCAGTCTGGAAGATGTGTTCATGAAGGTGGTGGGAAAATGAAGCAGTGGTCCACTTTACTAAACAAAGAATTCCTTGAGATGGCAAGGAACTACAAATGGATCTGGATGCCAATCACTTTTATTTTGCTTGGGGTGATGGACCCGCTAACCACCTATTACTTGCCAGAGATTCTTAATTCCGTCGGCGGTCTTCCGGAAGGGGCAGTATTCGAAATGCCCGAACCTTCCGCTCAGGAGGTGTTTATCATGAGCTTGGGAGAATTCCAGATGATTGGAATACTGGTAATCGTCCTTTCCATGATGGGAACAATTGCAGGTGAGAGAAAGAGCGGTGTCGCACAGCTGATCCTCGTAAAGCCAGTTTCCTATTTCTCTTATATTACTTCAAAATGGGCAGCGGCACTTATATTAATACTCCTATCATTGTTCCTGGGTATGCTGGCAAGCTGGTATTATACTGGCGTTCTGTTTGAGTTTATTCCATTTGGCTCTTTCATGGAATCGTTCGGACTATATGCATTATGGCTAGTACTTGTATTGTCCTTCATAATCCTTTGCAGTGCTTTGTTCATGCAGCCAGTCGCAGCCGGTATGGCAGCCCTTGTTACAGTCTTTATTTTTACGATAATAGGAGGCTCCTTCCAGCATCTGCTAGAATGGAGCCCGACACAGCTCCTTACCTATGTTTCTGAGAGATTGATTACCGAAAAGTGGCCAGAGCATGTCTGGCCAGCGACAGGGGTCACTTTATCAATGACAATTTTATTTGTTGTATTGGCAATATATATTTTTAAAAGAAAAGAACTTGCAGATTGAGATCTGGTCAATGACCAGATCTTATTTTTTTGCTAGTACGGAAGAACTGTTTTTACTAAATTTATGTCGAAATATTTAGATAATTAAATTGTTAAATTGATTCTTTAAACATATTTAAATGGATATTAGTTTCAAAAACAGACTTATGAATAATAAAATATACCTAGTTTTCTGGATAAATACTGATTTTAGATGTCGAATTCATTATATTGCTAAAGTTTGATTTTTAAATATAATGAAAATTAAGAAAAAGGAGGGGTAATATGTCGACAAGAAAAAAACTTTATGCAGGAACACTCGCTGTCCTTTTGGGAGCCGCTACCATTTTTAATGCAGGCGTAACAAAAGGAGAAGCAGAAACAAATACAGAAAATACATACCTGGTCATTTTTAAGGACCAGCAGGGGCTTCCAGCTGGGTATGCGGATGCGATCAAAAAAGCCGGCGGCCAAGTGGAAGATAAATTGGACAAGCTTGGCGCTGTAGAGGTTACCTCTAAAAATGCCAACTTCCTGAATGAAGTGAAGAAATCATCTCTTGTTTTAGAGGCTGGTGTAGAGAATACTGTTTATCCTGAACAAACGATTGAAGGAGAGACAGTAGCAGTTGAAGACCTTACTGAAGGTGCAG
Source organism: Bacillus sp. ISL-39 (assembly GCF_018613295.1). NCBI lineage: Bacteria > Bacillati > Bacillota > Bacilli > Caryophanales > Bacillaceae > Bacillus > Bacillus sp. ISL-39. The sequence goes on from NZ_JAGGQM010000022.1 coordinate 67,481, forward strand.
ATTTCTATAATCAGTTTATGTGGGATATTAAGCAAGTAACAAATAATGGTGAATCATGGAACCTTCCAGGGGGAACTGGATTATCTGTTGATGGTGAAGATATCGTTGTAGGCGTAATCGACACAGGCATTGACTATAATCACCCTGATTTAAAAGATAATTACGCAGGCGGTAAATCATTTGTACCTGGATATTCTGACCCAATCGACCAGAACAGCCACGGAACCCATGTTGCTGGATCAATTGCGGCAAAAGGTGAAGCGCTTGGTGTAGGACCTGATCTTAAAGTAGCCTCATACAGAGTATTTGGTCCAACTGGCGGAGCAGCTACTTCCCATATTGCCGAAGCTCTAATGACAGCAGCAGACGATAACGTCGACGTTGTCAACATGTCTCTTGGCGGGTATGATTGGTTCCAGGATCCAGCGTATGCAACGAACGACATCGTCGCTGATGTTCAATTGTTCAATCGTGCAATCCAGTACGCAATCAAGAAGGGTGTAACAGTTGTCGGCTCTGCAGGAAACAACGGTGTCGATCTTAGCAGCCCGGGAAAATTGTCAGGTGATGACACTGGTGCTACTCACAGAAGCCCCAGCAGCCAGACGATGATCAGAGTTTCCGCTGGCGGTGCTTTAAAGAATCTTGCATTCTACTCCAACTATGGCGTTGGTAAAATCGATGTAATGGCTCCTGGCGGCGACCTTGGACCGAATTATGATCCTGTTACTCGTACTGGAAGAGATAATAGTTACCTTGCTTACAGCACTGTACCTGTACTTGATCCAGATACGAAGGAAGTCATTGGTCATGGATACGGCGCAAAAGGCGGAACTTCAATGGCAGCACCAAAAACTGCAGCTCTTGCAGGTGTGGTAATCGCCAAACACGGTAAGGACAAATTGACTCCAGCTCAAGTCAAGGCAATCATCCAAAACTCAGCTGAAGATCTTTTCAAACCGGGTTATGATGAGCAAACTGGCTATGGTCTAATCAATGCAGTAAATGCGCTGAAAATGAAATAATCTAATGCAAAACCGGATGGGATGGACTCCTGTCCGGTTTTTTTGGTTAAGGAAATTATAAAGTTATTGAGTTGTAGATAATTCTATGAACTTTTCTTCTGAGTCGTCTCTAAAAATGCCACGATACCTATTAGAATGGCGAAGAAAGGACATGTTCGAACACTATGATTAATCGAAAACAGCCTTAGCCGAAAAAAGGCAGAATGATTATGCACTTCGATTAATAGACTTAGAGTGACGAAATAGATTTTCTTCGAGGAGATAATAGATATGAGTATACGGCAATATTATCAGCAGACAGCCTATATCAGCTTAAACGGTTCCATTATATCAGCAGGTCTTCTTACATTGATTTTGACGGCAAGCCTGCTGTTTTCATGGAATATACCTCTGTTCCTGGTAGCAGTACCGTTCTTGCTTTTAGTCTTCCTACACTACAATCACTTTATATTATATAAACAAAAATCAGAAGAGAGCGAGGAAGCATTCCACCGGTATGATGATAAACAACTATTTGAGCAAAACCACCTTCTCATCGCCTTTTCTCCTGCGCCTGCAATAAGGCTGCTCTTTTTTACTCCCGACGGAATGCTGGCCGGAGAATTAAGAGAACTCACTATTAGAAGGTTCCGTTGGTTTATCCCTTATTTTGCAGATAAAAGAATAATGAAAGAAATTGGAATCTATGACTCCAAAGGAAATCTGCAAGGAAAGCTGAAACAAGAGCGATATAGATATAAAATGCTAAATGCACAAAATGATGTAATTGGTATGTTTTTTCCAAAGAAGAACACCAAAGTGACTATTGGTTCGGCTGTCTTGGGTGGAGGACAGTTGAAAATCGAAAAACCCCCTGGTCTGACTCATGATTATAAATTTGTCCGGGAAGACGGCAACACAACAGCCAGGCTGCAAAAAGGGTGGATGCCATTGGAATGGACCAGGTTCTTTAAAGAAGCCAATATCCCTGTGTTAACTTTGGACTATACGATGGGTGAGGAAGAGCGGATGGCTGTATTTGCTGCTCTCGCAAATCTTTATATGTATTACAACCATTAGTTTGAAAATTATTCCATTTTTGAAAGTTTCGTTTATTTTGGGCTCCAAGAGGTTAACAAATAGATAGAAACTAGAAGGAGGCTGGGACATGGTAAACCAACAATATCAGGATTGTATCCAGGCATGCATAGAATGTATTGAAGCCTGTAATGTATGTTTTGATTCCTGTTTAAAGGAAGAGAATGTAAAAATGATGGCAGAATGTATCAGAATGGACAGGGAATGTGCAGAAATTTGCGGTATGGCAGTCACTGCAATGCAGACAAACAGCCACTTTGTGAACCAGATTTGCGGTTTGTGTGCAGAAATTTGCGAAGCTTGCGGCAATGAATGCAAAAAGCATGACCATGATCATTGCCAAAAATGTGCCGAAGCCTGCTTTAAATGTGCGGAAGAATGCAGACGAATGGCATCATAAAACAAGAAGAACCAGCAACCCAAGCTGGTTCTTTTTATGTATGAAAAAGGGAATAGGCTAAACTGAAAATGAGGGAATCTGCATTGCCCGAAATCCGCTCGGGAAGTCTAAAACAGTAAGCAGAAGCTCAGCCAAAAGAAAAATAATCTCTGACGACTTTCAATATTGAACAATTCGAGCTTTTATGGCATCTTGTAATATAACGAAGGTTTTTGGGGGCGTAAGTATGTTAATTGATTTGATTAAATGTCATGGATCAAATAATGATTTTTTATTGATAGATGAAACCGACCGTAATTATAAATTTGATGATTTTAAAAGGCGTGATCTAGCGCTGGCGCTTTGTGACAGGGAATCGTCACTGGGTGCGGATGGAATTCTGTTTATCCGTCCAAGCATGGTTGCAGACGCCCAGTATCGGATTTTTAATTCTGACGGTACAGAGGCATCCATGTGCGGCAATGGCCTTCGCTGTGCAGGACGTTATGTCTGTGAGAAGCTTGGCGTGGATGAAGCCGTGATTGAAACGATGAAAGCCAACCTCAAGGTGAAGAAGCATGAGGAAATTTTCAGTGATATCCCAACTTACCAGGTGGAAATATCACCGGTAACTTTTGACCTGAAGGATTTGCCGTTAGTGCTCAATCAGGAAAAACTGATTCAGGAGAAGATTCCGCAGTTATCTGAGGAATTGACGTTTACAGCTCTTGCAGTGCCAAATCCTCACCTGACGGCTGTAGTCAGCAAAGAGCAATTGGAATCCGATTTGCAGACGAGATTGAGTGAAAAGGTAAACAATCCTAATGATTTATTTCCTGATGGTGTTAATGTCAGCTTCATAAGGCTCCTTGAAAAGGGGAGTATCTTTGTCAGGACATATGAAAGAGGCGTTGGCTATACGAATGCTTGTGGAACAGCGATGTCGGCCTCCACACTTGTCACATGCCTGATGGGTGAGAATGACCTTGGCCAGCCAATCAATGTCTATAATAATGGCGGAATGGTTCAATGCGCTGTCCATAAAGAAAATGATACTTATACCATCGAATTGATCGGCAATGCGACTTTTGTATATTCTGCTCACATTGAAGTTGATTTTTCAAATAAGGGATTACTTGAGGAAATACTGGAACAGGAAGATTTCAACGAAGATATCCTGTACGGCAGACTGCAGGAGCATGCTAAAAAGTATCTAAGCCAATTTTAAACGAAAAAAATCCTGAGGAGCTTCCTCAGGATTTTTTTGACTTCAAAACATTCAGGACCGGTTCGAAATTCTGCGCTGTTTTTGCAGCAAAATAAGTCCTGAACGGACAGCCTGACTTTTGCACACGCTCGATGATTGTGCCTAGATGGAAATCCTCAAGTCTTAAATTCTCATTCACTTCTTCCCAAAATAACGGAGTGGCCACACCTGCATGTGATTTTCCGCGAGCGGAATAGGGGCTGACAATCGTTTTGCCTTCAGAATGCTGGATGTAATCCACATATAATCGGTTGCCCCTGTTTTTCTTCAGCCGTTCGATCGTAAACGATTCCGGCTCTTTAGATACCAGGTAGTTCGCGATAAAGGAGGTGAACAACCTTGTATCATCGTAGCTATAACGGTTATCCGGGAGCGGGATATACACCTGGAGTCCTTTGTTCCCTGAAGTTTTTATAAAGCTGATCAGCTTTAATTCATCCAGGACCTCTTTGATATAAACGGCAGCTTTAATCGCTAAATGGAAATCGTCCCTCGATGGCGGGTCAAGGTCAAAGACGATTTCATCAGGCCCTTTGCTGTTGATTGTCTGGAAGGGAATATGAAACTCAATGGCAATTTGATTACCGAGCCAAAGCAAGGTTTTCATATTATTGCAGACAATATATTCAATTCCTTCAGATTTTGCAGTCTGGACAAAAGCCGGTGCATAATCAGGGACGTTTTTTTGGTAAAAGGCTTCGCCAAACATCCCGTGAGGATAGCGGATCACTGTTAACAGCCGGTCCTCCAGGAATGGAAGCATATAGGGGGAAATCTCCCTTAAATAATGAATGTAATCCATCTTTTGGATCGGCGGTTCTTCCCAAATCGGCTTATCGGGATGGGTGACTTCAATATCCGGAGGCAGATTCTTTTGTTGGAAAACAAACTTTTCATAAGTGCAGGTATCTGGACTTAAATCGAAACGAAACTGATGAAAATGAGGCTCACGAAGTTGGTCCTCATAGATTTCCAGATACTTTACATCAAGGCAAATGCCTGGTTCCACATAAATGAACTGAGTATCTTCATCACTTTTATTTTGTTTGATGATTTGATGGAGGGCATTTTTTTCCTCGGGCTTGAATCCGAAGATTACCAGGCCAATTTGATGTATTTTTGAATCCCTGTAAACTGAGATATAAAAGTAACCGTTTGATTTCTCATAAGCCGTGACAAAGCAGGAAACATACTTCCAGTTCTTCGATTTAATCCACGTTTCTGTCCGTTTTCCTTCCTCCCATCTGCTGTTGTATTGCTTGGCAATGATCCCCTCTCCATCGTAAATGACGATTTTTTCCCATAAGCTTTTCAAATCCGTTTCACTCGGAATAAGCTGGACCAAGTCCGGGTTTTGATGATTGGGAGAGAGAGGCAGCCCAATCTCGGAAAACAGGGATTGAAGGTTTGTCCGCCTGTGGTTGTAACTCTCAGATGCTATATTTTTTCCTTTTACCTTCAAAAGGTCGAAAACCATCAGCCTGCATGGATTCCTGTCAGCTTCGGCTTTGATTTTTTCCTTTGATCTCATTCTTCCCCTGATTTGGATTGCCCCGAAATTGGCTTTATAAGGGTTCTCTAAATAAACTAGCTCAGCGTCTAATGTCAGAGGCAGATATGGCTGGAACTTTTCCTTGTTGGCAGTAAGGAACACTTCTAATTCTGGGAACAAAGGAAGCAGCGGTTTTCCATTGCGGCTTGTCAATTCAATTTCTGAATCCCATGTCAACAAGGCACGAAAGCCGTCAAATTTGATCTCATAACGCCATTCATTCCCCTGCGGCGTTTCAAATGCCAGTGTAGGGAGCATTGGTTTCAGCATTTTTCCCCATCCTTTCACACCAGTGACTATTTATATTGTTCCTGTTTGGCTCCATCCTAGTACACTGGGAAATGTTTTAATGCATGATAAAACAATTATTAAGCAAATTAGTATTAAAACGATAAGGTGGAGAATGTAATGCATACAATCTGGAAAGGGAGCATCAGCTTCGGGCTTGTCAATATCCCGGTCAAGCTTCATGCTGCGACTGAGGATCGGGACATCAAGCTGAGAACTCTTCATAAAGAATGCCACTCGCCAATAAAATATGAGAAAACTTGTCCAGTGTGCGATGTTGAAGTGAAAAACGAAGACATCGTTAAGGCTTATGAATACACAAAAGGTAAGTTTGTCGTTCTTGAAAATGAGGATCTTGAAGCGTTAAGGAAAGAAAATGAAGATAAAGCCGTGGAAATAATCGACTTTGTAAAAATTACGGAAATAGATCCGATTTATTTTCAGCGCAGCTATTTCATGTCTCCGAACGAGGGCGGCGGTAAGGCCTATTCTCTACTCAGGAAAGCTCTTGAAGAATCGCAGAAGGTGGGAATTGCCAAAATAATCATTCGGGCAAAGGAACAACTTGCAGTTGTACGCGTCTATAACAATACACTCGTCATGGAGACCATCCATTTCCCGGATGAAGTCAGAAACGCAGTAGATGTCCCGAATGTACCAGAAGAAGATAAAGTGACGGAAAAGGAGCTGGCTACTGCCATCATGCTCATTGATCAGCTGACAACCGAGTTTGATGCAGAAAAGTACAAGGATGATTATCGTACCGCTTTATTGGAACTTATCGAAGCAAAGCGTACGGGCAAAGAAATGGTCACTCCTACCGAAAAAGAGCCAGTCTCCAATGTTACAGATCTTATGGCAGCGCTTCAGGCTTCTATCGACCGTACCAAGCCTGAGAAAAAGAAAGAGCCAGCGCCAGCCTCAGCAAAGAAGAAGAAAACAGCCGCTAAACCAAAGGCTAAGGAAAAGAAACAAGCTTAAAGAAACAAGCACAGATTACACAGCCGGCCATCACTATGTGGCCGGTTTTTGTTTGGATTATTTTTAAAGGAGAATCCGGAGCTTAAGAAGAATAAATTTATAGTGAAGGGGGATTATCGATGAGAAAAATTCTTGTACTTGGAGGAACCCAGTATTTTGGAAAAAAGCTGGTGCAAAAGCTGATAAAGAATGGTGATGAGGTAACGATTGCTACCAGGGGAATGAAAAATGACCCTTTTGGTGAAAATGTTAAGCGGCTGGTAATTGATCGGGAAAAGAAAGAGACGATGGCAGCAGCCTTCGAAGGAAAAGAATGGGACCTTGTGTATGACCAATCCTGTTTTTCGCCAATGGAGGCGAGAGATACAGTAGAGGCATTGAAGGGGAAAGCGGCCCGCTATATTTTCACCTCTACTCAAGCTGTATATGACTTTGGCACGCTTCATACAGAAGGCAATTTTAATGCTTTTACATATCCAATAGAATACAAAAGCCGAAAGGAATACCCAGGGTATGAAGGCTACAAAGAGGCAAAAAGAGCCTCAGAAGCGGTATTCAATCAGCTTGGTTATTTTGAGGTCGTTTCCGTCCGGTTCCCAATTGTCGTTTCGGAAGACGATTACACAGAACGCCTGAAGTTCCATGTAGATAAAATACTTTCAGGACAACCAATAGGCATGCCAGACCCTGATTTGCGCTACAGTTTCATCCACGCTGATGAAGCCGCAGATTTTTTGTTGGATATCGGGAAGTCAAATTTTGAGGGACCAATCAATCCTGGATCTTCCGGAGATATTAGTTTGAAAGAATTGGTTGATAAAATAGCTTTGCTGGCCAATAAAGAAGCAATCGTGAAGGATACCACTGAAAACGGAACGGTCTCTCCGTATGCATTGCCTGGATCCTGGTCGATCGACACTGCACTTGCAGCTGGTCTGGGCTTTAAATTTACCGAACTAAATCAATTATTGGATCAATTGTTCATCTATTATATTGAACTGAATGATATGCATTAAAATAAACCAAGGCGCAAAGATACTCTGCACCTGGGTTTTCTTCATTCTGCCTTTACAGTAATTTGCATAACTGCATTGTATCCATACCCTTTCTCGTTCCAGACAGCTTCTGAAGGCTGGGTTTTACCTTCGGTATCGGTTGCCCGGACTGATATATGATATGAATTTCCATATTTAAAAAACTTCGCGTAACTCCATGAAACAGTTTGATGTTCCACAGTGGGGGTATCCAGTCTGGCTTGCTCCCAATTAGCTCCATTATCAAAGCTTATTTCCACCTTTGCGATGACCCCGGAACCTGTCCAGGCGATCCCTCTGATTTCGCAGGTTCCGCTTTTAACTAACTGTCTATCAAGTGGCTGCTGGATTGTTGAATTCACTCTGTTTATAGTGACTGGCTCAGTTGTGCCGTTTTTATAATAATAAACATAATCATCACTCTGAAAGGGCCCTTTAAATTTGTCTTTAATCAATATGATTTCATTTAGCCATTTAACAGACGCCATCCCGTACCACCCTGGAACAATCAGCCGGAAAGGAAAACCGTGTTTATGGGGGATGGGTTTCCCGTTGTACTCATATGCGATCATTACTTCAGGATCTAGGGCCTTGGCAATTGGTAAACTTCTTTCAAAGTGGATCCACTTGCTGTTCTTGATGCCTGCGTCTCTTCCTCTAAAAACAACATCAGATACACCTTCTTTAATTCCGGTGTACTCAAGCAAGGTTTTCAAAGGAACTCCCTTCCAAATTCCCTCACCCATCGCACCATCTTCCCACTGCTCTCCAAAGACTTTTTCTTTGAAGTATGCCCTCTTATTACCTGAACATTCAATGAGCACCCTATTGGATTTAGATGCCAGCTTCAAAAATTCAGAGTAATTGAATTGTAAAGTGTGATCAACTGAGCCGGAAATTGTCAGCGTGAATGACTCTGGTGTTAAAATCGGATAAGAAAAGTGATTCCGGCGGTAAAATAGAGGCTCAGCAACCGGCTGAAGAAAAGAAACAAAGTTAATCAGAGTTTCCTGATTTTCAGGGATAAGGCTTCTTGTTGTTAAGTAAGGACGCACCTTTCCAAAATTCAAGTACATATTCATTCCTCCTCATCGTTAATTTATTGCTGGGACGCAAATGGAAGAACATTAAAAAGGTTTTTCGGGATGGGTGTCAAATAATATTAATAATAGGTTCAGTGGCGGAATATAAACGACGAGTTCTAACAGGGGGCAGGCAAATGGAGAAAAAAAGCACATGGAAACTTATGGTTCTACCTGTAAGTCTGTTCTTACTGGCGTTTGGGTTATATGCAGGTTATACAATGTGGGAGAAAAGGAGTCATCATGAAGCCAGGGATGAAAGCAACCTTAAAAACGGAGGTCAGACTGTCGCGTTATTTCAGGAGAATTCAGAGCATGAAAACTACTCAACAGTTGGCGGCTTCATTCGTGAATTTCATACTAAATATAATGATACTCTTGGTTGGGGAAGGATAGATACGGTTGAATGGGAGGAGCAAAGGGAGATCGCTTCTGAAATCATCTCAGTTTTGGCAACTGTCGAAACTGACAATACTGCCCTCCAGGCTGATTTTGATACGATATCCAATTATTCAAGAACCATTGAAGATGGGATAAAAGATAAGAAAATCTTACTTCAGCTTCACCGATATTTTCATGACCTCGATATCGAGTTCAATAGTTATAATGATACGAAAGATTATTTTAATGTGACAAAATATAAAGATCCTGAAAAAGGTTAATCCATTCTCACCAGGGTACCATAAAAGGGGATGGCAGGCGAAGGGAGTGTGTCGAGCCATGAAAATAGTTGTCATTTCTGACACTCATATGCCAAAAAAAGCAAAGCAGCTGCCTGAGAAACTGCTCAATGACCTGCAAGATAGTGACTATATTATTCATGCTGGCGATTGGCAGACCGTGGAGCTATATAGCGAGTTAAAACAGTTTGGCCCGGTTATCGGCGTGACCGGCAATGTAGATGGACCCGAACTGAAAAAACTGCTCAAAACAAAAGAAATCCTCGTGGCAGGTGATTTCCATATAGGGATAGTCCATGGACACGGCACCGGGAAAACTACCGAAAAAAGGGCAATTGAAACATTCGCAGCCGATGAGGTAGATTGCATAGTATATGGTCATTCGCATATCCCCGTCCTCAAGGAAATCGGTGGTGTGATTGTCTTTAACCCAGGATCACCGACTGATAAAAGGAGACAGCAGCAATTCTCTTATGGTATCCTGACTGTCGAAGAAAGAATTATCGCAAAGCATATCTTTTTTTAGATCCACTATGTAAATTCGAGACAGGAGGTAATTCAACAATGAAAACCTTTGATGTGAAATTTCACGCAGAAGATCAGGTAGAAACAATGAAGGTTCAAAAATTAAGCAGCGAGGATTATGAGCAGGCTACAGAGGGCGGTACACGCCATTTATTTGACCTTGATACGAATATTGGTTTCTTTGTCTTTTTTGATGCGGAAGATAAAGATGGCAAGGTCTATTATTTAATGCTCCAATATGAGGAGCAGAAGGAAGAACCATCGAATTGCTACGGCTTCGAACTGAAGGATTTCTATGAGTTTTCAGCATTATACTTGAATGATCTGGAATTTACTGAAGAACTTAACGAAGAAGAGGGGGAGCTTGGACCTGTTCAGCATCTTGCTCATCTCCTTTATCACATCGTTGAGGAAGGAAAGGCAGTAGAAGTATAAGTAAAATAAAAAAGAGCAGGAATCTGCTCTTTTTTATTTTGTTTCCTCTTCATTTTCTTCCTCAGCGGGCAAGTTTTCCTCACAATACTTTTTCACTTGCAGCACTTCATCTTCCTCAAGTTCAAAATCAAGAACCTTTTCCGTTTCCTGTTCAATAAAATAGCTCTGCAGGATCCGTCTCTCTTCGCCGTTCACCAAAAAAAGCACCTTCAAAAGTAAGCCTTTTTCAGTATAGAGCTCGTCTTCTTCGTCTACCTCGATATTTAGGAAATATTCATATCTGCTCCCTGACAGAAGTCCAAATGGATCCTCAAGAAGCTCGACAGTATGTCCGGTAATATTCATGAATGCTCATCCTTTTAATTTTGTCACCTCTATTATATATCGAAAACATCAAAAACAATCAAGGAATTCGAAGCAAAGGGAAGATTGCCGGATAAAAGGCAGCTTTCAGGACTTAATGAAAACGGAGCAGTATGTGGAAATCGCAACCTGGAACAAAACAGGTGTTTATTAGCCCATTGCAAGTACTGGAACGGAGACCGGTGACATACCAGCGATTTAAAAACAAAGAAATTATTGTGACAGCTTTTAAGGGGACGCAGTCAAAGCTGTCAAGAAACCTCCGTTATTGAGACAGCTTTTCAGGAAACGTAGTCAAAGATGTCAAGAAACAGCCTTTATTGAGACAGCTTTTCAGAAAACGTAGTCAAAGCTGTCAAGAACCAGCCTTTATTGTGACAGCTTTTCAGGAAACGCAATCAAAGCTGTCAAGAAACATCCGTTATTGTGACAGCTTTATAGGAAACCCGGTCAAAGCTGTCAAGAAACAGCTGTTATTGTGACAGCTTTACAGTATGTGAGATGCATTGGGCACTCTTTTTTAAAGAAAAAGCTTCAACGCCTGATATCCGAAGAATAAGGCAAAGCCAATTAGTGATATTCCTGATAGGAGGGAAATAATCGTAAGCAACCTTGTGGTAAGCAGCTTTCGGAAGCTGCTGGAAATTGCGGCCATAACGATATCCCAGAGAATAAGGCCGAGAATGATCCCAAAGCTGTAAATGACTAGTTCGCCAGTGCCGTACGAGGAAGCAGTCTTGGCAAGGACTGATCCGTAAATTCCGAGCCAAAATAAGATGGTGAGCGGGTTAGAAATGGACATGATAAAGCCGGATAAAAAAGACTTAAAACCGGATTCCTCACTTCGATTATCCATGACGATTTTGCCAGAGCCGATAATTGTCTCAATGCCTGTATACATCAAGACAAAGAATCCGAACAGCCAGAGAAATGATTGCATGAACGGTGTCTCGAGGTATTTAACTACACCCAGATAGACAGTCAGCATGTAAATGATATCAGCTGTCAGTGCGCCCAGGCCAAGAAGCCATGCCTGAAAAAAACCACTCTTGATCCCTTTGTCCATCTGTGCGGCATTAACAGGGCCAATCGGGGCGGCCAGTGATAATCCAAGGAAAATATAACCCAAGAAAACATTCACTTTTTAATCCTCCAATAGTCAAATCGTAATTTGCTTGTACTATTTCTATTCATACTTATGGAGGCGTACAACCTATTTTTACAAAAATAATTTCTTTTTTTAGGGCAGTCTTAATAAATTTAAAATGAAAAGAATATACTAGTAACTGTTGCGCAGGCTACTGCAGATGTGTCACTTTTGGTAAAAATAAGAAAGTGTGGTAAAATGGAATAGATATCAACTTTCGGATCATTCATTTATTATAAAAAGTTTCATTTGCCGGCTTTTTATAATAAATGAATTTTTTTATCAATCGAACGATGATAAGGTCTTTTCGAATGTTTTGCTGCTTTATAAAGTCCAGAATAAACTGGGATTATTATTGAAAGCCTGCAAAAATGAAAAGGGCCATTATTAAACTATAGGAGCGTGAGGAAATGGCATTTGGAAGAAAACCGCCTGAAGAGATCGTAACCGCTGAAACGAAAATATGGGTATGTACTTCTGATGATTGCAATTGCTGGGTTCGCGACAACTTTAAAAGCAGCAATGTCCCCGCATGCCCAATTTGTCAAAGTGATATGGAGCAGGAGACTAAGGTTCTTGAAGTAGTCAACAACCATAGTCAGAATTTAATTGGATAATATTGTAGTCAAAACAGTCTGGATGGATATCCAGGCTGTTTTTTTGCACAAAAAAAGTGCCCAATGTATAGGCACCTTTTCTGTATGCGGATGAGAGGACTTGAACCTCCACGGTGTTGCCACCACTAGAACCTGAATCTAGCGCGTCTGCCGATTCCGCCACACCCGCGTATTTATACCAGAATTATAGCACAGAAACTATAGATTACAATGAAAAAAATTTTGTGCAGTGCAGTAAGGATCATGCTGTTTAAACAAAGCTGCAAATTGTATTTTAAAAAATTGGACAGGTAGTATTAGGATTGAAATTTCCAACATACAATGTACAAAGTTTTTGTATGTTGGGGGACGAAGCCTTGAGTGTAAGTGTACTAGTCAGTTATATATTCCTTGGGTTAACGCTGGCTGCACCAATCGGCCCGGTAAATTCAGCCAGGTTGGATAAGGGGATCAAAAATGGTTTCTGGCATGCCTGGATTGTAGGGACAGGTTCGATGATTGCCGACGCCATTTTTATGCTGTTAATCTATTTGGGTCTTGTGAATTTTTTGGACATGCCTATCATTCAAATATTCCTCTGGCTGTTTGGCGGATTCGTCATGATTTACTCGGGGATAGAGTGTATTATAAAGGCCAATACCATTGATCTCGCTTTCAGCCGCGGTAAAGAATCGTTGCTCAAATGTTTCCTTACGGGTTTTATCATGTCGATCAGCAGCCCTTTATCCATTCTTTTCTGGCTGGGAATCTATGGTTCTGTGCTTGCAAAAACCGCCAGCAACTATGGACGGACAGACCTGCTGATATACAGCAGTATGATTTTTCTCGGCCTGGCATTGTGGGACATTTTTGTAGCAGCGATTACCACCGGTTTCAGGAAGTTTTTGAATTATGGCAGCTTGAGGGCTATTTCAATATTGTCCGGCCTTTCCTTGCTCGGATTTGGCTTCTATTTTGGCTACCAGGGTATCAAGGCTTTATTATTTTAGTAGTTCTATTAGAAAACCTCCATTTCGGAGGTTTTTTTATTTTCTGATAACTGTCATAAACGTTCATATTTATTTAAAATTTGACTTAAAATGATTGTTTTTGAAAGAAAATGATTGATTTCTGAAATCGATTACATTATGATGATAATACGAAGCAATTAGGAGGAATGGCTCATGTTGACACCTGAGCGCCACCAGCTCATTTTACAATTAATAAAAGAAAAACCAATAGTGAAGATACAGGAACTAGTTGATCTGACTGAGGCTTCGGAATCGACCATCCGCCGGGACCTGACCATCCTTGAGGAAGGGAAGTTCCTGAAAAGAGTGCATGGCGGAGCAGCAAGGTTAAGGGGCAAACTCCAGGAGCCAAGCATGATTGAAAAATCCACCAAATTCCTTCAGGAAAAAAGACAAATCGCTCAATATGCAGCAAGTCTTGTGGAAGAAGGGGATAGCATCTATCTTGATGCCGGTTCGACTATTTTGGAAATGGTTAGTTTCCTTCCGGTAAAAGATATTGTCGTAGTTACTAATGGACTCATGCACTTACCGCAGCTGCTTGAAAGAAATATAGAATCGTATGTGATCGGCGGATATGCCAAGCCGAAAACGAATGCGGTCATTGGAAGAGGAGCTCTGGCAAGCCTTGAACAGTACCGCTTCGATAAATGCTTCCTCGGAGTTAATGGAATTCATCCACATTCTGGCTATACGACGCCGGACCAGGAAGAAGCGCTGATCAAGCAAAAAGCAATGACATTGTCCCGAGAGGTATTTGTCCTTGCTGATGACACAAAGTTCTCTGAGATCACCTTCGCAAAAATTGCAGATCTCCATGAGGCTGCGATCATTACCAATACCATTGATGAGGATCATAAAGGACAATATACGAGCAAAACTTCAATAAAGGTTGTGACATCATGATATACACACTGACTCTTAATCCATCTGTTGATTACCTCGTTGAAGCAGATGAAATTCATTTAGGCAGTTTGAATAGAAGTTCGAATGAAACAAAACTTCCTGGCGGTAAAGGCATCAATGTTTCAAGGGTACTTCGCTCCCTTGGAGTTGACAGCAAGGCTACAGGTTTTATCGGAGGTTTCACTGGCAGGTATGTCGAGGAGTTTCTTAACAGGGAAGGCGTGCAAACCAGATTTGTCAATGTTGAGGGTGATACTCGAATCAATATTAAGCTTAAGGCCGGAACAGAAACAGAAATAAATGCCAGTGGCCCGGAAATATCCACACTGGCAATAGGAACATTGAAGGAGCAAATCAAGCAGCTTGGACTCGGTGATTATCTGATCCTCGCGGGAAGCATTCCCTCCAGCATGCCTGATTCCATATATGAAGAGATAGTCCAAATCTGCAAGGATACAGGAGCAGAAGTGATCGTGGATGCAGAAGGTGATTTGCTGAAAAACATCCTTGTCCACAGGCCTTTCCTGATTAAACCGAATCATCATGAGTTGGGGCAGTTCTTCAACAAGGAAATTACCGAAGCTGATGAAGCCATTATTTATGGAAAAAAACTTGTTGAAGCTGGTGCTAAAAATGTCATCGTTTCATTGGCTGAGAAAGGTGCCGTCTATATCAATGAAAACGACGCCTATAAAGCTGATGTTCCTCAAGGTGAAGTCAAAAGCTCAGTGGGTGCAGGCGATTCAATGGTGGCTGGTTTCCTGGCTCAGTATTTAAAGACCGGTGACCGCAAAGAAGCTTTCCGCTATAGTGTTGCATCCGGAAGCGCAACTGCGTTTTCAATCGGATTATGCACACCTGAGAAAGTTGAACAACTTCTTCAAGAAGTAAAAATATTAAACAGCTAGTAAGGGGGAGAAAACATGAGAATCACAGAACTGCTGACTAGAGAGACTATTTTATTATCAATGAGTGCTGCATCAAAGCAGGATGCTGTAAATGAGCTTGTAGGAGTGCTAGAGCGGGCTGGGAAAATCACGGACCGTAATGCTTTTAAGGAAGCCATTCTAAAACGGGAAGAACAGAGCACAACAGGCGTAGGCGATGGGATCGCCATTCCACATGCAAAAACTTCAGTTGTAAAGGAAGCGGCAATTGTATTCGGAAGATCTGAGGCTGGAATCGATTATGAATCATTGGACGGACAGCCTGCACATCTATTCTTTATGATTGCAGCACCAGAAGGGGCAAACAATACCCACCTTGAAGCCCTTGCGCGACTTTCTTCCATTTTGATGAAAGCTGATGCACGTGAAAAGCTGCTTGGAGCAAAGACTGCAGATGATGTCATTAGAATCATTAACAGCTACGACAAGGATGAAAGCGAAGAGAAGGTTGAGAGGAACAATAAAAAGTTTATCGTTGCAGTAACTGCATGCCCTACGGGTATTGCCCATACTTACATGGCCGCAGATTCCTTAAAAGCGAAAGCTGCCGAAATGGGCGTAGATATCAAGGTTGAAACGAATGGCTCGGGTGGGGCGAAAAATGTCCTTACGAAAGAAGACATTGAAAACGCTGAAGCAGTCATCATTGCAGCCGACACAAAGGTGGATATGGACCGCTTTGCTGGCAAGCCTCTAATTGATGTTCCTGTTGCGGATGGAATCCGAAAACCAAAGGACTTGATTGAAAAGGCTGTTAAAAAGGACGCACCACTATATAAGGCATCAGGCAATGCAACTGCAGAAAAGAAGGAAAGCCGCGGCGGAATATATAAGCATTTAATGAATGGCGTATCGAATATGCTTCCTTTCGTAGTCGGCGGCGGTATTCTAATCGCAATTTCGTTCATGTTCGGATATAACGCGTTTAATCCAGATGATCCTTCCTATCACCCAATTGCCAAGGCATTGATGGACATTGGCGGAGGCGGCGGTGCCTTTGGATTGTTAGTGCCAATTCTTGCCGGCTTTATTGCACTAAGTATTGCTGACAGGCCAGGTTTTGCACCGGGTATGGTCGGCGGATTACTCGCAGCAACTGGCGGCGGCGGATTCCTTGGCGGTTTGGTTGCCGGATTCCTCGCTGGCTATCTAGTATTGGGACTGAAGAAATTGTTCGCTGGACTTCCTGCTTCACTTGAGGGTATTAAAACCATTCTCTTGTATCCATTGTTCGGTATTGCTTCAACAGGGTTCATTATGCTGTTTTTAGTAAACAAACCAGTCGGTGCCTTGAATCAGGCAATCACTGATTGGCTCTCGGGACTAGGGACTGGCAATGCTGTAGTGCTTGGTATTGTCCTCGGTTTAATGATGGCATTCGACATGGGCGGTCCGGTTAATAAAGCAGCTTATGTTTTCGGAACAGGCTTGCTTGCTAACGGTGTTTATGAGCCAATGGCTGCAATCATGGCAGCCGGTATGGTTCCTCCGCTTGGAATTGCACTGGCAACTACGATCTTTAAAAATAAGTTTTCCAAGGAAGACCAGGATGCAGGAAAGGCAAATTATATCATGGGACTTTCCTTCATCACTGAAGGTGCCATTCCGTTTGCAGCCGCAGATCCGCTCCGTGTAATCCCTTCTGTAATGGCTGGATCAGCTGTTGCCGGCGGATTGACTATGATGTTTAACATTGGGCTGAGAGCTCCTCACGGCGGATTGTTCGTAGTACCGCTAGTCGAGGGAGGCTGGCTGTTATACCTGGCTGCAATTCTCATCGGTTCAGTCGTCACAGCCATCTTGCTTGGAATATTGAAGAAACCAGTTGCAAAATAAAACCAAAGGCCTGCAGGCTTAAAGTCTGCAGGCTTTTTGTATAAAATTTTATAGTAGTGGACATATGAATATTTCCCCCGCTTAGCCTATAAGCTTTTATGAAGTGATTTGTAAAGGGGGAAAAGAGGATGGAGAGGGATTTTAAAGCGGCTGCCTTGTATGAACACCGGTTTTGGCTTCAGGTTCTTGGTGACCATGGGCGATTCCTGCACGAGGCTCTTGTACCTGTAGAGCAGGAAGAAATAGAAACGGCGAAGTACTTCATTAATACCTTTGACAGGCTGCTGCAAAGGGTAGAAACGACCAATCTCATTCATTTGAGCCTGAGAGCAGATGAAGAAGCAAAGAAAATTCGGCAATTTAAGCTGGATCTGATAGAAAAAATGCTGACTGGCAATGTCAAAATCCATTTCGGCCCAACCTTTTTAAACCATATGGTAAATGAGGTTGAGGAGTATATCAGAGTTCTTGGATATCTAAAAAGAGGAGAGGTTCCGCCGGTATTCCACGAATTGCACCATCATACTGTCTGGCTGCTTGATGCGGCTGGTCATGCCGGTGCCATTCAAAGTAATCTTGACCAGGTTGAAAAAAGTTTAAAGGCCAAGAGTGAAAAATACATGAAGCATTTTGAGGATTTTTACTTAAAAGCAGTCGAAATGACGGGTTACCTGCGAACAAATTTAAGTTCATTTCCAGCTCTGCAAAGGATGAATCGAGAGGTATCGCTGGAAATTCAGCTGTTCATGAAGTTTCTTGATGAACTAAAGGAACTCGAGTTGACTGAACAGGCACTGGGCAGCTTTGCTCCGCTAATGGCTGACCATATGTTCAGGGAGGAGTGCTATTATTTATCCAAAGTTGCTGAAGCAGCCTCAATGAATAAGCCGGAATGCGATCCCGGGAAGCCAAGATTGAAGACAGACTGAAGGAGGGGGATACTAGATAGAATTCATTCCGTCTAGTATCTTAGCCCTAATTTTGTTCTAATATAGAACGGATGTTCTTATTTTGGACAAGGTTATGTTATACTTGAGTAGCAATAGTCACTCTCAAGGTGGTCGGCTAAGCCCCGGAGGAAGGGGGTGATGCCTTTGACGGTATTCGAAACCTTTATGGCTATGTTTTCATTTGCCAGTCTAATCCTCGCAATCCTAACGTTAAGCCAAAAAAAATAGACCTCACTTTACTGTAATACAGTGAGAGGTCCATCTGCTTATCTTGCCGAACCTCAGGCGGGAACGGCTATTGCGGAGACTGCTGGTGGGCCAACACCGGCAGTCATTCTTTACATTCATACAATACAAGAATACCATAGGAGACGGTCATTGTCACGGTTATAAGGGTTTTATGCATGAGATGTTTTGCGATTTGGCTATACTAATGAAGTTGTATAATCCATGCATAGGAGTGAATAACGGATGCCTAGATGCACATTAGAATATGGGGATCTCTTTTACGAAGAGATTGGGCAGGGAAATCCAATTATCTTTCTGCATCCACCTGGTATGGGTAGGAAGGTATTTCAATTTCAGAAGCCGCTGAGCGAACGTTATAAGCTAATTTTACCCGACTTAAGCGGTCATGGGGAGTCTTCTGTTTTATTAAAAAACGTTACCATCCAAAAGTATGCAAAAGAAGTGTTGGAGCTGGCTGACTTTATTGGCCAGGACAAGGTGACGTTATGCGGTTATTCCTCAGGAGGCAGCATCGCTCAGGAATTCGCCTTGGCCTACCCGGAACGAACTGAATCAATTATCTTGTGCGGAGGCTTTGCTGAGGTACAATCGCCCTCATTGAAATATGAACATATGCTGGGGATGTATTTCGTCAGGAATTCACCAAAAACCCTGGCCAAGGTGATTGCAACCGCTCACACATTCGATAAAAACTACAGGACCGAACTGATTGAACATATGTTGAAGACCGATTTAAATACATGGTTCCATTTTTACCATGAGTCATTGAATTATTCTTGTATCGGCCGGCTGAAGAATTTGAATGTCCCTCTATTGCTTATTTATGGGGCGAGGGATTTTATCAATCAGCATCTAAGGGCGTATGAACGAGAGCTTGAAGATTTCCGGACAGCGATCATCCCTAAAGTCTCACATCAGGTACCTGTAAAGAAATGGCAGGAGTTCAATAGTGAAGTGGCTAAATTTTTGGAAGAGCAATCAGCCAGGCGTTAAAAAAACGCATTGTTCGAAAAACAATGCGTTTTTACGCCTCTTGTTTATCTGGTTTTATAGCGAGAAATGTGGCTAGGGCTGCAGAAATGCTTAATACCGTCAGAATTATGAACATTAGCTTATTAGAATTTTTCATCATTAAAGCGATGACAGGCGGACCTGCAGCTACCCCGATGAATCTCATTGAGCTGTATAAGGATGTAATGGTCCCTCGTTCTTCTTGTTCAATACTTTCAGTAATCAATGCATCCAGTGGAGGCAGGCTTGCTCCAATACCAATGCCGGCAACGAGGAACATGGAGATTAGAAACCATAGCTCTCTTGAAAAACTCAAGAGGGCCACTGCTATACCAAGCAGAACCAAGCTCGAGAACGTAATCCACTTCATAAGGATCATGTTCTTCTTAATTAATTTTCCAGTAATAAATGATGAAAGGCACAGAGCCCCTAAAGGCAGGGCAAGAAACAATCCTTTTTTCAAATCCTTTATTCCATATTTGTTCTCCAGAATATCGGACAGGTAAAATAAGACTCCAAACAACACGAACATGACAATGGCACCAATAAAAAAGATGGCATAGAGCCACCGCCCATTCTCGGTGAAAGTCAGTTTGATTTTCTTGAGGAAATCCTTAAAAGGTAATGGTTTTTCTTTCTTTTTTGGACTTTTTACAAGGAAAATCATCATTATGATCGATAGTGCACAGAACACTGGTATTGAAAAAAATGGGATAAACCAGATGAATCCTGCCAGGAAAGAGCCTAAAACCGGGCTGAGCACCTTTCCCAGCGTGTTTGCGGTTTCAATCTCTCCAAGGGCACCGCTCACTTCATCATCGTTTTTAAACATATCTCCAACCAGGGGCAAAACGATTGGAAAAGCTCCAGCTGCTCCCACACCCTGCAAAGCTCTCCCGATTAAGACAACCCAGTATCCATCGTTCATTTGCCATGATGCCCACCCAGATATAGTTCCTCCAATTCCAGTTATGATCAGGCTTGGGATGATGACTTTTTTTCGGCCAATATGATCAGATAAATACCCGGCTATCGGGATTAAAAATATGGCTACTATTGAATATACAGTTATGATCAGGCTTGATTGGAAGGAAGAAATGCCCATTTTCTTTTCCATGACAGGCAAAACAGGAATCAGCATCGAATTACCAAGTGTCATCACAAGCGGAATGGATGCGAGAGAGACAATTGCCCATTTTTGATTATTGACATTATCCTTTTTCGTATCTTTTTTATCCGAAACTCCACCAGATTTTGGAAACAAGCTTTCAATATAATTCATGATATTAACCTGCCTTTTTTCATACTATTTTTAGTGTGGACATAAACAACAGAAAAAACAGATGTCTTTTTATGGGAAAGATATTTGCTGTGTAAATTCCTTATGGAGATTTTAGGGCGAAAAGGATAAAATAATTGGAAAAGGCTTGAAGGTTGGTGGAATCATGACACAAATATTGTACCTGAATATAGGGAAGCCGGAGCTTAAGAACTGGAACGGCAAAGAAGAACTTTCAGCAATAGGAAAAAAAAGAGTGACACAAGCGTTACTTACAAAAGAATCTTTTCAGGGAGATGGCGTGGCGGCAACAGAATTTCATGGAGGACCTGACAGAGCGGTTTGTTTTTATCCCGCAGAGCATTATTCAAAATGGTCTGTTGAATTCGGAAAGGAATTTGACCCTCCAACCTTTGGGGAGAATATTTCAGCCCCGGGCATGTTGGAAGCCGATATCTATATCGGTGATACATACAAGCTTGGAGAATCTGTGATCCAGGTGACACAGGGAAGGATTCCGTGTTCAAAAATATCGAAGAATAACCAAATTGACCGTCTGCTGAAAAGGGTAGTCGAGACTGGCTATACCGGCTATTTTTTCCGTGTTCTTCAAGAGGGAATGGTCTACGAAGACTCCGAAATCACTTTTTTGGAGAGGATACAAAATGACTTTTCGATTTTAAGGGCAAATGAAATTTATTTTCACCAGAGGAAGGACTATCAAGCGATTGAAGGACTGTTAGAAATCGAGGAACTGGCAGAAGACTGGAAGAGAAATCTAGAGAAATTTTTAATGCAGAAAAATTAAAATATTTCATTTTTTGTTTGACATTTGTGAATCACCGCTTTATTATAATGATTAATATAATGAATGAGCGATGACGAAGAGTAGTAACTGGATCAGGTACTTCAGAGAGCTGATGGTTGGTGGGAATCAGTGTAACTGTTGCAGCGAATGGACTTCCGAGCTTCCGGACCGAACCCTTACGGCAGTAGGCTCTGGCGAAATGGCCTTATCGTTATAAAAGGCAGGCATTAAGCATTCAATGCTCGATGCTGTTAAGTGAGCTGTTTTACAGCTAATTAAGGTGGCACCACGGGTCTCTCGTCCTTATTGTATTCAATAAGGATGGGGGACCCTTTTTGTCTGCTGTTTGATATTGATAATAATATTATGTAAACTCGATGAACAAGAAGAGTAAGCAGGATATTTCTGTTGCAGAGAGCCGGGTATGGTGTGAACCGGCACAGAAATACTTGCCGAATGGCCTTGTGAGAGGCAGCCTGAAGTAACAGTAGGGCTTGCCCGGGATTCCTCCGTTAAAAGGATAGGGTATATCGAAAGCTTTTTTGGTTTTCCTGTACTTGAAGAGAGGGAGCTCTTAAAGCTCCAATTTGAGGTGGCACCGCGGTCCTATCGTAATCGTCCTCTATACAGCACAATCATTGTGCATGTATAGGGGACTTTTTTATTGGCTGTTGATCTACGTTCCAGGCGCTTCGCTTTCCGCGGGCAGTCGGGGAGCCTCCTCGTCGAAAGCTCCTGCGGGGTCTCCCCATGACTTGCTCATCCCGCAGGAGTCTTCGCGCCTTCCACTACAATCAACAGGGTTTGATCAAAGCTTTTTGCGTCTTGTCTATTTTAAAGGAGGATTTATATGAATGTAGAGGCACTTGATGTTTTTATTGAGGAAATTGAGGGAGATACATTAACCCCTATATCTGTATTTCAAATGATTTCCGGAAAGAAAAAATTTCTGCTGGAAAGTTCCCATAAACATAATGATTCCGGCCGTTTTTCCTTTATTGGCTGTGATCCCGTTTACGAGCTTTTGAATGAAAAGGGCCAGACGTATCTGTCAAGGAACGGGGTTAAGGAGCGTGTAAGTGGCCCATTTTCCAAGGCACTGAAAGAAATGCTTCCTAAATTAAATACTGAATTTGATATTCCTTTTATAGGAGGCGGGGTAGGTTTTGTCAGCTATGACTTCATTCGCGATTATGAAGAGATTGGGCCGCTGAAGGAAGATCCACTCGATATGCCGGAAGCGCACTTGATGTTCTTCAATGAAGTAATCGTGTTTGACCATCTTAAACAAAAGATCAACCTGATTGGCATTCCGTTTCCAGGGTACAGCAATGATGATCTTATAAAGAAAATAAAGAAACGAAAAGAAGAGCTTGATTCGTCAGTCAAAAAACATCCTGTCAATCGATTTTCACTATCAGACTTTAGAACATCGCAAAACAGGGAGGAGTTTGAAAAATCGGTAAGGACCGCAAAGAGCCTGATTGAAGAGGGAGAAATCTTTCAGGTTGTGTTATCAAGAAGGCTTTCAGCGAATGCAAAAGGAGATCCATTTTCGTTCTATCGAAAGCTGAGAGTGGATAATCCCTCCCCTTATATGTACTTCATTGACTTTGAAGGCTATGTTGTTGCCGGTACCTCCCCTGAAAGCCTCGTAAAGTACAGGGATGGAACGATGATTACAAACCCGATTGCAGGAACAAGGCCAAGAGGAAAAACAGCTGAGGAAGACATAAAAATGGAATTGGAATTAAATGAGGATGAAAAAGAATTGGCCGAACATAAGATGCTAGTCGACCTGTCAAGGAATGATTTAGGGAGGATTTGTGAGATAGGCAGTGTAAAGGTTGATAAATTCCTGGCTGTTGAGAGGTATCAGTTTGTCATGCATCTCGTATCAGAGGTGAGCGGGAGACTCTTGCCGGAAGCTCATCCTGTTGATGGATTGGCGGCATGCCTGCCTGCAGGAACAGTGTCCGGAGCTCCAAAAATTCGGGCGATGCAAATCATCAACGAGCTTGAAGCTGAAAAAAGAGGTGTTTATTCAGGAGCAGTCGGTTACTTCTCTGCCTGTGGAAGCATGGATTTTGCCCTTGCGATCAGAACATTAGTTGTCAAGGATGGCAAAGGATATCTACAGGCAGGTGCCGGTATTGTATATGACTCTGATCCTGCAAAAGAATTCGATGAAACCAACCATAAATTAAAAGCATTGATGGAGGCAGCCAATGATTCTACTCATTGATAATTACGATTCATTTACCTATAACCTTTACCAGTATCTAAGCGAACTTGGGGCTGAAGTGAAAACGATCAGGAACGATAAAATAACGGTTAAGGAAATCTTGAAAATGGAACCTGAAGCTATCGTCCTTTCTCCCGGTCCAGGCAGGCCAGAACAGGCTGGGATCTGTGTTGAAACTGTTAAACAATTGGCTCCAGCTATCCCGATCTTGGGGATATGTCTTGGCCACCAGGCGATAGCCCATGCATTTGGCAGCTCGATCATCAAGGCAAAAAAAATCAGGCACGGCAAGCAATCGAAGCTCAGACATACAGGAACTTCACTAATGATTAATCTGGAGGAACATCCTGAGGTCATGAGGTATCACTCCTTGGTGATCGACCGTATGACGCTGAATGAAGATTTTCAGGTGTTGGCGGAAGCAGCTGATGACAAGGAAATCATGGCAATCAAGCATCATCATTATCCTTTATATGGACTTCAGTTTCATCCGGAATCCATAGGAACGAACAGCGGAAAGCAGATTTTATCGAATTTTCTTACTGAAATCAGAGAGGAGATTTTATCTTATGAAACATTATCTTGAAATGGTTGTCGAAGGAACATCGCTTTTGGAGCATGAAATGGAAGAAGCAGTCCAGGAAATTTTCACACAAGATACGACAGACAGCGAGATTGCATCTTTTTTAACAGGGCTTAAATTAAAAGGTGAAACGGCTGAGGAAGTATCTGGATTAGTAAAGGCGATCAGGAAGCATGCGTTGCATTTCACAAAGAAAATACCGAATGTTCTGGATAATTGTGGAACAGGAGGGGATGGTTCCAAAAGCTTCAATATTAGCACCACTTCCGCATTTGTCATTGCAGGCGCCGGAATTACGGTAGCAAAGCATGGGAACAGAAGTGTATCGAGCAAGACCGGCAGTGCGGATGTTTTGGAGGCTCTCGGTGTCAGTCTGGACTTATCTCCGGAAGCAACAGAAGAAATCCTTGAACAGAATGGAATTGCATTTCTTTTTGCCCCCCATGTCCATCCGAAACTAAAACAAATCATGAAGGTAAGAAGGGACCTGAAAATCCCTACGATCTTTAATTTAATCGGGCCATTGACAAATCCAGTACAGCTTGACTACCAGCTGCTGGGCATCTACCGCAGGGATATGCTCGATAAGTTTGCCCATGTGCTGGAAAACCTGAACCGGAAGCGGGCCATCGTCATCAACGGAGCGGGTGGAATGGACGAAGCTTCTCTAGCGGGTGAGAATGAAATGGTCATCGTTTCAGGAGGGGAAATCAAGCCAATCAAGCTCAATTCTGAAGAAGTGAACCTGCCAGTATACGATAATACCAGTATCAAGGGCGGGGATGCACGGGATAATGCTGATATATTGCGCCAAGTCCTTCAAGGCAAAAAAGGAGCACACCGGGATACAGTGCTGCTGAATGCAGGTCTGGGAATTTATACTGCCGGGAAGGCGGAATCGATTCTGCAGGGTGTGAATCTGGCAGCGGAAAGCATCGATTCAGGCAGGGCAATGGCCAAACTGGAGAACTTAATTAGCATCAGTAATCAAAACAAAAAGGCGGTAGGATGAGATGGGTACTATTCTTGATTCAATCATAGAAAGAAAAATTGTTGAGGTGGAAGAGCTGAGGAAATCAGCAAAGGAAATACCTGAAATTTCTTGGAAGCCCCGATCTCTGCTGAAAGTCTTAAGCGAGGCAAAAAATGTCGCCATTATTTCAGAATTTAAAAGGGCTTCACCTTCGAGAGGGGACATTAACCTTTCTTTGGACCCTGCTCAGCAGGCAAAACTTTATGCCCTGTCTGGTGCATCGGCAATATCTGTGTTAACCGATGAAAAGGGGTTCAAGGGGTCTTTCAGCGATTTGAAACAAGTCAGAGAAGCCGTGGAGCTTCCTGTTCTTTGCAAGGATTTTATCGTTGATCCAATCCAAATAGACCTGGCTTATTCCGCAGGAGCAGATGTCATCTTGCTCATCGCATCAGCATTGCCCCTGGAAAAACTGGCAGAGCTATACGAGTATGCCTCTGAAAAGGGGCTTGAGTGCCTTGTTGAAATCCACGACGATAAAGATTTGGAAAAGGCACTTCTTATAAAAGCTCAAATCATCGGAATCAATAACCGTGATTTGAAAACATTCGAAGTCAATCTTGAAAATACCGAAAAACTAGGACCTCTAGTCAAAAAGGCAGGCGCCTTTCTGATCAGCGAAAGCGGTATAAGAACAAGGGAGGATGTAATCCGTGCAGCAGCTGCAGGTGCAAGCGGCGTATTGATTGGAGAAACTTTGATGACTTCCTCAGATCTCCAAAATACTTTCAGCCAGTTCACTGTTCCAATTGTGAGGGAATTTCATGAAGGTTAAGATTTGCGGAATTAAAACGGTTGAGGCAGCAAGCCATGCTGTAGAGAATGGTGCAGATGCTCTGGGATTCGTCTTTGCAGAAAGTAAAAGGCAAATAACAGTTCTGCAGGCACAACAAATCATTGCCGAAACACCAGCACATGTCTGGAAGGTAGGGGTTTTTGTAAATGAGGATGCGGCAAAAATACAGCAAATCGCCGCAACTGCCGGCCTTACACATATTCAGCTTCATGGTGATGAGGTTCCAGGTGACTATCGATCAGTTGGGCTGCCGTTAATAAAAGCTGTTTCGGTTAAGTCACCGGGAGATCTTGAGAAAATTGGTGAAATAGAAGCAGATTTTATCCTTCTTGACAGCCCTCCGGCGGAATATCGGGGAGGAAACGGGTTGAGTTTCGAGTGGGAACTGGCAAATGCCTTAAAAAATACAAGCACCAATGTAATCCTGGCAGGTGGCTTGGATTCTGTAAATGTCAGGGAAGCAATCGCAAAGGTTAATCCTTTGATGGTTGATGTAAGCAGCGGTGTTGAAACAAATGGAGAAAAGGATCTAGTAAAAATAAAAGGATTTATCAATAACGCAAAAAAATCAGGGGAGGAAATGCAGGATGAGTTCAATTACTTATAATTTACCAGACGAAAAGGGACACTTTGGGAATTACGGGGGCCGGTTCGTACCAGAAACATTGATGCAGGCTGTACTCGAATTGGAGAAGGAATACAACAGGGCGCAGGAAGACGAGGAATTCCATAACGAATTGCAAAAATTAATGAAGGATTATGTAGGGAGGGAAACGCCATTATATCTAGCCGGAAATCTCACGGAACATGCCGGCGGAGCGAAAATATACCTGAAGCGGGAGGATCTCAACCATACAGGGGCACATAAAATCAACAATACAGTCGGTCAGGCCTTGCTTGCGGTAAGAATGGGCAAGCGTAAGATAGTGGCTGAGACAGGGGCTGGACAGCATGGAGTTGCTACTGCAACAGTCTGTGCCCTGCTTAATTTGGAATGTGTGATATTTATGGGCAAAGAGGATATAAGACGACAGCAATTAAATGTTTTCCGGATGGAACTCCTGGGGGCAAAAGTGATCAGTGTTGATGCAGGCAGCGGGACATTGAAGGATGCGGTCAATGAAGCTCTTCGCTACTGGGTTACTAATGTCCGTGATACTCATTATATTCTTGGATCTGTAATGGGTCCTCATCCGTTTCCAAAAATGGTTCGTGACTTTCAAAGTGTCATCGGCAAAGAAACGAAACAGCAATTTTTCGAAAAGGAAGGCAAGCTGCCTGATGCTCTTGTAGCTTGCATTGGTGGGGGCAGCAATTCGATAGGTTTATTTTATCCGTTTATTGAGGATGAAAGTGTGTCAATTTATGGTGTAGAAGCTGCCGGTCTGGGTTTGGCAACTGACAAGCATGCCGCTTCACTAACCAAGGGCAAACCAGGGGTGCTGCATGGCGCAATGATGTATCTTCTGCAGGATGAGGACGGTCAAATTCAGGAAGCACACTCGATATCAGCTGGCCTGGACTATCCTGGCATTGGCCCTGAGCACAGCCACCTGCATGACATAAATAGAATCACATATGAATCCGTAACGGATGACGAAGCACTTCATTCATTTCAATTGCTTTCAAAATTAGAAGGAATCATCCCTGCTCTGGAGAGCGCACATGCCATTGCTTACGCGGTCAAGCTAGCCGCTGGGATGGATAAAGACGAGAGTATCGTTGTCTGCTTATCTGGCCGTGGTGATAAAGATGTTCAGACAATTAAGGACAGGATCGGAGGACTGGAATGATGGATAAAATTCAGAAGGCTCTTACTGAAAAAGAAAAAAAGGCTTTTGTTCCATATATAATGGCTGGGGATGGAGGGCTTGAAACCCTCAAGGAGAAGCTGTTGTTTTTACAGGAATGTGGTGCCGATGCGGTAGAACTTGGCATCCCCTTTTCTGATCCAGTTGCGGATGGGCCCACAATCCAGGAAGCTGGTATCCGGTCGCTTAGCAATGGAACTACCTTGAGAAAGGTATTGGAGACGATACAAACCTTCCAAACTGAAATCTCAATTCCTCTAATTCTAATGACTTATCTGAATCCCATTGTAGCATACGGGATCCAAAGGTTTGCTAAGGATGCTGCGAACGCTGGTATATCAGGATGCATCATCCCCGACCTCCCGCTTGAGGAGGAAGATTTCATTCTTCCGGCGCTCGAGCAGCAGGAGATCGCCTTAATCAGGCTAGTGACACTCACAACACCAGTTGAGAGAATAAAAGAAATCGGCTCCAGGGCAACAGGTTTCATTTATGCCGTAACCGTAACAGGTATCACTGGTGCAAGAAACAATTTCAGCGAGGATCTTGCTGCTTTCCTAAGTTCAGTTAAAAGTGTCAGTTCAGTCCCGGTGCTTGCAGGGTTCGGGGTTTCAAATGCTGAGCAAGTAAGAGAAGTGTGCAAGCATTGTGATGGAGTGATTGTTGGAAGTAAAATTATTGATTTATTTGAACAAGGAGATCTTGATGGAATAAAACAGCTCGTTCGTACTGCCGAAGAGGTTGGCTTACAAGCTTACAAGTAATGATATTAATTTGAGAATCGTTAATCTCCAAAAACGGCAAAAAATAGCCGCTGCCTTCCAAGCAGCGGCTATTTCTTTTCCGCGGTGACACATGCTGTCAAAACAGGTCTTACCTGCAGATATGATATCTCCGGGTTTTTGAATCCGGCATTCATCAAATCTCTTTTCATGCGTTCTCCCAAGTGCTTAGCTGTCTCTGCAGTCGATCCTTCTTCTCGAGGCTGGACAGTCAGGACGATTCTGCCTCCTTGCTTCAACAATCGAAATAAATGCCTTAAGGAAGTGTGCGGTTGGTCCCAAAGTGGGTAATTATTAACCGAAATGATCTTATTGTAACGATGATCGGGTTGGAAGTCGATAACATCCCCTATAGTCAGTTGTACTTTCCCTGTTTCGATCCATTCTTTATTTCTCTTTGCCGCTTCCTCCTTCATTTTTGCAGATAAGTCAATTCCATCCACTTCAATTCCGCGAAAATTTGACATTAAAGTCTTTATGCCATAACCGGGACCGAAGCCAACCTCCAAGATTCGATCATTCTTATTTACTTGAAGTTTGTTTATACTCCATCTATTGATTTTGCGATTCTCAAAATACATTATAGTTCCTGCCAGCTTCCCGAGTATGCCTTTAGGCTTCTCGAATTGCTTCGCCATCGAATCTATCATATTCGTCACTCCTGATTTTTTTACCAGGATTTATTCCTGGTTGTTCTTTTATACCAGTTATCTCATATTTTTAAACTTCCCAACCTTTTAATACCTATCGTTTTATCTTCAAAAGACAACGCAGGGCGGAAATAAAGACAGTCTATTCTGAAAATTATTTCTCGGGAAAGCGCAGAAATGGACAAATTACAACATTAAAAGATAGTTAAATGAAAAAATGACTGAATTTGTCAAATGCGCTAACTTATTTTTTTCTTAAAGCGTGCCATTTGTTACAGTACATTCAATTATTTGTTGTATATACTTTACTTAAAGTTTTTCACGGCAGGAATTAACGGCAGGAAATAAAAGAGACGAAATATTTAGTTTTTAATAAAGGAAGTTGAACGAGATGAAAATGTATGAAGCGATTCTCGATATTTTAGGTAAAAAGGGAAATGCGACGATACCAGTAATTTGCCAGGAAATGAGTGAACATGATCAAAGCGTAGTAAGTAAGAGTGATATAGTAGAACCTTCTTATATAAAAACAATTGTCAGCAGAGATAGTGAATTATTTCTATTAAAAGATGACATCGTTTCAATAAGGCCTGATAAAGAGCCACTTTTAATGACAGTGGTATTGCATGGATATCCTGGACCTGAAATGAGGGTGAGAATAGACTTTAAAAGGAACAGCTTCACGTACTTTGAATGGCATCTTGATTCTAAAGCTTCCGAGCCGCTTGAAGTCGGTACATTTGGAAACGTGGAGGATTTTAAAAAGAAGCTGTATCCTTTGAAATTATGGGAGTGGGAAGAAGATTACCAAACAGAAGGTATTGTAGTGGATGGAACCAGCTGGTCAGTAAAACTAAAAACAAAAGGCAGGACCTATGAAAGCAGGGGCCTTGATTCCTTTCCAGAACATTGGAAGGAATTCTGCCAGGCAGTCAGTATACTCGTAGGAAAAAAGTTTTCATGTTAACCGCAGGTCTTCTGCGGTTTTTTCTTTTCAATATATGACAGGATTAAGCTGTTTTAAGGGAATAATGGTGAAAAATCTGCTTATTTTAGGTACAATAAGTAGATGTAGTTTTAAACATGCGACCATGGAGGTCAATAGAGAAATGAAAGATATATCAGTACAACAATTAATCAGCTCAAAGGAATATATACCAGTCGATGTCAGGGCGCCAATCGAGCATTGTGAATCGGCAATACCCGGGTCGGTCAATATACCATTATTCACAGACGATGAAAGACAAGAAATCGGCACGCTTTATAAGCGATCTGGTGAGGAGGCGGCAAAATGGCGGGCAATGGAGATTGTTTCCCCGAAGCTTCCTCGCTTGCTCGGTGAGATAAAAGATCTCAAAAAGACAGGTGCTGAACCGGTGATCCATTGTTGGAGAGGCGGGATGCGGAGCAGGTCTGTAGCCTCCTTCCTTGAATACGCTGGAATCCCCGCAATGCGTCTGGAAGGCGGTTATCGGGCGTACAGGGAATATATTTTGGAGAAAACTCCTCAGTTGCTGCCCGAAAAAGCCATCGTTATGCATGGAATGACAGGTACTGGAAAAACGGATATCTTGCAGGCTCTCCAGGAAAAGGGATACCCTGTAGTCGATCTGGAAAAAATCGCAAACCACAGAGGATCCATTTTTGGAATGATTGGCAAGGGAGAGGCGCACAATCAGAAAACATTTGACGCTTTACTGTTTGAAAGGCTCAATGAGCTAAAAGGTTCCAGCTACTTTATCATTGAAGCGGAGAGCAAAAGAATCGGGCGATCAGCGCAGCCGGAAGAACTGCTATTAAAAAAAAATAATGGAATTCATTTCCTGGTTAAAAGCTCTATACCTGCTAGAGTTGAACGCATATACAATGAATATGTTCAGCCTTTTATGGGAAAAGCCTGGTTTGAAGAAGAAGTCAGAGAGAAGGTAACAAAGCTGATAAGGCGAATCAATCATGAAATATCACCCTCTTTGGCTGCAGCTCTGGAAGAAAAAAATTATAAAGATTTGATTGAGATTTTACTGGTCCATTATTATGATCCCCGGTATAACCATGCACTGCTAGAGTATGATGGTCCTTTTGTGGAAATTGATGCAGACGCCCCAGACGTCATACAAAATATAGAAAAAGAAATACAAAAGACACTTTCTGGCTCAACTGCGGTTTAAAAAGACTGATAAAAGGTAATTAAGTAGGGAAGGCATTAAAATGCTTTCCCTTTTCTTTTTACCTGGGAGTAAGCCCTTAATTTGGCAGGCTGAAATTATTTTGCAGTTTGGACTATAGTTATGATATTTGTCACGCAAAATTCTGAATATTTGATATATAATTTGAAGAGGAACATTAACAGGAGGGTGAATATGCGCGAATCAAAAAATTGCCACCACCGTTTTTCTTTGCACGAGGAACATGTTGGGTTTACAACCAATGATGGTGTAGACATTTTCACAGCCGGATCCAGATTTCAGAAGTGCATCACATGCGGGCATATTGAAATGCCTGTAGAACATAGTGAAATGATAGAGCCGAGTCAGATAGAAAAAAGAAATAATCTTTTTGCACCCAAAAACATGTTTGCTACAATGATGAGTTTATAGATTATAAAGCAACAAACTCAAAAACCGGTATAACCGGTTTTTTTTTATTGTCCTTTTTAAAAGGAATAGTTTTTCCGAAATAATAAAAGTGTGAATTGAATTAACACTATCGACATAGTCAAAACCTTTGGTTAAAAGAAAATATCATGGTAAAATATTAATGTAAGCGATTGATATCTGAATTATAATATTATTCTTTGAAATAACAGTTAGAAATAAGCACGACAGGGTAACAGATAATTAGCGAATATAGTATTGGCAAGGGGGTTTTTTTGTGAAAAAGCCAGTTACAGGGAACAAGGCAATATGGCCGGGATTTCATGGGCCAAACCAGGGATATGTCGAAGAATTATACGAAATGTACCTTAGTGATCCTGATTCCGTTGATGCTGATATCAAGGAATATTTTGAACAGCATTCTAGTCTTCAATTTAAAGGACCTGAAAAGCGTGATGAAGAATCATTTGTGGAAAGACCAGCGGGGTCTCCAGCGAAAATCGCAGCTGCATTGAGATATGCTGATTATATTCGTTCTTATGGTCATTTATCTGCAAATATTTATCCATTGCATTTTGGCAGCAAGGATTCTCAACTTGACGACTATGCAAAATGGGGATTGACTGATGCTGATTTGGCGGACATTCCAGTAAATCTCATATGTCCGAGTGCCCCTTCTTCTATAAAGAATGGAAAAGAGGCTTTTCAATTCCTTAAGCAGGTGTACTCCGATACGATTGCTTACGAATTTGAACATGTAAATGAAATGGCTGAAAAGGAATGGCTGAGGCAAAAGGTTGAATCTGGTGAACTAATTCCTAAAGTTGAAGCAGAAAGAAAAATCAGATTATATGAACGTCTTACAGAAGTCGAGAATTTTGAAAAGTACCTGCACCGGACTTTTGTCGGGCAAAAGAGGTTTTCAATTGAAGGCCTCGATTCGATGGTTCCTCTTCTTGATGAGGTTATCGCTGGTGCAGTGAATAATGGTGTTGAAACAATTAACATAGGTATGGCACACAGGGGGAGACTCAATGTCCTTGCCCATGTTCTCGGTAAACCGTATGAAATGATTTTTGCTGAATTCCAGCATGCACCAAATAAAGAGCTGGTTCCATCAGAAGGATCTATTGGAATTAATTTCGGCTGGACCGGCGATGTTAAATATCACCTTGGCCTTGACCGTAAGATAAAGTCAGACAATACAGCGAATGCAAGACTGACTCTGGCCAATAATCCGAGCCACCTGGAATTTGCAGGTGCTGTGGTTGAGGGCTTTACGCGTGCCGCTCAGGATGACAGGAACGAACCTGGTTACGCAAAATATGATCCAGTGAAAGCGATGGCGATCCTGATCCATGGAGATGCTGCTTTCCCTGGGCAGGGAATTGTGGCTGAAACATTGAACTTGAGCCGTTTACACGGATATAAAACAGGCGGAACCATTCACGTTATCGCCAATAACACCATTGGCTTTACTACTGAATCAATGGATTCACGTTCCACTCGTTATGCCAGCGACCTTGCGAAGGGATATGAAATTCCGATCATTCATGTCAATGCTGATGATCCTGAGGCTTGCTTGATGGCGGCCGGGCTGGCATTTGAATACAGAAAGACTTTCGGGAAGGATTTCTTGATTGACCTGATTGGGTATCGACGATTTGGCCATAACGAAATGGATGAGCCAATGACTACAAATCCTGAAATGTATGTACTGGTCCACAAACATCCGACAGTTAAGAAACTCTATGGCAATAAACTTGTAGATCAGGGCTCCATGTCTGAAGAGAAAAGAAACGAGATTGAGCAAAGAGTCACGAACATGCTGACAGAGGCATATGAAAAAGTTCCGAAGAAAGAAAAGGAAGTAACGAACGAACCCGATATTCCAGAAGTAGTGGAAATGGGAATACCAGAGATAGAAACTGGGGTGCCAATCGAAGCATTAAGAAAAATAAATAGTGATCTGCTTAACTGGCCTGAAGGGTTCAATGTTTTTAATAAGTTGGAGAAAATTCTTCAGAGAAGGAAAGAGGCCTTATCTGCGAGTGGTAAAATCGACTGGGGACTGGCTGAAACATTGGCGTTTGCTTCAATAATTATAGACGGCACACCAGTAAGACTTACAGGACAGGATTCCGAGAGAGGAACCTTCGCCCAGAGGAATCTGGTTTTGCATGACAGTGAAACTGGAGACCAATTTTCACCACTCCATGTATTGCCTGATGCCAAAGCATCCTTCTCTATCCATAACAGCCCGCTTTCTGAAGCGGCTGTAGTGGGCTTTGAATATGGTTATAACGTATTCGCCCCGGAAACCTTAGTCCTCTGGGAAGCACAATATGGTGATTTTGCCAACGCTGCCCAAGTATTGTTCGACCAGTTCGTGGCGGCAGGGAGAGCAAAGTGGGGACAGAAATCCGGTCTGGTCATGCTTCTGCCTCATGGTTATGAAGGCCAGGGTCCAGAGCATTCAAGTGGTAGAGTAGAAAGATTTTTAACACTCGCAGCTGAGAACAACTGGACTGTTGCAAACCTTTCCTCTGCGGCTCAATACTTCCATATCCTTAGGAGACAGGCGTCGATATTAAGGCAGGAGGCAGTACGACCGCTGGTGTTGATGACACCTAAGAGCCTGCTGAGAAATCCTACGGTTGCAGCGGAACCACAACAATTGGCCGAAGGCAGCTTCAAGCCGATCATTGAGCAGCCAGGACTTGGCGGCCAGCCTGAAAATGTGGAGCGCGTGGTACTGTGCACTGGAAAAGTGAGCATAGATATTGCTGAAAAGATAAAGCCGGAAGAGCATGGATGGCTGCATGTATTAAGAATCGAGGAAATCTATCCTTTCCCGCTTGAACTTTTAAAAGCGAAGTTAGGGCGTTATCCGAACTTAAAAGAAATCGTCTGGGTCCAGGAAGAACCAAAGAATATGGGTGCATGGACCTTCGTCGAGCCGAGAATCAATGAAGCAGCACCAAAAGGGCTGGAAGCTTCGTATATTGGCAGAAGAAGACGATCAAGCCCGGCAGAAGGAGATCCAAACATCCACAAGTTGGAGCAGGCAAGAATTATAAGAGATGCACTGACAAGGACAAATGGAGGAGGAATTAAAAATGGCAGAGATTAAAGTTCCTGAATTGGCCGAATCAATCACCGAGGGAACGATTGCCCAATGGCTGAAAAAAAAGGGTGATCAAGTCGCGAAAGGTGAATATGTCCTCGAACTGGAGACCGATAAAGTTAATGTTGAAATTATCTCTGACTATGATGGAGTATTAACAGAGCTGCTCGCCGAAGAGGGAGATACAGTGAAGGTTGGAGAAGCAATCGCAATTATTGGTGAACAGGGGAGCGCAGGAAACCAAGAGAATACGGCAGAAGCAGGAAGGGTGACTGAGTCACCTGATGAACCTGCTGGTGGTTCTTCTGAAGTAACAAAAACCGATACCAGTATATCGGGTGACCAGTCTGGTGCCGAGGAAGCAGGGGAGCGAATCATTGCATCACCTGCTGCAAGAAAGCTGGCCAGGGAAAAGGGCATAGATTTGAGCAAGGTAACCTCTCAGGATCCGCTTGGCCGAGTAAGAAAACAGGATGTTGAGTCATTTACTCCGGGGCAAGAAAATGTTCAAAGTCCAGCTGGAGAAAAGGCTTCACAAAAGCCAGCGGGTGAAAAAGCTGCTGCGCCAAAGGCTGCTCCTGTTGGCAATTCTGCTGATGACAGCCGGGTCGAACGTATCAAGATGTCACGAAGACGCCAGACTATCGCGAACAGGCTGGTAGAGGTCCAACAGACAGCAGCGATGCTTACGACCTTCAATGAAGTCGATATGACGGCTGTTATGGAATTGAGGAAGAAATGGAAGGATCGTTTCTATGAGGAGAACGATGTTCGTTTAGGATTTATGTCGTTTTTCACGAAAGCTGTTGTGGCAGCGTTGAAAAAGACTCCTTACCTGAATGCTGAAATCCAGGGAGACGAAATCGTCCTCAAAAAGTTTTATGACATTGGAGTCGCTGTTGCCGCAGATGAAGGGCTTGTAGTGCCTGTCATCAGGGACGCAGACAGAAAAAACTTTGCCGAAATCGAAAACGATATAAACGAATTGGCCGAAAAGGCTCGAACAAACAAACTTTCCTTGAAGGACCTTCAGGGAGGAAGCTTTACGATTACAAACGGAGGCGTATTTGGTTCATTGCTGTCCACACCGATCATCAATGGCCCGCAGGTAGGTATTCTCGGAATGCATACCATCCAGCTTCGTCCCGTAGCAATCGATAAAGACCGAATGGAAAACAGGCCGATGATGTACATTGCTTTATCCTATGACCACAGGATTGTCGATGGAAAAGAAGCCGTTACCTTCCTGAAGCGTATCAAGGAACTGATGGAAGACCCAGAATCGTTGCTGTTACAGGGTTAAATTTGGGAAGCACTGCCGGAATTCTTTTGGCAGTGCTTTTTATTACGGTTTGGAGGTACATATGGGAACAGAGATGGGAGAAGAAGAGCAATGTTAGCCAAGGGGAATTCAAAAGGTAGGGAAGAAGAAAAGCTGTCAAAAGAAAGCCCAACTTAAGACAGGTTTGGTGGGAAAAGGAGAAAAGCTGTCAAAAGAAAGCCCAACTTAAGACAGGTTTTGCGGGAAAAGAAGAAAAGCTGTCAAAAGAAAGCCCAACTTAAGACAGGTTTGGTGGGAAAAGAAGAAAAGCTGTCAAAAGAAAGCTCAACTTAAGACAGGTTTGGCGGGAAAAGAAGAAAAGCTGTCAAAAGAAGGAGCAACTTAAGACAGGTTTGACTGGAAAAGAAGAAAAGCTGTCAAAAGAAGGAGCAACTTAAGACAGATTTGGCGGGTGAAGAAGAAAAGCTGTCAAAAGAAAGCCCAACTTAAGACAGGTTTGACTGGAAAAGAAGAAAAGCTGTCAAAAGAAAGCTCAACTTAAGACAGGTTTGGCGGGAAGAGCAGAAAAGCTGTCAAAAGAAAGCCCAACTTAAGACAGGTTTGGTGGGAAATGAAGAAAAGCTGTCAAAAGAAAGCCTAACTTAAGACAAGTTTGGCGGGTGAAGAAGAAAAGCTGTCAAAAGAAAGCCCAACTTAAGACAGGTTTGGTGGGAAAAGGAGAAAAGCTGTCAAAAGAAAGCTCAACTTAAGACAGGTTTAACTGGAAAAGAAGAAAAGCTGTCAAAAGAAAGCTCAACTTAAGACAGGTTTGGCGGGAAAAGAAGAAAAGCTGTCAGAAGAAAGCATAACTGCATGCAGGTACATCTGTTAAAAAAGAAAACCTGCCCGAACACTGACACTTAGTCAGCGACAGACAGGATTGACATGTAAAAGCACCTTTGATAGACCATCTTACTTAAAATAACTATCACTAGTCTTTCCTACTAAAACATAATGTTTCTTCAACACCCTCAAAAACGTCCTCCTGCTAACCTTCCGATTACACCACTCATAAACGATTTGCGTGGTGATCTTCTTTTCCGGAAACAGCACTTTGATTTCTTCGATATGCCGCACGATCGCTTTTTCGATTCTTTCTTGTTTGCCGCATTTTCCGCAAACGAGATCATAATCATTGACTTCGGTATTTAAGGATCCGCACTCCCGGCAATACATCCCTTTTTCCAGCTGGTCATATTGGTAGGCAGGCTGAGTTGCGAATGGGTTTTTAACCTGATGTAATGATAGCAATGCTTGGGCGAGTTTCTTGTGGCTATCATCCAATTTGGAGGGGGTGCAGTTTAACTCCTTTAGGAAACGATTAACTTGTGTTGGTAAAATGATCGGTTGATCCATAGGGGCCTGGTATAGGGTGAATTCAGGATTGTTGAAGATGACGGAGGCACGAACAAGTTGATTCATCTTGAGGTTTTGCAGGAGCTGCCGGAAAAGGGTCTCACTTCGTGTCAACTGAATGACAGGGTTTTTGTATTCTCGGCTCGTCCGGACGGAATATAATTTGTCCCCATCGAGATAATAATCGCCTTCGTGATATTTGACATCGATAAGATAAACTCCATCCTGCGCAATGATGACTTTATCCAGCTGAAAATAGGAGTTATTCACTTGGAGTAGGAGATCATCAATGATATACCTTTCTTCTGCGAGATTTTCGGTCATCCGGTCGAAGATCATTTCTCCGGTAAAACCCTTTTCCATCGTCCAAAGCTGGAACTTATCCTGCGGAGATAATTCCGTTTTTCTGCTTAAGTGCCGTAATGTGATTAATTCCATTGGCTCCGTGCGTGCTTTTAGTAGCATGGTCCACTTCCTTTCTATAAGCTCAGTTTAATCTATACAGGCATGCAATTTTGTGAATTTTTTGTTAACTTTTCAGCAAGCTGAAGAATGATTAAGCAGTTTAACTTCACACAAATAACGATCAGCCACTAATGCGGCAGCAAACCAGTTTCAATCTCCCCGAAAAAATAAAAAAACCGCTCAACTGCCAATATGGCAACAAGCGGCTTTTGTCACAAGGCGACAAATGTTTTTCTTGATTCAGTTTAACGGTTTTTAAATGGCTTTAGTCCTCTTTTGGAGATTTCTGTTTTAAGTATTTTTGCCCATTCTTTATCATGTTCCGACTTTAATGCATCACGATACGAGACCACCAACTGTTCATTGCTCATAATTTTCATTTGCATTCCTCCTCGGTAAGAATGGATTGAATTTTCAAACTATATTGTATAGTTTCATTCATTGTAAAGGTTTATTAAGGATTTGAAAACCCATTATGAAGATTTTTTATTAGAAATTTTTTCATGATTTGAGAAGCTGTCAAAACCTGTTTTATAATGGGAAACCGCTTCAGAATCTGGACAAAGCACCATAGTCACATTATTAAACAAAAAAAGCTTGCAATTTATCATTCATAATTATATTATATACCCATAAGGGTATTAAATGAGGATTTGATACTCGACATAATCATTTTTTACAACGGGAGGAATTTTAATGGGAATGCAAGCAATCACTGCTGAAAAATTAAATGAATGGGTAGTAAACAAAAAAGAATTTTTTATTTTTGACGTAAGGAATGTTAAAGACTTTGAAGACTGGAAGGTTGAAGGTGAAAAAATTAACTACCTTAATATCCCTTACTTTGACTTGATCGATGGAGTTGACGAAGTAGTTGACCAGCTTCCGAAGGATAAAGACATCGTGGTCATCTGTGCTAAGGAAGGTTCTTCAGTAATGGTTGCTGAGATGCTTTCCGATGCAGGTTTTGATGTTTCCTATCTTTCTGGCGGGATGAAATCCTGGAGTGAATACCTTTATCCAGTTGAAGTATATAAGGATGAAAAAGTCAAAGTCCTTCAGTTCATCCGTGTTGGGAAAGGCTGTCTTTCATACATGGTTCTTTCTGAAAATGAGGCACTTGTTGTGGATCCATCAAGGTTCACGAGCCGTTATACTGAAGTTGCACAAAGGGAAAGTGTGAAAATCACACATATCGTAGATTCTCACCTTCATGCTGACCACCTATCCGGCGGCAAGGAGCTGGCTGAGGTCACAGGAGCGAAATATTACCTAATGAAGAGTGAAGGCGCAGTATTTGGCTTTGAAGCGCTGGAGCAGCATGATAAAATTGAATTCGAGAACATTACACTTGAAGTCTTGGCGGTTAAGACACCTGGTCATACCCCG
Organism: Bacillus sp. ISL-39; assembly: GCF_018613295.1. Classification (NCBI taxonomy): domain Bacteria; kingdom Bacillati; phylum Bacillota; class Bacilli; order Caryophanales; family Bacillaceae; genus Bacillus; species Bacillus sp. ISL-39. The sequence continues at coordinate 107,081 of NZ_JAGGQM010000022.1, forward strand.
GGCAGTGTTTCCTTCTTTGTGAATAATAAACTTCTTTTCTCAGGCGATACTATCTTTGTCAATGGCCTTGGCCGGCCTGACCTTGGCGGAAAAGCTGCAGAGTGGGCAAAAGATTTGTATGATACTGTTTATAGCAAAGTATCCCAAATTGCAGATGACGTTATTGTATTGCCGGGCCACTATGCTGCCTTTGATGACGAAGTAAATGAAGAAGGGTTCATTGGAAGCCAATTAGGTTTGATCCGCGAGCAAAATGAAATTATGGCCGGTAAAACAGTTGATGAATTTGTCGACCATGTAGCTCAATCTGCATCAAGTGAGACACCGCCAAATTTTGAAGAGATTGTTGCGATCAACCGCGGTGTAAAAGAAGTGACAGCAGAAGAAGCGATGGAGCTGGAAATCGGCCCTAACCGCTGCGCTGTACACCACACTCACTAAAAACAAAAAGAGGAAAGCACAGCTTTCCTCTTTTTAAGTATAATGATTGCTTATGAGGTGAGGATTTGGAAGAAAATAAGAAAAATAACCATTGTGCAGGCGGTTCCTGAGGAATCGGACCAAAGCGTACAGCTGATGAAGGGCAAGGGAAGTTTTCTGGCTTTCCGCCCATATGACCAGCCACGTACGTATGGCTCCTGGCAGGAGTCATTTATTTGATTTCTAAGTTATTCTAAAGATAGCCTCCCTTTAGATAAGGGGAGGGTACATAAGTTCAGGAGGGAACTTTTAAATGCTAGATGTAATAGTGATTGGAGGCGGGATTTCAGGTGGATCAGCTGCAATTTACACTTCCAGGGGCGGATTGAAAACTTCAGTCATCGATTCAGGAAAATCCCAAATCAAACAAGTTTCAAAGCTTTTTAATTATCCGGGAATCAAAGGAATTACCGGTTCAGAACTTCTGGATAACATTAAAGACCAGGCTATTGATGGGGGCACTGAATGGCTTGAGGGTTCGGTTGAAACAGTCACACGGAACGACCATGGCTATTCAGTCAAATTGGCTGATGGCAATGAAAGATTTGCAAAGTACCTGATTATTGCCACGAACCTTCAAACCTCGTTGCTTGAAAGCCTTGGATTCGAGCTGGCAGTTAATGAGAAGGTACCTAGCGGTAAAATAATAAAGGTCTTTGGGGTTGAGCACGATGGAACTACAAAACTCCCGAATCTTTTTATCACGAGTCTGTTGGCAGGTCTTTCAAGTCAATCCGTCATAGCTGCGGGACATGGCGCCTCTATCGGAATTTCGATTGTGTCCAAGAAAACTGGAAAATCCTATATGTGGCATGACAAGTAACATTTGAAGCGGGGAAATTTCCCTGCTTTTTTATTTATATTTTTAGTAAAAAGGGAGGAATATATTTTTAAAATATTGAATATTCAAACTAGAGTGTTATAGTTATTGGTAAACGCTTACATAATTTAACTTGTTTAGGAGGCTGATTGAATGGAGAATCTGCTGCCATACACAGTGGGTGAATTACTGGAAGTACAAGCTAAGAAGTACCCTGAGCACGAAGCGGTTGTCTATGCAGACCGTGACTTGAGGATGAATTACAAGGAATTTAACATGCTATGCCGCAAAGCTGCCAGAGGTTTAATGAAGCTGGGGGTGAAGAAAGGAGAGCACATTGCTGCCTGGTCTTCTAATACGCCGGAATGGGTCGTTTCCCAGTTTGCCACAGGAAAGATGGGGGCAGTGCTTGTTACTGTCAACACAAATTATCGGACGGCCGAATTGGAGTATCTATTAAAACAGTCAGATTCCACGACCATCATATTGATGGAACAATACAAAGACGCATCTTACATTGACATGGTGTACGAGATTGTTCCAGAGTTGAAAACCAGTGAGCCAGGCAAGCTTGAAAGCAGCACCCTTCCATACTTAAGAAATGTGATTGTAATGGGAGAAAAGCGTTTCCCGGGGACATACAGCTGGCAGGATATCCTGGATATGGCCGATGGTGTGACAGAGGAAGAACTCGACGCGCAAATGGCAACATTGAAGCAAAGTGAAGTCATTAATATGCAATATACTTCAGGTACGACTGGTTTTCCTAAGGGAGTTATGCTGACTCACAGTAATATTGTCAATAACGCGTATAATGTTGCATCTGCAATGAAGCTTACGGATCAAGATAGACTGTGTATTCCAGTGCCGTTTTTCCATTGCTTCGGCTGTGTTATGGGTACCCTTGCTTGTGCCACTGTTGGCGCAACGATGGTTCCTGTCCAGGAGTTCAGTCCAAAAGCAGTTCTTGAGACCGTCGAAAAAGAAAAGTGTACGGCCCTTCACGGTGTACCAACCATGTTCATCGCCGAGCTGAACGAGCCTGAATTTGAAAAATATGACCTTTCATCCTTGAGAACGGGGATTATGGCTGGATCCAATTGTCCGATTGAAGTGATGAAAGCTGTAAATGACAAAATGGGAGCTACGGAAATAACAATTGCCTATGGTCAAACAGAATCGTCTCCAGTCATTACGCAGACGAGGACGAACGATCCACTAGAATTGAGGGTGGAAACTGTAGGAAAAGCCCTTCCTGAGGTCGAGGTGAAAATCGTCAAGCCAGGCACGATGGAGGAAGTTCCAAGGGGAGTCCAGGGAGAACTTTGCACACGCGGCTACCATGTTATGGACGGGTATTATAAAAATCCTGACGCGACGAGGGAAGCAATTGACGCAGAAGGCTGGCTACACACAGGGGATTTGGCTGTCATGGATGAAAATGGCTATTGCCGCGTAACCGGCAGACTAAAGGATATGATTATCAGGGGCGGGGAAAACATCTACCCACGCGAAATCGAAGAATTCCTATACAGACATCCGAAAGTCCTTGATGTCCAGGTTGTAGGAATCCCAGACAGTGTGTATGGAGAGGAAGTTATGGCATGGATTATTTTAAAAGATGGAGAATCTGCCAGAGCTAAAGAAATCAAAGAATATTGCAAAGGCAAAATCTCCAAGCACAAAATTCCAAGATATATCGAATTCACCGAAAGCTACCCAATGACAGCTTCTGGAAAAATTCAAAAATTCAAGCTAAGAGAACAGGCGATGGAAGCTGTGGAAGAGCTCAAGAATGTATAAAAAAGAGGATGGAATCGCCGGATTCCATCCTTTTTATGTTGTTGTAAGCAGTTTGGACATTGCTATGATAAATTGAACTATACAGAAGTGTTCTCAATGTCTAAAATTAAGCTAAGGGATATTTTGGAGGAAATTCGATGCTGATAAGTGAAAAGGGTTTTAATATTAAGGGTTTGAATTATAAAATTCGATCGGCAGTTGAGTCAGATGCGGAGGCTTTGTCAGAATTAAGGCTGCAAATTGACGGGGAGACTGAAAATCTTGACCGGGAACAAGGCGAGGCATTCATTGATCAGAAAGGTTTTCAGTCAATAATAAAAGCAGATACGGAGAGTCCTAGAAACATATTTCTGGTCGCAGAAACGAATGGAAGGCTTATCGGGTTTTCAAGGTGTGCTGGAAATGAATTGAAGAGGTTCCGGCATAAAGTAGAATTCGGGGTAGGTATTTTAAAAGAATTCTGGGGCTATGGTATCGGCAAAAACTTGTTACTTGAATCCATTTCCTGGGCAGATGAAAACGAAATTAAGAAAATCACTCTGCATGTGATGGAAACTAATGAAAGTGCCAGGAGGCTCTATGAAAAGCTTGGCTTCGAAGTCGAAGGTGTTTTGAAGAATGATAAACTCCTGTCTGATGGCAATTTTTATAATATGGTTGTGATGGGCCGATTAAAGAACGGAATGGAGGGATGATTCATGGTTAATACATTGCAGGAAGCTTTTAATCGATCGACATACCAATTGACCGGCCACGGCAAAAGAAATGTCCAGGTCTTAAAGGATGCTTTTGAAAAAATCGACGGACAGCTGGATAGTGATATTTATGGAACTGGAAAAGTTATAGAAGACTTTCAGGACAAAATGGCTGCGTTCCTGGGCAAGGAAAAGGCTGTTTTCTTTCCGAGCGGAACGATGGCCCAGCAAATCGCTTTGCGTATTTGGTGTGATGAGAAAGGGTTGCAGAAAGTCGCATACCATCCGTTAAGCCACCTGGAAATCCACGAGGAGGATGGGTTAAAAGAATTACATAATATCAAGACAGTAGTGCTTGCAGACGAAACCCGTGTGATCGAGCTTGAAGACGTGTCATCCATGGAGGAGTCTGTTGCTTGCCTATTGCTGGAATTGCCCCAAAGGGAGATTGGCGGGGAGCTGCCAAGCTTTGAGACTCTTGAAAACATATCTAGGTATTGCCGAAAGAATGGTATCAAGCTGCACCTTGATGGAGCGAGACTCCTCGAAGTGCTGCCCTATTATGAGAAGAAAGCTTCTGAAGTGTGCGAGCTTTTTGACAGTGTCTATCTCTCTTTTTACAAGGGAATAGGAGGGATCGCCGGTGCAATCCTGGCGGGCGAGGAAGAATTTGTATCTAAATCAAAGGTCTGGAAAAGGCGGTATGGCGGAGATTTGATTAGCCTTTATCCATATATTCTATCAGCAGATCACTATTTCAATCAGAAATCTCACAAAATGGCACTGTATTACGAAAATGCAAAGGAACTGGCTGGCTTTTATAACTCGTGCCATTCGATTACTACACTGCCCGAGATTCCGGTTTCAAACATGTTTCATGTCCATTTTCCTCATCCGAAAGAGGAAATAGAAACAGTTTTAATAGAAGTGATACGAAAAACAGGTGTAGGATTCATCAATCACCTAAAGTCAACTGGAGAACACTCGTGTTATTTTGAAGTAAGTATTGGGGATCGTTATGAAGAAGTTCCTCAAGAAACAGTAAAAAACGCTTTTTTACAGCTGGATCACTTGATGAAGAGTAAATTACCATTATGATTGTTTTGAATTTAGCAAATAAAACACACTGAATTGAACAAATTTTGAACATCATTTTGAACATTTTGTTACAACTGTACCAGCATTATATTAATTAATACCATATCTCCCTATAATATAGTGTATATACCCGAACCTTATCATGGTTTGGGCTTAGGGGGGGATGGTCGAATGAAGTGGCTTTGGGTGTTAGTGCTGTCGATCATAAGTGTTTTATTCCTTATTAAAGGGATTGAGCTTTGGTCGGTCATTGACCATGTGGATGGGGATGGCATTGGTATTACGTTTCTAGGGTTCAGCATAAACGATAGAGTTTTGAATGAAGGTATATCGGGTTATGCGCTAGGTTTTACGATTGCGTCGATCATACCATTGCTGGTTGCAGCAAATATTGCTCTCAGGGCAAAAATAAAAAAGAATTTGGATGCGGAAAAGATATAGATAAGCCAGGCTAAAAAGGAGCAGGCTTATTTTTTTTGACTGAAAATGTTACTTCCCGAAGAGGACGGGAAGTATAGTAAAAAACCATGTGATGGAGGAAAGAAAAATGTGCGGACGGTTTTCACTATTCGAGGACATTGGCTCTTTGAAGGAACAATTTCAGTTCGACTTCGCGGACGATATCGATGCCAGGTACAATATCGCACCCGGGCAGGACATAATGACAGTAATTGATAGTGGAGAAGGCAGGATTGGGACAAAAATGAGGTGGGGATTGATTCCCTTCTGGGCGGATGATGAAAAGATTGGCTATAGAATGATCAATGCACGCGCAGAGACGGTCGATGAAAAAGCGAGCTTTAAGCATGCTCTTAAACAAAGGCGCTGCCTGATTCTTACTGATGGTTTTTACGAATGGAAAAAAGACGGCAAGCAAAAACAGCCATACCGTTTTGGTATGAAAAATAAAAAACCGTTCGCGTTAGCAGGGCTTTGGGAACACTGGAATAAGGGTGGGAAGAATATTACTTCCTGTACGATCATCACGACAAGTCCAAATGAAGTTACCGAAAAAATCCATGACAGGATGCCTGTGATTCTGCCAGAGGATAAGCTTGATATGTGGCTTGACCATTCTTTTGGCCAAGCTGAAAAACTAAAAAAACTGCTGATTCCGTATGATGGAGATTTCATGGAATCCTACCCGGTTTCAACCGCAATAAATTCTGCCAGAAATGAAGGAAAAGAACTAATTGCTCCGATTAACAGTCTATAGAAAAAATTTCCTTTAGTTCCGGGATGTTTAATACAAGTCTTGATTGTGGTAAAGAAAGACACAGCCAAACACCAAGATGAAAACATCCTGGAAAGAGGGGTTAACATGAATGGATTTACTAAAAACGGATTTTATGAACTGATTTATAAAAATGAACGTTTTTCTTTTTTACAATATATTCGCAAAGATGTAATATGTGATGTTTGCTATATAACTTTAAAAAATGTTATTACTGGTGAAACAATGACTTTTGATAAAGCGGACGTACGTGGCCTGAAAATAGCAGGTGAAGAAGCGAGTGCCAGCTAACTATTGCTTATTCGATCATCTTTTCTTTATACTATACTATAGTATAAGAAACTTACTTAAAGGAAGTGCAGAGATGATCCACACGAACTGGAACGAACGCGAAACGATCAAGACGCTAAAATGCGTCCACACAGATGCAAAAAAATATATTGTAAATAACAAGCTGACATCTGGAAAGGTATATGAAGTCAAAAACGAGACTGATGAATTTTTCTTCATTATTGATAATTCCGGCAAGGTTGGCGGTTATTACAAAGAATATTTTGAAGAGGTAAAGTAAGTTCGCAGGCTGCCCGGAAGACCGTGCAGCCTGTTTTTTTTTTTTAGTGGCCAACTAAAATTTCCATTTTTGAAGGCACTTTTTCGTCCTGTTGCCTTTAAGTATGCAGAATTACATATAAAAAGCGGGAATCCAAGTGAGAAAGCAGCCTTATCAATTAGGGCATTCCCAGACTATATTCGCCGGTGGTATGATAAGGGTTATACGACGAAATGGGAGTTGGGAAGATGGATAAGAAGGTCACTCTGGAAGGTAATACAGTAAACCTGATGCCTATGGAATCCAGTCAGCTTGATGGTTTGTGGGGAGCTGGGCAAGACCAGTCAATCTGGGAATTTACATCTTCGAAGGTCAGGAATAAAGACGAGATGGAAAAAGTCATTGAAGCAGCGATGGCAGAGAGAAAAAAAGGAACGCAAATACCATTTACCGTCCTTAATAAGAAAATAGGTAAAATAGTAGGCAGTTCAAGATTTCTTGATATTTCAGAACCACATAGATCACTTGAGATAGGCTGGACCTGGTACAGTCCTGAATACTGGAGAACAAGCGTTAATACAGAAACGAAAATGCTCATGCTCCAATATGCTTTTGAAGAAATGGGAGTGAACAGGGTGCAATTTTGTACAGATTCCAGGAATGTACGCTCGCAAACGGCAATCGCCCGTCTCGGTGCCCAAAAAGAAGGGGTGCTGCGGAAACATCGAATAATCGCTGACGGCTATGTAAGAGATACAGTCGTCTTTAGCATTCTGAAAGAAGAATGGCCTAAGGTTAAAACAGGTTTACAGGAAAAATTGAATCGAGTATAGCGGTGCAAAAGGAAGGTTATTTTTTTGGTATATCTAGGAGTAGGACTTGGGGGAATGATCGGAAGCCTCCTGCGTTACTTAGTCAGTCTTAGCACAAGCAATTTCTTAAATAATGGGTTTCCCACGGGCACATTGATTGCCAATTTAGCAGGCTCATTGTTTTTAGGGTGGTTCACGGCCCGTATTTTAACTAGAAGTAATCTAAATCCTGTACTGTCGGCAACAATTGGTACTGGTATAACAGGATCATTCACGACTTTTTCAACCTTCAGTATGGAAACCCTGTTAATGGTAGAGAACGGCAGTATAGGGGTGGCAATCTTCTATGTGCTTTTAAGTGCTGTTGGCGGGTTGTTCCTTGCAGCAGCAGGCTATAAGCTTGGCGGAGGACCTCACGGGGAGGCGGGAAAATGATTGGGTTCTTATTGGTAGCTTTAGGCGGAATGGCCGGAGCCCTCTCAAGATTGGGTGTCCAAAAGTTAATGCCCCAAACCGTTTTGCCGGTTGCTACGCTCACGGTGAACCTTATTGGATCTTTTTTGCTCGGATGGATTGTTGGTCATGGAATCCAGGGGAATCTATACCTTTTTGCTGCAACAGGTTTTATGGGGTCATTTACTACCTTTTCCACCCTGAATGTTGATGTAGTAAAACTTATCAACAACAAACAAAGTAAAGCCGTGGTGGTATATGTTGCAAGTACATATATCGGCGGTCTCTTAAGTGCAGCGGCAGGTTTGTTTATTGGCAGATTATTTTAAATGGAAAAACACCAGTTCAAATTCTGGTGTTTTTTCATGAATTATAGGTTATTCTAATTCTCTTTTCTTTTTCAATAGCTCGGAAAGCTCCTTGTCGAGCTGCTCATAACCAGGTTCATCCCTAGTCATGAAAGACAGCCTGCCAATGATGGCATTGATTTCATATTGGAGAACCATCATTCGCTCGGCTCTTTCCTTACTGCCTTGATCAGGCCTGGATTTCCGGGTGTTATATTCTTTCATGCCAAATTCTTTCCTGCTAATTTTTCCGTCATCGATCAATAAAAGTTTATCACTGATTTTCTCTTGAAAATAAACATCGTGTGAGACCACCAGTATCGAACCCCGGAAATTCAACAAAGTTTTTTCGAGACTTTCCCTGCTGGCCAAGTCGAGATGGTTGGTGGGTTCGTCTAGAATCAGCAAATCGATTTCATCCAAGAGCATCATCACAAGCTTCACTCTCGTCCTCTCGCCAAGGCTTAGGTGGCTGATTGGGACCATTAGTTTTTCTTCTGTGAGTCCAATATTAGCAAAAATCGTCCTCACTCTGCCGATCGATTCTCTATCTGTAAGTCCAGTATACTCCAGTGCCGTTTTATCGGGAGGGAGGTCTGATACATCCTGGCTGAGATAACCGATCCTTATGGTTTCGCTGACCCAAACCTCACCAGATGAAGCTGTTTCTTCACCAAGCAGTATCTTGACAAGGGTTGTTTTTCCGCTGCCGTTTTTACCCAACAGGGCCATTCTTTCTCCGTGGTTCATATAAAAATGGCTCTTATCAAATAAACAGCGGCTGCCGAAGGATTTTGAGAGCTCGCTGGCTTCTAAGATGCGTTTCCCTTTCTTGCGGCTTTTCTGAAACTCGAAACGGACGGTAGCTTCTTCCTTAGGTTGCTTAATTTCATTCTTTTCAAGTTCCTGAGTCAGTCGTTTCATCTTCGACTTTACTTGATTATCCATCTTCTTTGCTTTCATACGATGGTATTCCTTGAATCCAATTTGTCTTCTTTCAGAGGCAGAACCCTGTTTCGTCGAATCACGATGGGCTTTTTCCGACCAGTTTTTAAGATTAGCCATTTGCTGTTCGATTTGTTGTTTATGTTTTTGCTGTATTTCATAATGGTGAAGCTGAATTTCATACAGTCTTTCTTTTTCCTTGCGGTAAGAAGTGTAGTTGCCTTTAAATAACTTTGTTGTACCATCCTCGATTTCAATAATTTCTGTCACGGTCCGGTCAAGGAAATATCGATCATGGGAAATAATGATCACGGCGCCTTTAAAAGTTTTCAATTCGTCTATCAGCCACTCTACACCCTGCAAGTCCAAGTGGTTTGTGGGCTCATCGAGTATGAGAAGTTCCGGCCTGCTTGCCCATACACTTGAAAGTGAAATTTTCAACTTTTCGCCGCCGCTTAACTTACTCCAATCAGGATTAGCCCAATCAATATCCTTGTTAAGCCCTAACTGTCTTGAAATCTGAAATAGATCATTACCCGTCAGAGAATCAATATTCTCAAGTTCATGAATGGAATATTCCGTTGATTGTTTTAGATATCCGATGTTTAAGGTTCTGTTAAAAGTATCGATGAAACCTTTATCAGGTAAAAGACCTCCTGACATAATATTCGCCAATGTAGTCTTACCGGCGCCATTATTGCCGACCAGTCCAATACGGCTGTCTTGTTTTAAATCAATTTCCGCATTTATTAATATTTGCTTTTCATTAAAGCTCTTCTGAATACCTCTTATTTTCATGATCGTCATAAAAATTTCCACCTTTCGTTTAATGACTATTGAATGAAGGCGAGTATTTTATCCATCAAAAAAACCTCCCAGGTGATTTCCCGGAAGGTTCTGCAATGCACTCACAATAGATTCAAAACGCCACCAAACAAGCATTATATTGCCTAATGGCAACATGCTTTCGTTGAAAGGCTATAAATCGACTTGGAATGGCTAAAAGGGCAGACTAATCCTATTTCCGGGCAACACGTTTTTTCCATATTAGAAAAATCGGGCAGAAAATAAGATTAGTATTTCATCGGCTCTTTACCATTCCCTTCGAATATCATTAATTCACAGTATAACTTGATGAAAAGTTCGATGTCAACCATAATATTCCACTTGGAAATGCCATGCGTTTTGGTTAGCTCCGATAAGCGCTGCTCCTGATTCTCGCAGTTATTATAAACTTTCATTAAAAAACCTGGGAAGCAAACTCCCAGGTTAAGCTTGGTTTTCAACTTTGATTTGACCTTTTTTTTGTACATAGACCCTTTTTGCCAGTAATGTCTGTGCAATCAAGAAAATCCCGCCAACAGTCCAGTAAAGCGGAAGGGCTGAGGGGGCATTCAATGAAAATATGACAATCATCACTGGTGACAGCAGTCCCATCAGTTTCATTTGCTTTTTCTGTTCCGCTGTTACGTTAGACATTGAAACTTTAAACTGCAGATAGTAAATCAGGCCGGCAGCAGCAGTGATCCATATATCAGGATGTCCCAGGTTGAACCAGAGGAAGGTGTGGCTGGCAATGTCGGCAGAGCCGCTAATCGCATAGTAAAGGCCCATCAAAATCGGCATTTGTACAAGCATCGGCAGGCAGCCTGCAGAAAGGGGGTTGACCCCATGCTTCTGATAGAGCCCCATCATTTCCTGCTGCAATTTCCTTTGCTCAGCTGCATCTTTTGTTCCTTTGAGCTGCTTCTGGATCTCATCCATTTCAGGCTTGAGTAATTCCATCTTCTCTTTCATATTCTGCTGGTTCTTATATTGTTTTAACATCAAAGGCATTAACACAAGCCTGATGAGCATTGTGATCAAAATAATCGCCAGGCCATAGCTATCGCCTGTAAGGCCGGCGAACAGCTTGATGAGCCAGGTAAAGGGATCAATGAATGTTGTCTGGAAGAAGGATCCCTCGTTTGTCAATGCCTGGCATCCAGTTAATAATCCTGGTATAAATAGAATAATAATCATGGTGAAAAGCTTCTTCATTTTTCTCCTCCTAAAATATAGCTTAGTAATTAACTAAAGGAGAAAAATGGCTGTCTTCATCACCAGGATCGATTTTTATTTTTATTCGTTTAAGGAGTTGAAGGTGAAACCTCATTCCAAGCTCAGCTTTATTTTTAAAAGCTGTTTGAGAAACCGATGGCTTTAGCCTGAGCCGCAATAAACACGACCGGATAATGGGGGCGTCACGCAAAATCCAGAAGGCGGACATCGACATGCTGATGAGCAAAGTTAAATAAGCAGTATAAACAGCTGTTGCATCGACGGACTGAGCATAAAGTTCCAAAAGCATGTCATCACCTCTTTTCATGCATTGATCAATTATATTTGAAAAATCGACTGCGAGCAACTCTACAATATATACGGAATTAAATTGAAAAAGTTTCAATTCCCAAATAGTGGGGGTTTCAAAAAATAGAATAATGGCTATGTATATAAAACAAACTTCCCAATCCGAAAAGGGGTGGAAATCTTGAAAAAAGTAGTATACGGATTAATGATCAATTCAGGTGACGCTGACGAAATGCTGTGGGACCATGGTATATGGGAAACAGAAGAAGCAGCGAATGAATACATTGAAAATGAAATGTCTGCGATCAGCGGGGTTTGGGCAGGAGAGCTGAAGGTCAACGATCCTATCCCAGAAGTGGCGGAATATGACGAGGAAAAAATGGTAGAGTGTTCACTTTGTGGGATCGAGTATAACCCAGAGGACGTAAACACCGATGATTACGACGAAGCGGTTTGCATCAACTGTGAGCCGGGATACAAGGAAAATATGAATATAGCCTAAGTCGAATAGCCATGGACTCAAGGTTCATGGCTATTTAGTTATGAAAAAGATATTGTTATCTTCATTTCATAGTTAGTTTGCTTTTCCTGAACAGGAAATCGCTCAGTCATATACAATAGTTAAGCAAACAACAAAGCTACGACATGGCTTATTATGAAACTGCTTGTATATTGACAGCTTATCAGGGATACGAAGGCAAAGCTGTCAAGAAAAGCGCGTTATTGTGACAGCTTTTCAGAGAAACAAATTTACACCCCCCAGTATGTGACTGTATCAAAAATTCCAACAATAATTAAAATGTATCCTGCTATTTTCTGTACAAATGACCCCAGCTTGCGACCTTTTTTCAATAATGACCCATTCAGGCCGATATATGAAATTATAACTGCAAAGATAATCAGCGGGATGGATGTGCCAATGGCAAAAACAGACGGAAGGACTGCTCCGTATGAGGTACTCAGGACAATCGGCATAAGTGTAAAGAAGAATAAGGAAAACATCGTAGGACAGAATGCGATTGAAAAGCTTACCCCCATTAAAAAAGATCCTGTTTTTCCGCTGCCAGTCCATTGTGGCAAAATTGAAGTGAAACGATTGATCCAATTAAATGTGAAGAGCCCGATAAGTGACAGACCGATCAGGATGAATAGGGGGCCCATAAGTTTACGGAACCAGGAAAAGAAGCCTGGCAAGGCCTGCTGGAAGCTCTGGCCTACTATCCAGACTGCAAGTCCGAGAAGTGTGAAAACGAGTATTTTGCCAAAGATGAAAAAGGCAATTTCGATCCACTGGTTTTTTGTCTGCAGACTCCGGTTGCCATAATAGGTGATTGCACCGAGATTTCCTGTCAGCTGGCAAGGAGCAAGAGCCCCGACAAGTCCTAAGAGGAAGCTTGCCAATAAGGGGATTTGTTCAGTCTGGTTCACAAGGGTGAAAAATGGTCCGCTCAAAAAATTGCTGATCTCTGTAAATAGTTGATACATAAAGAACCTCCACAAAAACTATTACCACTATGATACTAGAAAATTATCAAAATAGTATGCAGGAAAAAACAGCAGGAATGAATCCTGCTGTTAATTCACTGCAATATGGGCTGTCAATAGCTTATAGGCATTTTCCACTTCATCGTCGGACGGAGGTTCGACATCTTTAAGGGGATACTCAAGCCCTAATGCTTCCCATTTATAAACGCCAAGCTTATGATACGGCAATACCTCAAGCTTTTTTACGTTTTCCAGTGTGCCGATAAACTCACCTAATTTGGTAAGGTCCTCAATTTCATTTGTGACTCCAGGGACCAGTACATGGCGAACCCAAATTGGAACTTCATGGTCAGATAAAAAACGGGCGAAATCCAAAATGTGATCATTGGCCATTCCTGTCAGTTTAATATGTTTTTTCCTATTGATATGTTTTAAATCTAATAGAATCAGGTCAGTGTAATTTAAAAGCTCTGTCAGCTGCTGCTGAAAAAGGGGAGCAGTTGAATAACATCCTCCTGAAGAATCAATAGTGGTGTGCACTCCGAGTTTTTTGCACTCCTTGAAAAGCTCAGTAATAAAAGGAATCTGTAAAAGCGGTTCACCGCCGCTTACTGTGATGCCGCCGCCAGAAGCTTCAATAAAAGGCAGATAGGCTTTCAAATCATCAACAATTTCGGAAACAGACATCTGTTTGCCCGTGCCGATCTCCCAGGTGTCTGCATTATGGCAAAATTGGCACCGCAGCAGGCACCCCTGTGTAAAGATGACATAGCGAATCCCAGGTCCGTCTACGGTTCCAAAGGTTTCAATAGAATGGATGTTTCCGATCATGATGATTTCTCCTTTCATTAAAACAGGAGTTCCCGCCATGGGAGAGGGGCAACTCCTGTTTCGGTACACTTGAATTATTTACATTGTTTCATGGAAAGTACGGTTAATGACATCCATCTGCTGCTCACGTGTAAGCTTGATGAAGTTGACTGCATATCCAGATACACGGATTGTCAGCTGCGGATATTCTTCAGGATGCTCCATAGCATTTAATAGAGTTTCACGGTTAAACACGTTGACGTTTAAGTGGTGGCCGTCTTTGATCGCATAGCCATCAAGGATGGAAACAAGGTTATTTGTACGGCTGTCTTCATCTTTTCCAAGTGCTTTTGGCACGATGGAGAATGTGTTTGAAATCCCGTCAAGTGCATAGCTGTATGGAAGCTTTGCTACAGATGACAGGGAAGCGAGAGTTCCTTTAGTGTCGCGTCCATGCATTGGGTTAGCACCTGGAGCGAATGGTTCGCCAGCGCGTCTTCCATCCGGTGTATTACCTGTCTTTTTTCCATATACGACATTTGAAGTAATGGTTAAGATTGACATTGTATGGACAGAGTTGCGATATGTCGGGTGTTTGCGCAGCTTAGTCATGAAGTTTTTCACAAGTTCAACTGCGATGCTGTCAACACGATCATCGTTGTTTCCGTATTTAGGGAAGTCGCCTTCTGTTTCAAAATCTACGGCAATGCCGTTTTCGTCACGGATTACTTTGACCTTTGCATGCTTGATTGCACTTAATGAATCCGCTACTACACTTAAGCCTGCAATTCCAGTTGCCATTGTGCGAAGGACTTCTGTATCATGCAGCGCCATTTCGATTCTTTCGTAGCTGTACTTATCATGCATATAGTGAATGACATTCAATGTATTGATGTATAGGCCGGCAAGCCATTCCATCACATTGTCGAATTTGGCCATCACTTCTTTATAGTCAAGCACATCGGAAGTAATCGGGCTAAAACCTGGAGCTATCTGCACCTTGAGTTTTTCATCGACTCCGCCATTGATTGCGTAAAGCAACGCTTTCGCCAGGTTGGCGCGTGCTCCGAAGAACTGCATTTGCTTGCCGATTTCCATTGCTGATACGCAGCATGCAATTCCGTAGTCATCACCGTATTCGCAGCGCATCAAATCGTCATTTTCATATTGGATAGAGCTCGTTTTGATTGACATCTCTGCACAATACTTTTTGAAGTTCTCAGGCAGCGCAGGTGACCATAACACTGTCAGGTTTGGCTCTGGAGCCGGTCCGAGATTATCAAGTGTATGAAGGAAGCGGAAAGAGTTCTTCGTTACAAGCGATTGCCCATTATGTGCCATACCGCCGATTGATTCAGTTACCCAGGTTGGGTCACCACTGAATAACTCGTTATAGTCAGGAGTACGCGCAAATTTCACGAGGCGAAGCTTCATGACGAAATGATCGACAATCTCCTGTGCTTCTTTTTCAGTAAGTGTTCCATTTTGCAAGTCTCTTTCAATATAGATATCAAGGAAAGTTGCGACACGGCCAAGGCTCATTGCTGCACCATTCTGTTCTTTGATTGCAGCAAGGTATGCGAAGTAGACCCACTGGAAGGCTTCAACTGCATTGGATGCTGGCTTGGAAATATCATAGCCATAGCTCATGGCAAGCTGCTTCAATTCATTCAATGAACGGTATTGCTCAGAAATTTCTTCCCTTAGGCGCATTGTGTCCTCTGTCATGACACTGCTGGTCATTCCATGATCTTTCTTCTTTTGCTCCATCAGGAAGTCTACACCATAAAGAGCTACACGGCGGTAGTCGCCAATGATGCGGCCGCGTCCATAAGCATCCGGCAGGCCAGTGATGATTCCGGCTTTACGAGCCTGGAGCATTTCTTTTGTATAAACATCGAATACACCCTGGTTATGAGTTTTACGGAAGTCAGTAAAGATTTTTTCTACTTCTTTATCCAATTCATAACCATATGCCTCGCATGCTGCTTTCGCCATACGAATGCCGCCAAAAGGCTGCATAGAACGTTTAAATGGCTGATCAGTCTGGAAGCCTACGACTTTTTCTTTGGTCTGGTCAAGATAGCCCGGCCCATGGGATGTAATAGTGGATACGACTTTCGTATCCATATCAAAAACACCGCCGTTGTCACGTTCCTGCTTTGTCAATTCCATTACCTGCTGCCATAATTGAAGCGTTTCATCTGTTGCACCTTCAAGGAAACTGAAATCACCGGTATATTCAGAGAAGTTTTTTAGAATAAAGTCCCTAACATTGATATCTTCCTGCCAAGCACCATTTTTAAAGCCTTTCCATTGTTCCATTTTAATTCACCTCTAAAGTAGATGTTTATATAACAGTTACCACACTTTTATCATACTACGGATATAACAGATTGAGTGTGACATATTTGTGAAATTATGAACAATACAATATTAATATGTGTTTCACTCTTGAATATGGATCTGAATTTAAAAACTGTTCTATAATTGTGCGGAGGTTTTCTGGCGCTGTTATATATGAATTTCTTTATTATAATTCTATCAGGAAATTTAGTACCGTGTTTATAGTGTTATGGATGTTTTGTGTCAATTTCAGAAATGGAACCAAAAGAAAAAACAGGATGCAATATCCTGTTTCACCGTTTGGCTTAATCGACGACGATATAGGCGATCATAGGTCCGTTATGCTCAGCTGAAGGATGAGTCAGACAAATCAGCCTGTATGTCCCTTCTTTTTCAAATTGTAAAGGGACAACTGTTTCTTCCCCCTTCTTTACCACACCTTTAATATCGGTTCCTTCAATGATGAAAGGATGTTCCTTTCCGTTGACCCCCAGTATCTTCAAATGAACCTTTTCTCCTTTTTCCAAAAAGATTGTTCCTGGGTCCCATCGGTATGCTTCAATTTCCTTGCCATCATCTGTAGTAGACTTGAACTCGCCGGTCACCATATGGATTTCGCGGATTTGTTCATTCTGTCCGCCAATTGCCGGAGTGGCATCAGGCTTTAGGCTCAACCATAGAGTACCGACGATGGCAATAAATACGATTAGTCCCAAAAAATATAATGTTCTTCTTTTAAACACAAAGAAATGCATGTTTTCACCTCCTTAAGATCCTCTTTAAATATCTATGCTCGTCCCCTAGCTGAACTTGTCTAATTTTTTTTGAATTTCTCTTGTATAGATTAACTGGACAACAACAAACTATAGATTAGATACGAACCAAGGAGGAAAGTATGTACCGTTTATTTACGCATAATGACTTAGATGGAGTGGCCTGCGGGATTTTATTCAGGCTTGCGTTTGGTGAAAAGGCCGATGTCCGTTATAATTCTGTCTCTGGACTTAACTTCCAGGTGGAGAAATATTTTGACAGAATGAATGAGCGCATGAAAAAGGAGGACCACCTTTACATAACCGATTTATCTGTTAACCATGAAAACACTAAAAAAATCAATCAGTTTGTTAATGAAGGTGGAAAGGCGAAGTTGATTGACCACCACAAAACTGCCATGCATTTCAATGAATACAGCTGGGGCAGGGTAAAAGTGGAGGATGAATCCGGGACGCTGACTAGTGCAGCATCACTCGTATATGACTATTTAGTCCAGGAAAATCATCTGGTTAAAAATGGATCTCTCGACGAGTTTGTTGAGCTTGTCAGGCAATACGATACCTGGGACTGGGATATCCTTAAGAATTACAAGGCAAAGAATTTGAACGACCTGTTTTTTATGGTTTCGATAGAAGAATTTGAAGACCGGATGGTACCTCGTCTGACATCTGGAGATCGTTTTGATTATGATGATTTTGAAACAAAACTGCTTGAGATGGAAGAAGGTAAAATCGAGCGATACATCAGGAGGAAAAAACGGGAAATTATCCAGATTGAAACAGATGGACTATATGGAGGCGTCGTTCACGCGGAATCCTATCATTCGGAATTGGGGAACGAGCTCGGCAAGGAATATCCACATCTTGATTATATAGCGATTATGAATTTAGGAGGAAAGAAAATAAGCTTCCGGACAATACATGATGATGTGGATGTCTCTGCCGTAGCAGGCGAATTTGGCGGGGGCGGACACGCTAAAGCATCTGGATGCTCCATGAACAAAGAAGCTTATAACCGCTATATTGAACAGGCTTTTCCGCTGGATCCAATCAAGCCGGACGCCTTTAGAAATACTTATAATTTAAAGGACTCCAAAAATGGATGTCTGTATGAGAATCGAGACAGGGACTTATATCTGATTTATACGGATGGTACCCATTATTTCGTTCAACAGGAGAGCAAGGAACGGCATGGGCCCTTTGACGGTTTTGAATTAGCTGAACGGTTTGTAAAAAGGGAGTATGGAGCCGCTCTTGCCAGGGATGATGTATATATTTCCTATCTGGAAAATATCGTTTTCAACGGAAGGAGTTGAGGGGGAGAGGGTCTCAAAACCTCAGTCAGTGGTAATGAATTATAGTTACATTTAGGTCACCGATGACTTTTTATGGTGACCTGTTTTAATGGTTTAGGGACGTAATTCTTAAAAATCTTCATTTCCCCTGCGCCAGTAAGCTTCATTGGTTCATAGGAGCAGACCCGGAGTTTTTTTATGTTTACAATCTTTTCAGATTATTCCAGTTTAATTAAAAAATTATAACACTAAACATCTTTCGACAGAATTCTGCTAAAATAAGGGAGAGATTAGGATACTGGAAGTGGTATGATGAGGAAGTTTTTGGCCCTATTTATGTTGTTATTGTTTAGCGTGTATCTTTCCGCCGGATTCGTTAAGGCAGAGGCAGATAATCCTGTTTTAACTTCTGAAGCCGCCGTTTTGATGGATACGCAGACGGGTGCGTTATTATTCGGAAAAAATGAAGAAACAAAGATGTATCCTGCGAGCTTGACGAAGATTGCTACAGCCATCTATGCAATTGAAACAGCTGACCTTAATGAGCTAGTCATAGTAAGTGAGGAAATAGAGAATATCGATGGAACAAGGGTTTATCTCAACCCGGGAGAACAGGTTTCATTGAGACAGCTGATCCAGGGTATGCTTATTAATTCAGGAAATGATGCTGCACTGGCAATTGCCATCCATTTGGATGGTTCGATGGAGAGCTATTCAAAAAAGATCAATCAGTTCCTGGAGGCAAATATTGGCGTAGAGGATACTCATTTTGTCAACCCGCATGGTTTGTTCAATGAAAATCATTATACAACAGCCAGGGACCTTGGCTTGATCTTAAACTATGCGATGAACAATCCGGATTTCCGGGAGATTTTTGGCACTAAGCAAGTAGATTGGGATGGAGAGTCATGGGATACGACCATTCACTCTCACCATCGTATGCTAAAAGGTGAAATACCATATGATGGAATAACAGGGGGAAAGACGGGCTTTGTAGACCAATCCAAACAAACGCTTGCCACCACAGCTGATAACGGCCAGTTGAAATTGACGGCCATCCTGCTGAAATCAGAATACAAACGGAAAATTTATGAGGATACTGCCAAGCTATTCGACTATGGTTTCGCTGCTTTTAAGTCCTCACAAATCAAAAAAGGGGAAACCTTCGCAAGCGGAAATCTGAAGTTCAAAGCAAGTGAAAACCTCCTTTTTACTGAACCGATTGAAAATGGCAAGAGAGTCGTGGACAAAGACGGAATTTTAAAGATTCATAATAAGGATGGGGAAATAATCCAATCTATCGAACTTAAACCCCTGATTGGAAAAAAACCTGAAGTGAAAAAGGAGGCCGCACCAGAGCCGAAACAAAGCGGCCTGCTTTCCATCAATACTTTAATAGGAGCTGTAGTGTTAGTGGCGGCAGCGGGAGTGTGGATGGTCAATCGGAAACAAAAAAAGAGCAGAAGATTTCGAAGCAGGTGAGATATCGCCTGCTTTTTTGTTTTTTCGAAAAAGTGAAATGACATTAACGAAAATTCAATGTTTTTTTACATTCTATTAATATGAGATTAATAGATTCCCATTATATTAAGAGGCGTAGTATATAAATTTTCTGGAGGTCTTGAAATGATTAAAGCAAACTTTAAAAAGAAGATACTCCCGATCGCTGTCCTATCAACAGTAGCGTTCGGCAGTTTAGCAGGAACGTTTGACGCTAAAGCAAAAAATGAAGCAAAGGAAAACTCTGCTGAAATCAAGAATGTTATTTTCTTAATTGGTGATGGAATGGGGGTTTCCTATACATCGGCTTACCGTTATTTGAAGGACAACCCTGAAACTGCTGAAGCTGAAAAGACAGAATTTGACAAATACCTTGTAGGCAGCCAGATGACTTACCCGGAAGACCCTGAACAAAACGTAACTGATTCTGCTTCAGCTGCAACAGCGATGTCAGCAGGGATCAAAACTTACAATAATGCAATCGCAGTAGACAATGACGGAACAGAAGTAAAGACAGTTTTGGAAGCTGCCAAGGAAAATGGCAAAGCTACTGGCCTTGTAGCTACTTCTGAAATTACACATGCCACTCCAGCTTCTTTTGGAGCGCATGATGAAAGCCGCAAGAATATGAATGCTATTGCTGATGATTATTATGATGAATTGGTTAAAGGCGAGCATAAAATCGATGTAATGCTTGGCGGGGGAGTAAGTAACTTTGTTCGTAATGACAGAAACCTTGCAGAGGAATTCCAGAAAGATGGCTATAGCTATGTAACGAACAAGCAAGACCTGCTAAATAACAAAAACGAAAAGGTACTTGGCCTTTTTGCACCAGGTGGAATGGATAAGATGATCGATCGCAATCAAGAAACTCCATCCCTCGAAGATATGACAAAAGCAGCAATACAGCGTCTGAACAAGGATAAGGATGGTTTCTTCCTGATGATAGAAGGCAGCCAGGTCGACTGGGCTGGACATGACAACGATATTGTGGCTGCCATGAGCGAAATGGAGGATTTCGAAAAAGCATACATAGCAGCAATCGAATTTGCAAAGAAAGACAAGCACACATTAGTTGTTGCGACTGCTGACCATTCAACTGGCGGATATTCAATTGGTGCTGATGGAATCTATAACTGGTTTGGAGCGCCAATCAAAGCTGCAAAACGCACACCAGATTACATGGCTGCAGAAATTGCTAACGGTGCTGATGCAGAAAAAACATTAAAGAAATATATTGACTTTAAATCTGTTGGCCTGCCTGAGTTGACTGCGGAAGAAATTCAGACCGTAAAAGACGCAACTTCAACAAAGAAAGCCAGAGACATTGACAACGCTATTGAACAGATTTTCGATAAACGTTCCCACACTGGCTGGACAACTGGCGGACACACTGGTGAAGACGTGCCTGTATATGCATTTGGTCCTGGGAAAGAGCGCTTCTACGGACAGATCGACAATACTGACAATGCGAAAAACATTTTTGATATCCTTGCAAACGGCAAAAAAAAATAATGAATTTGAAAATCTCCCGCGGAACCCTGGATCTGCGGGTGATTTACTGAAAAGGGGTTTTCAAAATGAAAAAATATTTGCAGTTAATGCTGGCTGTTTCACTGCTGACAGGCTGTTCATTCGCACAGGCTGATTCAAATGAGGAGTTGAATCCTGTTGAAACTATTGCAGAGAAACCAATAAAGAAAAGGACAGAAGTATATGTACCGAATCCGCAAGTTACGGATGACAGGGAACTGAAAAAAGCAGGGGATTATTTGATTGACGATAAGGGAGAATTAACACTTAAGGCGGTAAAAGAAGTCAATAAAACATTCAATCTTAATGGAATTGAATATAAAATTAAAGATATTAAGTTAATGCATTTTATTCCTGATTACAGCCTGATCGATTTCTTCCATGCATACACACATCATGAGGAGTTTGATTTTATAAAAATTGGCGTAGAAGTAAAAAATCATTCCAATGAAAGCTATCATTTTGGGCCTGTGGCAATGGTGAATATCAATGATAGAATCCACAAGACGTGGGAAGACGATTTTTACCTGGAAGAACTACATGGAGAGATTTTATCCGGACAAACGAAGCAAGGGAATCTCGGGTTTATCGTAGAGGAGCTTGAAAACCTTGATAAAGTGGAAATCCTCTCAGGCGACCTGGCTGATAAGGACAAAAAGAAAATCGGGGAACCTATCAACCTTGTTGTAACTTTTGATTAAAAGGTTAATAGTTTATAATATACCCTGTTTTTTTCTAAACGGAGAGTTTATATACTGCTTTAGAGTCTAATAGAATGCAAGAAAGCCATGGAAGGTCCATGGCTTTTTCTATACAATTTGAAGGGATTGGAAACCACCAATCAGAGGGTATATCTTTTCGTTAAACCAGATTATCGATATGCTTCTTTCATTGTTTTAATAATGAAGTCGAAAGGAGCATAAGGAATGATATTCCCACCATGGCAATTACCCATAGCCAGGCTGACTGCATATTTCCTGACTCAAGCGCTACATAGATTGCTGTTGGGGCGGTCTGAGTCTTGCCGGGCAAGTTGCCGGCAAACATAAGGGTTGCTCCGAATTCCCCTAGGGCCCTGGCAAAGCTTAAAATGAGCCCCGTGATCAATGTTTTTGCTGATAGGGGTAGAGTAACATATAAAAAAACCTTCCACTCATTTGCTCCATCTACTCTTGCCGCTTCCTCCGCTCCAGGGTCAATTGACAGAAAGCCTGTCTTGGCTGATTGATACATCAATGGAAACGCAACGACAGAAGCAGCAATAACAGCTGCCCACCAGCTGAAGATAAGGGGACTGCCAAAAACATGTTCAATCATTCTTCCGATTGGACTATTTATGCCAAAGACGACAATCAGTAGAAATCCCACTACAGTTGGAGGGAGTACTAAAGGCAATGTCAACAGCGTCTCTACAGCTGTTTTGCCAATGAAACGCCTCCTTGCCATAAACTTTGCAGCAAATATGCCGAATAAGAACACGAATACTACCGACACCGAAGCAACCTCAAGGGAAAGTTTAATCGGACTCCAGAAATCACTGCTCATAAAAATCAATCCAATGCTGCTTTAAAGCCATATTTTTTAAAAATGTTCATTGCTTCTTGTCCATTTAGGAAATTGAAAAAGTCGATGGACTCATTAGGATGCTGAGTCCTTGCAACTACACCAACTGGATAAACAATAGGATCGTGAAGTGCTTTTTCATTCAAAGGGATAATCCTAATTTTATCGGAAATCAGTGCATCTGTTTTATAAACAAAGCCAGCATCGACATTTCCTGTTTCAACATAGGAAAGAACCTGGCGAACGTCCTTAGCAGGAATAACTTTTTGCTCAAGTTTTTCCCATAAGTGCAACGATAGCAATGCTTGTTTCGCATACATGCCGGCAGGCACAGATTCGGTAGTGCCCATGGCAATTCTTTCAATATTAACGCTAGTCAGCGATTCAGCTGAATCTATATCCTTGTTTTCTTTCTGTGTGATCATTACAAGTTCGTTTCTGAGCAGTCTTACGCTGTGTTGTTGATCTATAAGCTTTTTGGAAAGTAAATAATCGAATTTATCCTCAGCCGCGGAAATAAACAAGTCTACCGGGGCACCCTGGGAGATTTGCTGCTGCAAGGAACCGGATCCGCCAAAATTGTAGACCACTTTAATTCCTGGATTCTGTTCCATATATAGTTGCCCGGCTTCTTCCATGACTTCCCGGAGGCTTGCTGCGGCAGAGATAGTCAGTTCAATTTTCCTTGGTTTACTGGCATCTGCACATCCTGAAATGAAGAGTAAGAGGGCTGTGAGAAGAACAATATGTAATTTCCTCAATCCTGACATCCTTTCAAACAGTCCTTTTTAAACATATACAATAGATATAACTGATTATATCGAAATTAGAATCATCCTACATACAGAAAATATCACAAGTTGGTGAAAATATCATGAATTAGGGGTAGGAAAAGAAAATAGGGGCAAAAAAAAACTGCCTGATCGGCAGTTTCATAAGTATTATTGATTCTGTCCGGTTTTTTGATCAATCTGCCTGCAAACCTCATCTGCGGAAAGCCCGTTTGCCTCAATGACTGATCCTTGTGTTGAAACATCCTGCATCCCCATGACGTTTGAGTCTATTCCAGTTACAACACAGCAGTCACAGCCTTGAGCATCTGCTTCTGAGCGTAACTCGACGACATCATGTCCTCTTTCACGCAAGGCTTCAGAAATGTTTGTTAGTGATTGTTCTACACCTACTCTTGCCATCAATAACACCTCCTCACTAATCTAAGTTGTCCGCCAGCAGTATAAAATATTCTTTTCGCAAGACAATATTAAAGAAGACTATTTGTAAAGTGGAGGGGTATTTATGAGCAATAAAAGAAAAAAGGATCCATCGACAATAGGGTTGAATTCATCCCAGGTTGAAGGGCAGGGGACAACGGTGAGTGAGACAGGCAGCAGAACCGCTGCTTCTTCAAGAAAGAAACAGAAAAAAGATTAAGAAAGTTAATGTCCAAGCTTTAAAACAGAGAAACCCTCGGGAAATTCCCGAGGGTTTATATTATGCGTACATTTCAGCAATTTGCTTTTGCAGTTCTTCATCTTCAAGGTATTCATCATAAGTCATCTGCTTATCAATCAACCCTAAAGGAGTGATTTCCATGATCCTGTTCGCCACAGTTTGAACGAACTGGTGGTCATGGGATGAAAAGATCATTGAACCTTTAAAATTGATCATGCCATTATTCAAGGCAGTGATGGATTCAAGATCCAGGTGGTTAGTTGGCTCATCCAATAGAAGGACGTTTGCTCCAGATAGCATCATTTTTGACAGCATGCAGCGGACTTTTTCGCCACCGGAAAGTACGCTTGCTTTTTTCAATACTTCTTCACCGGAGAAAAGCATACGTCCAAGGAATCCGCGAAGGAAGCTTTCGCTGTCATCCTTTGGTGAGAACTGGCGGAGCCAGTCAACCAGGGTCAGGTCGCAGCCTTCAAAGAACTCAGAGTTGTCTTTAGGGAAATACGCCTGAGATGTCGTTACACCCCATTTAAAAGTCCCGCTGTCTGGCTCCATTTCACCGGTAAGGATTTTGAACAATGTCGTAATCGCGATTTCGTTTTTCCCAACAAGCGCAATTTTGTCATCTTTGTTCATAATGAAGCTGATATTATCCAAAACCTTTACCCCGTCAATCGTCTTGGTAATTCCGTCAACTCTTAATAAGTCATTGCCGATTTCACGGTCGGGAGTAAATCCAACGTATGGATATTTACGGGATGATGGTTTGATATCATCCAGAGAAATCTTATCAAGCAGTTTTTTACGGGAAGTAGCCTGCTTGGATTTAGATGCGTTTGCACTGAATCGCGCAATGAACGCCTGTAATTCCTTGATTTTTTCCTCTTTCTTGCGATTAGTATCGGACTGCATTCTCAAAGCCAGCTGGCTTGATTCATACCAGAAATCATAGTTGCCGACATAAAGCTGGATCTTGCCAAAGTCAAGGTCGGCAATATGGGTACATACTTTATTCAAGAAGTGACGGTCGTGGGACACAACGATAACTGTATTCTCGAAGTTGATTAAGAATTCTTCCAGCCATTGTATCGCAGCGATATCAAGGTGGTTGGTAGGTTCATCGAGAAGGAGAACATCCGGCTTGCCGAATAGTACCTGTGCAAGAAGGACCTTTACTTTTTCTCCGCCGCCGATATCAGCCATTTTTTTATCATGAAGCTCCTCGCCGATTCCAAGGCCTTTAAGAAGAATCGCTGCTTCGGATTCTGCTTCCCAGCCATTAAGCTCAGCAAACTCACCTTCAAGCTCGGCGGCCTTCATGCCGTCTTCATCTGTGAAGTCTGCCTTCATGTAAATTGCATCTTTTTCCTGCATGACTTCATATAAACGGGCATGTCCCATAATGACGACTTTCAACACTTCCACATCTTCGTACTCAAAGTGGTTTTGTTTCAGTACTGCCATCCGCTCACCAGGTGTCATTGAAACATTTCCTGTTTGCGCTTCAATTTCTCCTGATAAGATTTTAAGGAAAGTCGATTTGCCTGCACCATTGGCTCCAATCAGGCCATAGCAATTTCCCGGTGTGAATTTAATATTAACATCTTCAAAGAGCTTGCGGTCACCATATCTCAAGCCAACATTTTGAACTGTAATCATTTATTTAGTAGCCTCCATTAATATATATCCCAAAGATTATAACATGTTTAAATGCTATGAGCGAATGAATGGAACATTTTTTTGTTTAATGGTGTTTTTATAGGGAACAAAATGGGAAAAGGCGAGTGTAGTAATTAATGAGAAAATTTGTTTCTTATTTATCAAAATGTATCCGTAGTGTCTATTGGGAAATATGCGATTATTTTTTATAGCTATTGTCAATTTTTTTGCTCATTTTCACACATATTTCATATTTTTCATGTAAAATAATATTAGATAAAGATGGTAAAAGGAGTTTTTGAAAATGGCTAAAAAGCAGCTGGTTGATTTTGTTAACCGTCTAAAGGAATCAGGGATAAAAGTCAGCTTCACTAAGCCAAAATCAGAATTTTTTTCCCTGCAAAAAACAGAGAAACATCCCACAACAGTGAATTCGCATTAAGAGATAGGCGTGCTTATCATTATACAGATTCGGCCTTCAAGAAGTATTAAGACAGATATAATGAAAAGTAAACAATTAAACTAAATTGAACAGCAAAAAAAGCGGTGCATTCAACCGCTTTTTTTGTGTGCTATAACTCATCCATTATATCTTCGAAAACTTCATCTTTATTGAAATCTTCCCCCATCGGGAATTTTTTTATGAATTTATTGTTTTTATCAATCAGGTAAGTAAATGTACTATGGACATAGAACCCGTTCCCTGGATCACGATACTGGAACTGGAATGTATCGGCAACCTGTTTGATTTTCTGTTGCTCTTCTAAAATGTCGGCTGGATCGCCTGTCAAGAAAATCCAATTCCCATCATTTTTAAGTCCGAAATTGTCCATGTATTTTCTTAAAACTTCAGGGGTATCCCGGTACGGGTCAATTGTAACAGTAACAAACTGAACTTCCTTACCATATACTCCTTCTTCGTTCAAGTCTTTGCGCAGCAGGTTCATTTTTTGTGTTGTCGTTGGGCAGATATCAGGACAATGAGTATAGATGAATTCCACAAGTTTGATGGTCTCTGTTTCTTCTCCAAAAGTATAGTGTTCTTCATCCATGGTTACGAGCGTGATGTCCTCTGGAATCTGTGCATTGGCATCCCTGATTAGAAAGAATGAAATTCCCGATGTAATGCCTATTAATACAATTAGTGAACTGATAAGATAGATTTTTTTCATAACACAATCCTCCCCCTTATAAAGATATAAAAAATATGAGGAAAATCATATGGACATTGTGTGAACTATGTTTAATATGGCACTTTCAAAAATAAATAAGTGAATATTCTTGAAATGTGATGAATGAGATTTATAATGAAATGTAAAAACATTTTCAATGTCTATGGGAATACAAAGGGGAATAAAACTTGAAAGCTGATAAAATTTTAAAATACCTATTGCAAATTGCAGGGTTGATCCTGATTAATAAAACTGGTTTTTATATTGTAGAGTTTTTCGAACTGCGTATTCCAGGGAATGTTTTAGGAATGATCCTTCTTTTCGTGCTGTTATGGACGAGGGTAGTCCGGCTTGAATGGTTTGAAGGCGCGGCGGATTTTCTCGTCAGGCATCTATCTTTCTTTTTTGTACCGATTTCAGTTGGTTTGATGACTCTCGGGGGAATTATCGCAGAAAATGGGATTCAACTTGCGGTTATTTTAGTTTTGAGCGCTATTGTAGGCATGGTGTTTGCGGGAGGCACTTCACATGTCCTGGTAAAGCGAAAAGGGGGGGAGAAAGCTGGGAACTCTGCTCACGATCTTTAGTATTCTCATAACATTGCTTGCATACCTTCTCGCCAGGAAGGCTGCTGGCAAATATCCATCTCCGCTGACTTCCCCGGTATTTTTGAGTACAGCGATTGTAATTACCGTGCTGCTGTTGCTGAACATATCTTATAAGGATTATGAACCAGCAAGTGAGATTATGACCTATTTTCTGGGACCTGCTACTGTGGCATTAGCAGTACCATTATATCGCCAAAGAAAAGTCATTTCTGCTTACGCAGTTCCGGCTTTGTCCGGTCTGATTTCAGGTATCGTCTCGACCATACTCTCAGCTGTGTTCATAGCTTATTTGCTTAACTTATCGGATTTGATCCTAGTTTCTTTGACAATCAAGTCTATTACAATACCTGTAGCTTCAGAGGTTGCCAGGATCATCGGGGCAGACTCAATTTTGGTTGCTGCGTTCGTCATGATTACAGGCATGCTTGGGGCGATGATTGGCCCGTTTCTTATGAACATCATGAAAATCGATGACCCTTTTTCAAGAGGGTTAGCCATCGGAACCATTGCTCACGGAATTGGAACAGCAGAAGCCGCCAGGGAAGGAGAGCTGCAGGGCGCAGTTTCAGGTGCAGCAATGGGAATGGCCGCTATAATAACTTCGTTGTTCCTGCCAATAATTCTCCCGGTATTTTTGTAAGGATGCATATGAAAAAGGAAACCTCCTCTGGTTTCCTTTTTCACATTTATTCAATATTGCAATACTCGATTGGACAATTTTCACAGTCGATTTGTTGTTTTAAGTAGTTCAGGTTATGGATGATAATTCTTTTCTTGTGTATCGAGATGATTCCTTCATCCCGCAGTTCACCGAGCATGCGGCTGACGCTTTCCCGCGCGGTTCCACAGTAGTTAGCTAAATCCTGGTTCGTGATTGGTACATTAATGTGGATGCCATCCTCCTGTTTAGTGCCATAACTATTGCTTAGCCTGATCAATGTAGAATACAACGCTCCTTTTTTGCCGTTCAAGACAAGATCGCGAAATTTAGTGATGGTTCTTCGAATATGGTCATTCATCCACTTAAGGAATTGGTACGCAAGCTGGCTGTTATTGAATAATATTTGTTCCAGATTTTCAATATTAACAGCTGCTGCTTCACCATCTTCAACTACTCGTGCATTGAATAAGTATCTTGGGCCTGCTGTAAAGAGAGTTAGCTCACCTACAATGTCGTTTTTTTTACATAATCTTAAATACAATTCTTTTCCTTCGGCGTTCATTTTCGAGATTTGTACCTTGCCAGACAGAATAACATACATCTCCTTTGCTTCCTGCCCCTCGCGGAATAAAAAAGTTCCTTTCTTGAATTTAATGATTTTTTCGGATGCTTTTATTAATTCGCTCATCTCATAAGTAAGGCTATTTTGATTTTCCTGGCTGGCCACGCAATCTCCACCTTTTCCGTCCGTTGTTTAAACCTAATTTAAAATGAAATATAAACAATAGGTCAATAGAGAAAATGTGAACAATCTTTTTTGGACCTATTGTTTCTATATTTATAACTTAATTGGATAAATGTGGTTGACTATCCTGATGAAATGGAAGTATTCTATTGTAGAAGAAAATTTTTTTATATTTGGGAGTATGTTTTATGTTAGGTGCCGTTCTTAACTAAACCGTTAATTTCATACGGTCAATCCGGATTTTTTAATAGGCCTGCAATGGGTTTATTTAACTATGCGCGGGATTGAATGTTAAGAACAATGAACATAGTAAAGCATGCTTGATATCCGTAAGCAGAAGCTGTGTCTTTGTACACAGCTTTTTCTTTTGGAAAGGAGTGCCTGCAGCCGTGTCTGCGAGGCATTTTAGAAGCCGCTGTGGACTTGTTCCAAAGCGGCTTTTTATATTTTTAAAGGAGGAAACTAACTTGAACGAACAAACATTTACAGTTCTTGGTTACGACAAAATAAAGGGTGAAATCGCTGGATTTGCTTTAACTGAATCAGGCCGAATAAAAGTAACGGAAATGCAGCCTTCCGCCAATCTGAAGCAGATCACATCATGGCAGGAGGAAGTTTATGAAGCAGTTGAAATTCTCAGGATTAGTACCAGTGTTCCGATCCACGGTCTTGAAGGGATGGAAACAGTTCTTAAGGGATTTAACAAAGGAATCCCGCTTCGGACAGAGCAACTGGCGCTGCTGCTTTCCTTCCTGGAAACCTGCAATAAGATCCGCCGTTTCATGAAGGATAAGGAGTTTGCCGCTCCAAGAGTTTCTCAATATGTCCAGGGAATCGAAGAACTGCCTGAACTTGCTGCTGAGATACAAAGGTGTATTCGGAACGGCCAGATTGATGATTACGCATCTAGGGAACTATTGAGGGTCCGGAAACAAATAGGAATCCAGGGAGAACGTTTAAAAGAGAGGCTTAACCAGTTGTTGAAATCTGCAAAAATAAAACCACTTCTTCAAGAAGCTGTTATCAGCCAAAGAAACGGAAGGTATGTTGTTCCTGTAAAGAAGGAATATCGCGGCAAGGTAAGAGGAGCGGTCCTTGATATATCGGCATCAGGCTCAACTCTTTTTATCGAACCAGAAGAAATTGGCTCATTCCAGGACCAGATGGAGTGGCTTTATTTAGACGAGCAAGCTGAAGTGGAGAAAGTACTGTTTGCCTTGACTGGTCTGGCTGAGGGAAAAGAGAAAGAAATCCGGATGGCCATGGAGACGATGGTTCACTATGACTTCCTGTTTGCAAAAGCAAAATATTGCAGGTCTATTGACGCAAAAAAAGTTGCAATTATTGATGACCCTGTCATTTTATTCAATCAAGCGCGCCATCCGCTGCTTGGTGAAAAAGCGGTTCCATTGAATATTGAAATTGGAACAGATTATCATGCTCTTGTCATTACCGGACCGAATACAGGCGGGAAAACCGTATCCATCAAGACAGCGGGGCTGCTTTCACTAATGGCACAAAGCGGACTGCTTCTGCCGGTAAGCGGGGGGAGCACTGCGGGAATTTTTCATAAAGTGCTTGTCGATATAGGAGATGGGCAAAGCATCGAGCAAAATCTGAGCACCTTCAGTTCCAGGATTGTCAATATAAAAGAGATCTTGAAGGACGCCAATGACAAGTCACTTATCCTTCTTGATGAGCTGGGCTCAGGGACTGACCCGGGAGAAGGGATGGGACTAGCTACAGCCATCCTTGAGAGCCTGAACAATAAGGGGGCGACTATATTTGCGACAACGCATTACAGCGAGATTAAAGACTTCGCTGACAATCATGAGGATTTCATGAATGGTTCAATGGAATTTAATCTTGATACACTTAAGCCTACTTATCGTCTGCGGATCGGAAAGGGTGGGGAAAGCCAGGCTTTTGCAATTGCGCTAAAACTGGGCATTCACCCCAAGCTGCTTGAACGGGCTCATGAAATAACCTACAAAGCAGAGCATGATTACACTTCGTTATTTGTGGATGATCCTGCTGCCTTGATAGAAAGAGAGCAGCAAATCACAGCAAACAGACATAAAAGACAGAAGTCTTCCAAGGTTTCAAAGAAGCAAGTGATAAAATTTGAAATGGGTGATAGTGTTCATGTATTAAACACTGGGGAACTGGGCGTTATTTATAGTGGACCAGACATTCAGGGGAATTACCTCGTCCAGGTCAGGGAGCGAAAAGTCGAGGTGAATCATAAACGCCTAAAGCTGAACTTGCCTGCGTCTCAGCTTTATCCGGAAGACTATGATTTCAATATTATTTTTGAGTCCAAAGAGAACCGGAAGCTGTTGAACAGAATGGATAAAAAACATATCGAAGAAAGTGTTATACGTGAAGATACTTGAATCCAACCGGGGGAATTTATATATAGACTCTGCTAAAAGGGCCTTTTTAACAGAAGGGCTCTTTTAACGTTAGCACAATTCTGGTATAAGGATAGATTATGCCAAACACCTAAGGGGTTTCCCCTATTCATTTATAGGGTTAAAAGCCTGCTCTTCAAAGAAACCCTCTATAATGCAAATGAAAACGCTTCGAAAATGGACATAAACAGTTCATGGTGTTAGCTATTAACAAACTCTGATTTCGGGTTTAAGATTAATCTATCAGTAAAAAATGTGACTTTATTCACAAATAGAGGAGTCTTAACAATGAGTGAACAGCCAATGGAACTAGCCATCAACACTGCATTAAAAAAGAAAGAGTATCTCAGTGAATCAAAGGGTAAGTACCTCATGCGTGCAGCGCTTGCTGGTGTGTATATCGGCTTTGGCATCATGGTCTCTTACCGGTTGGGTGAATATTTTTTTGATGCACATTCAGCAGCAACACCTATCGCCAGCTCGATCTTCTTCGGATTGGCACTTGTCCTGATTTTGTACGGCGGTGGAGAACTGTTCACAAGCAACACAATGATGATGACAATCAGCTCTTTGAAAAAAGTAACGACGTGGAAGGATACCATAGAAAACTGGATAGCATGTTATTCCGGAAATCTAATTGGAGCATTTTTCTTTGGCATTCTAGTCATGCTGTCGGGAATATTTTTATCACCAGAAAAAACACAATATATGATGGAAACTGTAAGCATGAAAATGAATACACCGGCTTATCAATTGTTCTTTCGTGCTATCCTGTGCAATTGGCTTGTTTGCCTTGCTGTATGGGTTCCATTTAGTATAAAAGGAGATGCAGCAAAAATCGGAGTCATAATGCTTTTGGTCTTTGCTTTTGTTGTCTCAGGATTCGAGCACAGCGTGGCAAACATGGTCCTCTTTTCGATTGCGCTTCTCGTACCGCATCCTGAAACAATCAGTATTGCCGGCAGTTTGTACAACCTCGTGCCTGTAACCTTGGGAAATATAATAGGCGGAGGCTTTTTCGTTGGCACTCTCTATGTATACCTTAATGCGAAAGGGACGGCGAAAGAGGAAAGCCAAACTGCAGACCGGACAGTATATCGACAAAATGCCTTAAAGCGAATGTAAAAACAATAAAAAATCCGCGGAGCTGTCCGTGGATTTTTTGTTTTCGCTTTTCGCTTTTCGCTGCATTGACAGTTCAATTTAAGCATATTCATGCAGTCTTATTCCTCTTGGCTTGGGGCCTATACGGATATGTGATTTGAAGTGCCTGAAGTGAGGTTTACAGAAAGAGCCTATGCTTAAGCAGCCTATCAACCTTTAAAGGAATTCAGAATCCACTCTCCAACAACTCCGCCTAAATAAACTCCTACAATTCCAAGTACACCTGCAAGAACTGGAGGTGCTGGAAGAGGAAGCTTCAGGAATTTAAAAAGGATACCTACTACTAAACCAGCAACTAAGCTTAAGATGATTTCTTTCATGTTTTCACCGCCTCTTTTGGCAAGATGGTTAATGAATTTTTACAGTGAGCAGACGTCTGATCACATAGCAACATTATTTTAACATGAGGTTGATGAAATGAAAACGCTTTATTCATTCTTTTATAATGCATGAAACAAAATGATCTATTCTTATATTAAAATAGTGGTAAAATATAACTCAATAACGCGTCAGTACGGAGGATACAAATGGACATGCACGTTAAGCGCAATATCTTTACTTTGCAAGGCTTTTATCTTTTTGTTTTTTTTGGCATAGGCAGTTTATTTCCTTTATTAAGTGTTTACTTAAGTGAAGTTGAAAATTTAAATGGATATCAGATTGGGATCATCCTGTCCATTGGTCCAGTCATTATGATTTTCTTCCAGCCGTTTTGGGGAATGCTTGCTGACATGAAAAATGCCCATAATATGCTCCTGACTTTAACTACCTTGATAACAGGTGTTGCCGCTTTGGGTTATGTTTTCTTCGATGGATTTATTTCGTTCTTGATCATCGCAACGCTCCTCGCGATTTTTCAGAGTGCAATCATACCTTTATCAGACAGTATTTCCTTGAAGTACACTAGCAAAGCAGGAGTCAATTATGGAAATGTCCGATTATTTGGTTCACTGGGATTCGGACTGGCGGTTTTTGTAATGGGCCGGTTGTCCGAGTGGAATCCACAAGTGATATTTTACGCTTTTTTCCTGACATTATTGATCTCGGCATCTTTTTCATTGAAAATGCCCAAAGAACCTTCAGGACGGCCAATAGGGCTATTCGCAGGCATGAAGGATTTAATGCAGATGAAGAAGTTTCTAATTTTCCTTGGAGTCACATTCATGATTTTCGGTCCTAATTTGGCCAATAACTTTTACTTCAGTCTGTTTGTGGAGGACCGTGGCGGCACGTATACTGGGATTGGTATCGCCTTTCTTATTGCAGTGTTATCTGAAATTCCATTTATGAGGGCTGCAGGAAGCTGGATTCGTAAATTAGGGCTGCTTCAGGTCGCTTTTATTGCAGCGATCGTTTCATTAATTCGATGGATTTTCTATTTTACAGAACCTTCTTTATCTCTTGTTTACGCCTCAGCTATTATCCAGGGCTTTTCTCTTGGATTGTTCATTCCTGCAGGTTTGCAGTATATTCGGGATATTACTCCCCTGCATATTACTGCAACGGCAGTAACGATATACTCGGCAGTCGGCAACGGATTAGGCAACTGGTTTTTCACATTCTTCGGCGGCATCATTTTTGAAGAATTCAGTATTTATGGGGTGTACTTATTTTTTGCTGCACTGACTTTAATGGGAGTTTTGCTGACAGTCTGGTTAATAAAGGATGAAAAAAGAGATCATTCGAAACAGGTTGCTGCAAACTGAAAATTTTGTTATAGAGTATTCCAGAAACCCTGTCCTTCCTTATAGAAGGGCAGGGTTTGTTTTTTGTTTCTATAAGTATTGAAAACAGAAGTATGGATTTAGGATTTATATCAAAAAATAATCTAAGTACGAAAGGAGGGACTTTCATGAGAGAGAATAAAGGTAAAAGTAATGGGCTTGCAGGGCGGATGTATGATACATCGGATTATCATAAAAATGACGAACTTTCGCAAGGGCTTGCAATGACACATGAGCAGGCTAGTGACAGTTATGTAGAAGGGGAAGTCGGCGGAAAAATTGAGCGCTCATCCGGAGCTGAAGATGAACTGAACAACAGAGGTTATCAGTAAGCAGGAAACGAGGTGTCCTAAGTGTCGAATAAAGGTGAATTTCAATCCAATCGAGATCAATACAAAATGCCGGATGCGTTAAAACAAAAGAAGGATTTTGTCTATCGAGTTGGCTATACTTCTAGCACTGGCAATCAGACGAATAACGAAGAAGAACCGGTCAAGAGATCAGATTTGTAAATCGTACAGGCCCTTTTGGAAAAGGGCCTGTTTTTATCTGGGACGTGCGATAATCCCGTTATGGACTTTTATATAACCATGTCTTAAGATATCCAAACCATTCTCGTATAAATACAGCCCCATCTGCTCTACGGTCATCAGTTCCCTGTAAGTGTGGTTCATGACATCGGCCATGATTTCATAATACAGTTTGGATTTTAACTGAGCTCTTGGCGTGGTCATGATAATATATCCACCTGTTTTCAGGAACTTCTTATGCCAATCCACGACTTCGCTTTTTAATGTATCCGGGAAGTGCTCAAGCAACCCTACACTGAGGACGATATCAAATTCATGGCCAAAAGGAAGGTTGCGAATGTCTTCAACAATGTATTCAGTCTCAAAATCACTTTTATGATAGACTTTATTGCCTCCTGTTGAGGGATTTGTTCCGAGAAAGGGATAAGTGTCAGGAAAATCCCTAAACCTCGTATCCTTGCAGAAAGGATCATAATCCACAAACACAATGTCACCGCCTGGATACATGGCACTTAGCTGCATTGCTTCGTAACCTTCAGCGGCTCCCAGGAAGAGGATTCTTGGCTTTATTAAATCAAGTCCTTCGAACAATGCGCGTTTGCCCCTTGGGTCCCAGATGCCGTCCTCAATCCGGTGAGCGTAGTTCCACAGGTGGATTCTGATCAGTTCACCTAATGCAGACTTTGTTTCATTCAGTTTGAAACCCTTTAAGCTCTCCATGAAATTTTGTTTCGAATTGTCCATTTCTGCAGGAACATCCTTAACAAACCACTCGTGAAACGATTTGTTGAACATTTGCCAGGAGGTGTGTGCGGGCAGACTTTGTTGATTGACTTGCTCCCATTCCTTTTTTTCCTGCGCAAAGGATGTTACCTCGTATGGCCTTCCTGCATCTTTCCAGCGAAGCTGGCTCCAATCATTAACTGTATTCACTTTTACGAACTTATTGTATTCCTTTTCGGAAAAACTCCTGAGGTCCATTCTGTAGGAAGGCTGCAAGCGGGTTTCATTGAGTTTTATTGCAGGTTCAATTTCTAATTGAAGCAATACAGTCACCCCAAACATTTTTATTGCTTACTAAATTCGAGTAAAGAAAGGTAAAACCCTTTAAATTTCTAAAAATTGCAAAAAAGCACACCCTTTGTGGGTGTGCTTTTAGAGGAAAGAGGATTTGCTCATTTAAAGCTTTCCGCGTCGTATCACTTTGTTGGGGGTAAGGGTGCCTTTCTTTAGGTAGACAAATCCTCCTTCGAGTGCAGAGCCAATGACGAGCTTAGAAGATGCTGTTAAAACCCTCATCTTCATCCCTCCTAATTGGAATTGGCTTGCGTAATTGAATTTACCCGTATGAAAAGCTGTTAAAACCTTATATAAAAAGGATGATGGCTAAGAATGATACGGATCCATTGCATCAAAATATGCATTTTCGGCCGCCTCTTGAGTAGCAAAGAGTGCATCATCATCTTCAATTACATGCAAGGTATCATTCAGGAACAGGGCGAACGCGTTAGGATCTTTAGGATGCTGGACAATTTCACCTGCTTTAATGTTAGATACAGATGGTACATGCGGGTTACGGTAGATAACGAAAACTTCATCACCAAACTTCAAATTTTTCGGATCGATTAAATCCAATTGAATACCCCTTTCGATGAGTCTTATAAGTGGTTATGCTTACCTTATTCAAAATTCGGTTTTATCCAGAACCGAGGGTTTTATGAACCGTAAAAATCTTGATATTGCAGGGACTATAGTTTAAATAAAGTAGGCAAGCTATAAATTTTCATTTTGCTGTTTTATTTCATCGCCCGTCAGAATGATATTTCCCGCTTCAAAATCTCTGTGCTCGTCAACTGATCCGCCGGGTACATACCGTTGATTTGGAGTATATGTCGAGCTGAGTAAATCTTTATCCCTTTTTAAATCATCTTTATGAATGTCCATTTTCTCACCCCCTGATAAGGGTAGTTTTTGTATTGAGAGTGAGGATATACTGGGAATTTAATTGAGTGATAATTATTGGAAAGGACACTAATCTGTCACAAATGAAAGGGTTTACATTTGGATATGGTGGTATAATAAAAGTGTAGAAAGAAAGTGATTAACATCTTAGGAGGCTCAACCAATTGTGTTCGTTCCGTAGTGAACGAAAAGTGGTTATTCCTAAAGTGTTTGAAGCTGATCTTCAAAAAGTCAGCATCACCAGCTAAAGGGAAAAGGACCTGTTCACGAAGTTAACCTAAAGAAAGTTCTTGACCTTCCGATGGTTCAATTCAAAAGGGAAAAAGCAAGAGTCCAGCCTATAGTAAATGTACGTTGGAAAGAAGCTTTTTACCAACAGAGTATCAATAGTTACTTGGAAAGGTGCCAGCTTATTAGGAAGTCAACAAGTTTCAGGTGAAACAGTCGTAGTAGAATATTTCCTTCATAGCAGCTGCCATTCAAATGGAGTGGTCAGTAGGGATGCATGACCTAATTGGAGAAAAGACGCAAACACACTAGCGAATAATGAGTCTCTCGGTGATTATACCGAAAAATGTGTTTGTAAAGGGACGTCATAAAACAGGGAAACCTTTTTTAAAAGACACCCTTAATGCGGAACAAGCACTCATCGGCTATAGTAAGAGGATCATACAACTCAATAGTTCCAAAAATGTTTTGGGCTGATGCTGGTTGGGTCTCCTAAGATGTTAAAGAAGAAGCTCGATATGAGCTTCTTTTTTCTTTGCAGTCCTTTCTGGATTATATAAAAAGGCACCTTTCAGCTTTGAAGGTGCCTTTTCATATTACTCCTCTTTTTTCGATAAACAACGGTCGCATTCCATTAAATATGATTCTGCTTGTTCCTGCATTCCCTCACCACATTCAGGGCACACCTTCTTTGGTAACTTACGAAAAAACTCAACCGGACTCATCATATAAAACTCCTCCTTTTATAGTACAATTTATGTTTTACTTAACCTGTTATAGTACAGTATAAACATAATTTGAAAAATTGTGTAGCCTTTTTTTGAAAAAACTAAAAAATAGGTGTTTGTTCATATAATCAAATGGGGGTATTGGTTAATAAAAGGCAAATCAAATATTTATTTGGAATTCTGCGCCATGAGCAGTCACAGAAGAGGCTTTTCCAAAAAATTCAAGAGTCAACAGATAAAAGTGACAAAATTATTACATTTTATTTAATAAATCCTTTTATTCTTTTCTGATTTAACATACAATCGAAATGAAACTTTAAATGGGGAATGATGCCTAAATGGATAATCCGGAATTATCCTTCAATCCAATACTGCTGCTAGTAGCCATTTTATTGACAGTCATGTCATCTTATACAGCACTCGATTTATTCAGTCTGATCAAGTCTTCCGATCGAAATAAACGATTTCTGTTTTTAGGCGGGACATTTTCGCTTGGTATAGGGATTTGGGTTATGAACTTCTTTGGAATGCTTGCTCTGAATCTCAATGGCACGGTCTCTTACCGTATTTCAATAACAGTCTTATCGATTATCCTGGTTATTTCTTTCACAGCAATGGCGTTCTATACAATGACTGGCAAGACAATAAACAAGATCAATTTGATTGCAGGAAGTTTGTTCATGATGCTTGCAGTCCTGGTTGTCCATATCCTGGGAATGTACTCAATGAAATTAGATTTCAGTTATGAGCCTTCCATTTTACTGATTGCCCTCCTTCTTGTATTTGGATCATTCTATTTTTCCTTTTGGATGCTTTTCTTTTCGAAAAGCTTCACTCAAGGAGATCATGGATGGATTAAACCATTAAGCGCTCTTGTCGTTACTGCTGCAATTGTTGAAGGTCATTTTCTCCTAACAAGGGCTTCCTCAATTAATATGAGGGACGGGGTAGTAGAACAGACCGGGATCCCAGAGTCGTTAATCAGTTATTTAATTGTTTTTATCTCTGTGCTCATCCTTGCTGGTCTAATCGGTTCAAGTGCGTTGATCAGCAAAAGGCTGGCAGTTTCTGATACAAACTTAAAAGATATTACGGATGCTCTTAATTCATCGGCGATTGTTGCCATTACAGACCCTAAAGGTAATATCACCTATGTTAATGAAAAGTTTATTGAGATTTCAGGTTACAGTGAAGGAGAACTATTAGGTCAAAATCACTCGATCTTGAATTCTGGACTTCATGCGAAGAAATTTTTTAAGGATATGTGGAAAATAATTGGTTCCGGTGAGGTATGGAAGGGTGAAATCCGGAATAAGAAGAAGGATGGTTCTTATTATTGGGTTGATACCACGATTGTTCCATTCTTGAATAGTAAAGGCAAGCCATATCAATATGTCTCTATTCGTTCAGATATAACTCAAAGGAAGCAGGCAGAGGCGAGCCTAAAAGAAACGCTGAAAGAGGTCAGTGATATCAATTTTGCCCTCGACCAATCCTCTATTGTTGCTTTTACTGACGAAAAGGGGATTATCAAAAGTGTGAATGATAAATTCTGTGAGATCTCTAAATACACCAGGGGAGAATTGATTGGTAATGACCACAGCATATTGAATTCCGGATTGCATTCCAAAGAGTTCTTTAAAAACCTGTGGAAAACCATTGGATCTGGTCAGGTTTGGAAAGGGGATATCCGAAACAGGGCAAAAGATGGTTCATTTTACTGGGTGGCTACCACCATTGTTCCTTTTTTAAATGAGAATGGGAAGCCATATCAGTACCTTGCAATACGTAATGATATCACAGAGAAGAAAAAATCTGAGGAAATGCTTCACCGCCAGGATAAGCTTGCTGCTGTTGGCCAGCTCGCGGCTGGTGTTGCCCATGAAATCAGAAATCCGCTGACATCGATGAAAGGATATGCAGAATTCCTGCAGCTTGATGAAACAGACCCGCAACGCCAGGAGTTTATTGAAATCATCCTTGACGAAATTGACAGAGTCAATAATATTGTTGAAGAGTTCATGGTACTTGCAAAACCTAAGGCTGTGGAGCTTGAGGAACATAATATCATACCGATTGTCCAAAATGTAGTTTCTATGCTGAAATTCGAAGCAAGAAAAAGGAATGTCAAACTGGATTTTGCTGCTACCGAGGAAATTATCCAGATCGAATGTGATGAAAACCGATTGAAGCAAGTATTCCTGAATTTTATAAAGAACGGAATCGAAGCAATGCCTGAAGGCGGAGATTTAAAAGTAAGAACTGAAATACAGGATGACAATGTCCTCATTTCCATCAAAGATACCGGTGTAGGAATTCCTCCAGAAACTTTGAAGAAGATTGGTGAGCCGTTTTATACCACCAAGAAAAATGGAAATGGACTCGGCTTGATGGTCAGCTTCAAGATCATTGAAAGCCACAATGGCAAGGTTTATATCGAAAGCGAGCAAAACAAAGGAACAACTTTCAAAATTATGCTCCCGGCAAAAACTGCATAGCGTTCATTACGAAAATAAGGCAGGAGTTAACTCCTGCCTTATTTTTTTATAATTAAGCTGTTTTCGTAAAGATTGTTAAAATCCTAAAGCCAATTTTAACGTAATATAAAGCCATTTGCTGGTCGGTATTAAATTTGTATGCTCTTCTCATAAAAGAGTCAACTTAGCGAAGAAAAATTGGTCATTCAACCCTATTTTGCAGTCAATAGCAACAAAGTTCGAGAAAAGAGCCTTTAATTAACAACTTCTTGTCTGATTAGCTAAATTTGTCGGTGAATTGTCAGAAATATGACAAGAAATATGATGATTTTTTCACATTGCAACGATAATTTAGACTACTATGAAACTAAGGGGAATATTAAATAGAATGCCGGAGGGGAAGCTATGTCATCGATTAGCCATGTAAAGACGGTCTGTGGTTATTGTGGAACAGGCTGCGGTTTAATATTGGATGTAGAAGATAATAGAATTGTGAAAATCAGAGGAGATAAGGACGCACCTGTAAATAAAGGACAAACATGTATAAAAGGTGCTTTTGCCTATCAATATGTCCATGCTCCGAAAAGATTGAATACACCTATGATCAAGAAAGCAGGAGAGCTGGTAAAGGCTACCTGGGAGGAAGCGTATAATTACATAGCAGGCCGATTGACTGGAATCAAGACGGATTTTGGTCCAGAATCCATATCGATGTTTGCCTGCGCACGGACTACCAATGAGTCGAACTACGTTACCCAGAAGTTCATGAGGACTGCTATCGGAAGCAATAATATTGATGGCTGTAACAGAACCTGACATGCTCCTAGTGTCGCCGGTCTGGCGACTGTTTTTGGAAGCGGTTTCCCAACAAATACATTGGAAGATATCGATGAGGCAGAAGTGCTTTTACTTATGGGTTCCAACACGACGGAAGCACATCCAATCATAGGAAACAGAATAAAAAAAGCTGCCAAGGGCGGTCTCAAAATAATTGTCATTGACCCAAGAAAAATCGACATGGTCAAGTTCGCTCATAAACATCTGCAAATTAACGTCGGTACAGATATTGCGCTGATCAACGCGATAATTCGAATCATTATCAAAGAAAAGCTGTATGACCAAGGATTCATTGGCAGGCATACTGAGGATTTTGATGTATTGCTGTCAAAGGTCGAACGCTATACACCAGAATATTCTGCAGAAATCACCGGTTTGGCGCCAGAAGATATCATTGAGGTTGCTCACCTGTATGCAAAGGCCAGCAGGGGGATGATTGCATACACACTCGGTATTACTGAACATCACTGTGGAGTGAACAATGTATTCGATATCGCTAACCTTGCTCTGCTGACTGGCCAGATTGGCAAAAAAGGTTCAGGCATCATGCCTTTAAGAGGACAGAATAATGTCCAGGGAGCCGGGGACATGGGATGCCTGCCGAACCAGCTTACAGGTGCTGTCAGCATATTGGACGGCGAATACCGTGCACGTTTCGAGAAATTATGGAATATTGAAATCAGCAAAAGAGTTGGTGACACCCAGACGAGGACCTTCGATAAAATTGATACAGGTGAAATCAAAGCATTATATTGTATAGGGGAAAATCCGCTAGTCGCAGACGTTCATATGAACCATACCAGAAGCCTATTGGAAAAACTCGATTTACTCATCGTCCAGGATATTTTCATGACAGAAACGGCCGAAATGGCAGATGTAGTGCTGCCAGCCAAGTCATGGGGCGAAATTAACGGGACTTACACCAATACAGACAGGAGAGTCCAGCGTGTACGCACTGCAGTCAATGCCCAGCCTGGAGTGAAAGAAGACTGGGAGATATTGTGTGAACTATCGGCGAAAATGGGTTACCCGATGGGTTATCAATCAAGCGAAGAAATTTGGAATGAAGTAAGGGAACTTGCTTGGGAGATGTATGGGGGCATATCATATGAACGCCTTGAAAAAGAGTATGGCATCCACTACCCGTGTCCTGATGAGACTCATCCAGGCACGAAAATCCTTCACGAAAGGTTCCATGTTGAAAGTGAAAATGAAAAACGATCCAGTTTTGTACCAGTTGAATTCACACCACCCTTGGAACAGCCCGATGAACATTATCCTTTTACCCTGACAACCGGCAGACGGTATGAGTCATACAATACTCATACACAAACCCGACACTACACAGCAGGGGTGAAAATTAAACAGACAGAGGAAACCCTTGATATTCATCCAGAAGATGCACTTCGCCTTCATATCAATGATGGAGATCTCGTCAGGGTGAGTTCACGACGAGGCACGCTTGACGTAAAAGCAAAAATAACTGCTCAGGTTGTTCCTGGACTCGTGTTCATGAGTTTCCACTGGTCCGAGGTTCCGACCAATGTACTTACACTGAATGAATATGACCCAATTTCCGGTACCGCCGAATTCAAGGCTTGTGCCGTGAAAATTGAAACAATCGGATAGGAAGTATAAAAGCTAAAATCCCGCTCAGGGATTTTAGCT
This sequence comes from Bacillus sp. ISL-39, assembly GCF_018613295.1. NCBI lineage: Bacteria > Bacillati > Bacillota > Bacilli > Caryophanales > Bacillaceae > Bacillus > Bacillus sp. ISL-39. Next base: position 150,001 of record NZ_JAGGQM010000022.1, read on the forward strand.
TTTTTGCATGTTGAAATAAAACAATCCATTTCCTGCTCGTGATTGACCTACTAAAGTTTAATGTCATGAAAAGCGAAAATTTTAAAAGGTGAAACTCGAGGGTGCAAGAAAATTATGGGTAGACATGAAAATACTAGAATAATTTTCAAATCAATTAGAAATTATTCCTACGAAAGTTTTATTTTAACTGAATATTCAGTATATATGACATGTTCTCGTTATATTTCTGTTATTCTCGTAATCCAATTTAAATATGCTTGTTCTTTTTGTACCGAAATTCTATGTTACGATAATTCACGTGATAAAAATTAGCCGATGGGAGGCAAACAAATGAAAAAGTCATTATTATCTTTGGTTGCAGCAGCGGCAATTTCTGGAGCTGCCGGCACACAAGCACAGGCAGAGGAAATCGTCGTACATAAGGGGGATACACTTTGGGGTATTTCAAAGGAATACGGCGTAACAGTAGATTCACTAAAAAAATGGAATAACTTAACTGGTGATGTCATTCATCCGAACGATTTACTAGAAGTATCTCCTATTAAGCATGCGCAAGTAAGAAAAGGAGATACACTTTGGAGTATTGCCAAAGCTTATGGTGTAACAGTAAATGATCTAAAAGATTGGAATAAATTATCATCTGACCTTATTCATCCAGGGATGAGTCTGGCAGTTTACACAAATATGCCAGTTGAAATGAAAGTGGAAAAAACAAACTCTGCACAACCGGCTGCAACTCCGGTAGCAACACCAGCAGCAGCGCCTGCTAACCAAGTAAAAGCCCAACCCGCTGCAGCAAAGCCAGCAGCAGCGACAAACCAGATTACCGTTGAAGCGACGGCTTATACAGCATCTTGTACAGGATGCTCTGGAATTACAAAGACAGGTGTGAACCTGAAAGCTAATCCAAATGCAAAAGTAATTGCTGTTGATCCAACAGTTATTCCTCTTGGATCTAAGGTATATGTTGAAGGCTATGGCTATGCCACTGCCGAAGATATTGGCGGAGCCATCAAAGGAAACCGCATTGATGTCTTTATCCCTACTCAAAGCGGGGCCCTTCAATGGGGAAGAAAGCAAGTGAAAGTGACAATTTTGGACTAAACGGTGTCTGGAAAAGCATTGGCAATTTGCCAATGCTTTTTTTACTGGATAAGAAAGTATAAATATTTCCACTTAGATGAGTGTCTAGCTCCAGCGCCTAGCCCCTCGAGTCGCTTCGGTGCTGCCAATGAAGTCAAAGAGCGACTTCTTCGGTCGACCCTCCGTGCTAGACCCGCCAGCCACAGGACGTGGCGCTTTATGGCGGGCAACGCTCGTCGGGGCTGACCAAGGCGCTGCGCTTTTTTTTATTTTTCCTGTTTTGCTTTTGTCTTAAACGTTTTACCTCTGATAATTTTCTTTTGAGTGATATTGGGCATGATAAGACTTAAGAAAAATTGTGTGAATCTGGAGTATTGTTCTTCAACTTTTTCAAGGATCGCGTTAGCTTTTGTCGATAATGAAGTTTTGATTTCGCCTAGCTGGTCATTAATTGTTTCACCAACGGCATCCTGTTTTCCGAGTCGTTCCATGACTGTTTCATGAAAAATACCCTGCAAATCGGCATGTTTTGCCAGCATATCCTGCAGTTCTTCCTGTTTTTGAGCCTGTATGACCAGAGCTTTCGTGACATCTTCGTATTGGAGAAGCTTGCGGTTCAAGTCCTGTATCATTGATTGCTGATGGGCCAGCTGATTTAGTATTGCCTCGCTTGTCAGCTCTCGATTCAAAAGAGCCTTCGAAAATTGTTCGTGCATCTCTTCAAGTTTAATCAGTTTATCATCGATTTCTGTTGTGGATTCCTTCTGCTCAGAGATGTTTTCCATGACCCTTTCTGAAAGGTTTTCCTGTTTAGAGAGAAACGAAACCATTTCCTGAAATTGTGAAAATTGTTCTTGTCGGTTGTGCTCCAACGTTTGATCGAATTTTGTTACGCTGCCTGTCAAATCTTTATTAAGCTTTTGCTGCTCATTAAGTATTTCTTGTAAATAATTGAGGTGGAATTTTTCCTGGTTGCTCTGTACCTTGAGATCGTCGGTGTTGCAAAAAACCTGTGGAGAAACATATCCATTAACAAATAAAGACATAGGCATCACTCCTGATAATAAGTTGTCATATATACTATGACTTGTGCCGCAATAATGGTACTTGCGGCTAGATAACACTTATTACCTTTTATTAAATGGGGCAGATTGCAGCAAGCTAATAAAAACTGCACTAAGAAAGGAGCAGCTGATATGCTAACAAAAGGCCAGCTGTCGGCATTCAAGGCAGAGCTTCTCAAAAATAAAAAAGATCTCAATTCCCACCTTGACGCAAATGACCATTTTGATCTAAAAAGTGGACATGCGCATGAGTCAACAGGGGAGCTTTCAAGCTATGATAACCATCCAGGGGATGAAGGAACAGAGTTATATGAGCGAGAGAAAGATATTGCACTGAATGACCACGTAGAATATCAACTCCAAAGCATAGATAAAGCCATTCAGGCAATTGAGAAAGGAACTTATGGAAAATGCGAGGTTTGCGGGCGCGAGATTCCATATGAGCGACTTCAAGCCGTACCCGAAACGACATTTTGTATTGAACATACACCTGACCGTACGGTTTCCCATAATCGGCCTATTGAAGAAGGGGTGCTGATGCCGCCTTTCGGAAAATTTGATCTTGACAACAAGGATGAAAATGTCGCTTTTGACGCAGAAGATTCCTGGCAGGAGGTTTCGAGCTGGGGAACTTCAGAAACTCCATCTGATTTTATGACGCCACAGAATCATTATAATGACGTCTATATTGAGTCAGAAGAGAATGTAGGTTATGTTGAGGACTTCGAGAATTTTGTAGGCAACGATATCACCGGCACAGAAATCACCGTTTACCCAAATAAACAACATGAGAAATACGAAAATGAGCTGGATGAAGAGGGGATTATGACATCCTTTGGCGACCTTCCTGCTTACGAACATGACCCATATGTAGAGGACGATAAGTAATTCGATGAAAAAGACCAGAGATGGTCTTTTTTGTTTGCGTGATTATACAGGATTTCCTGTCATGATTAAAAACTCTCTTGGCGGGGAAAAGACAAGCATAATTAAATGTCCATGAGAGGTGAGTCCTAATTGAAAGAGAAACTTAAACACTATGGTAAAAGCCTGCTGGGGGAATTGAAAAAAGACCGGGCAACGGGTTTGGCTGCTCAACAGGCGTATTATTATATGCTGGCGCTGTTCCCATTGCTGATTCTAATGATAGCAATTGTTCCTTACTTGAATATCGATCCCCAGAAAGCTATAAATGTTGTAAATACATTATTACCCTCGCAATCAGCCGAATTATTAAGAGATAATGTTGTCAAATTGGTAAGTGAACGAAACGGCGGTCTGCTTACTTTTGGTATCATAGGAACATTATGGTCAGCATCGAGCGGCATGAACGCGTTTATAAAAGCAATGAATATTGCGTTTGATGTAAAGGAAACGAGATCATTCATTAAAGCAAGGCTTGTTTCGATAATGCTGACATTCGGTCTGATTCTGGCGTTTGTAGTGGCGCTTCTTTTGCCGGTATTCGGTAAAGTGATTTTGGATGCTGTAGAATCAATCGTCCACATTCCAGAGCCTTTTGATATTGTGTTCAACATTGTAAGATGGGTTGTAGCAATTGTCGTTATGGCCGCAGTTTTGGCTGGCTTATATCGAGTAGCTCCAAATAAACATTATCCATTCAAGCATGTAATTCCAGGGGCTATTTTCGCAACAATCGTATGGCAGCTGATTTCATTGGGATTTTCTTTTTACGTTAGCAATTTCGGAAACTATTCAGCCACTTATGGAAGCATCGGCGGGGTAATCGTCTTGATGCTCTGGCTATTCCTGACAGGGCTTGCCCTTGTACTTGGAGGAGAAATCAATGCGATTTACCACAGGGACAAAACGGGTGAAGAGCCAGTCGAAGAGCATGCAGCATCAGTGAATAGTTAACGCAGATTATCATTTGTACTTTTTTAGAGACAGCAAAACAGTTTGTGAAAAGGATCATAGTAAAAAAACAGCAGATTATCTGCTGTTTTTTTTGTTTCTCTTTATAGTGGAATGGGAAAATTCCCTCCGATGTTCAATAGAGTAATTCGTATACTTCATTCAATTGCTGAGCACGTTTATCGTCCAGTTCATTTTTTGCATACTCAATGGCATCAGGCAGAATTTTGTTCAAAAACTCAATTTCTTCGGCAGTCAGGTCTTTGACAAATTCACCCTCAGACGGGTAATCGCCCTGTTCTAACCGATGATAGATTTTCTTGCTAAGCGGATAGGTCTCTGTGTAATTGGATATGATTTCACGTAGATAAGCCTGTGTTTTTTCCATTGTCTACTCCTTAAAGTACTCTTTGAATTGTTCGGAATCAGTCATTTGATCATTTTTGAAATAAGGATTTTCCTCAGTTGCATCACTTGGATCCAGATTTGTTTTGATCACCAGCTGCGGCCCATTGGCAGGCTCGGCGATAACTCGGTCAGTCATTTCCTTGAAATCAGGGAGTTTTTTATTTCCGGGCTGTTTAGGTTCCATTTTTCTACACCTCCATTTTATAACTTGCATTATTGAAGAGTAATTTATGTACAAAGCTAATTATTGGAAACTCTTCCATAAGTGTTTTCTCTGATTACTTGCAGGGAAAAATAAAATGTAGTTAATAGGAATGGGGTGGAGAATCATGAAAGCAGTTACTTATCAAGGTTCAAAGGATGTACAAGTAAAAAATGTAGAAGCTCCAAAAATAGAACATGAACAAGATATGATTGTGAAAATTACCTCAACGGCAATTTGCGGATCAGACCTGCATCTTTATCAGGGCAATATGCCTCTCCGTCCAGGCTATATCATCGGACATGAGCCAATGGGGATCGTCGAAGAAGTGGGACCTGGAGTGAAAAAATTGAAAAAGGGAGATCGTGTGGTCATTCCTTTCAACGTTTCATGTGGTGAGTGTTTTTACTGCCAGAATCAGATGGAAAGTCAATGTGATAACACAAATGAATACAAGGATACGGGGGCGTATTTCGGATACACCGAACAATACGGTAACCATCCTGGTGGACAGGCAGAATACTTAAAGGTGCCATATGCTGATTTCACATCATTTGTTGTGCCTGAATCATGTGAGCTGGAGGATGAGTCGCTGCTGTTCCTGTCAGATGTTATCCCGACTGCATGGTGGAGTGTAGAGCATGCTGGTGTAAAAAAAGGAGATACTGTTATTGTGCTTGGCAGCGGACCGATTGGATTGATGACGCAGAAATTTGCCTGGATGAAAGGGGCGAAACGTGTCATCGCTGTCGACCACCTCGACTACAGGCTGATGCATGCCAAAAAAAACAACAATGTTGAAATCTTTGATTTTACACAGGAAGATGATCCAGGAAAGTTCCTGCAAAACTTGACTGACGGCGGAGCGGATGTCGTAATTGACTGTGTAGGAATGGATGGAAAGAAATCCGTCGTGGAAAAGGTAGAACAAAAACTGAAGCTTCAGGGAGGAACTCTTTCCGCGCTGGAAATCGCCCATACAGCAGTAAGGAAATTCGGAACCGTGCAAATTACAGGTGTTTATGGTTTAAGATACAATATGTTCCCGCTTGGCCGTTTCTTTGAACGCAATATTACGATGAAAATGGGGCAGGCTCCAGTTATTCATTACATGCCAAAACTATTTGATATGGTCTCAAACGGAGAATTCGATCCAACTGACATCATCACTCACAAAATTCCGCTCGAAGATGCGGCAAAAGGGTATGAAATGTTCAATGATCGAAAAGACGACTGTATCAAGGTGATTTTGAAGCCTTAAGGTACTTGGGTGTGCATAACCAAAGCTCAATAGAGGCAATAGTTAACCTTGGAGTCATATAGAAAGGTCTTGGATTAAGCATTAGCTTTTCCAGGGCCTTTTTGATTATAATGATAAAAACGGTAATAGTTAGGAGCACTAATTTTGGGAAAAATATTTGCTTTTTCTTATGATAAACTCATGGGACCACTTGAGAAGAAATGGATCGCGAGGGTCAGGAAAAAAATAATTTCAGATTTAGAGGGAAATGTCCTTGAAATTGGTGCAGGTACAGGAGCAAATTTCCCTTACTATTCCAGGGAAAAGGTTGAAAATGTTGTTTCACTGGAGCCCATTCCTCATATGCTTGGTCAGGCAATTCTTAGAGCGAAGGAAGCAGGATTGCCAGTCGAGTTCCATCAGGGGATGGCAGAGACACTTCCATTCAAGGATGGTGAGTTTGATACTGTTGTGGCCACGCTTGTTCTTTGTTCCGTAAGTGAGCCGCAAAAGGTTTTTCAGGAAGTGCGAAGAGTGTGTAAAAAAGGCGGGAAAATTGTCCTTTTTGAGCATGTCAGAACGGAATCCAAAGCGCTTGCGGCCCTGCAGGATGTCCTGACACCCGCGTGGAAACGGCTGTGTGATGGCTGCCACTTAAATCGTGATACAGGTCGCTATATGAGGGAATCTGGAATCAAAGTGATAAAAGAAAAGAAGTATTTAAAGGGTATTTTTGTTGAGTATGAGGGGCTTAATCCAGAATAAACGGACGCAAGCACACCCTTCACTCCTCTCCATACACTGATACAAAGAATTTGGGGAGGATTGACATGTATCCATATTATGACCATTACAGACAGAACCAAAAGCTTGTCAGTGACCTGACGAAAGCTATAAATGGAGAATACAGTGCGACACAATGCTACGCTAAGCTTGCAGAGATGGCGCCGAATGAGGATCAGCGGAACCAAATCCATGAAATTCTGAATGATGAGAAAAAGCATTTGCGTCAGTTTACTCAGATTTATACAACACTGACAGGGAAGCGGCCGGAGCTGCAAATGACTGAAGAATGCGGTGACACGTATCTTGAAGGCCTCGAAGCATCTATTAAGGATGAACAAAAAACAACTGATTTTTATCATGAAGTAGCAGATGAAGCTGCAGACCCGGTCGTAAAAGAAGTTTTCAGGCGTGCAGCTTATGATGAGCAGAACCATGCCGTGTGGTTTCTATATTATTTAGGAATGGAAAAGTAGGAGCTGGAGAAATCCAGCTCCTTTTTCCTATTCTTATAGTTTTCACTATTTCTACATATTTAATATAAAAATAGTTGTGTTATATATACTAGAATGGGTATAGGGAAATTGGATAGCAATTTGAATAATCTACATAAGGAGGAAATCATTATGAAAAACAGTCTTGCTATTATTATTGGATTTTTAATCGTAGGATCATTATTTGTTGGCTGGAAAATCAGCCAGGACCTGGGACCGGCTGAAACAGCAACAGCGCCTCAGCCGCAAACTGAGAGTGCAAGCAAAGAAATTGAATTTAACCCGCCAAGCATGGAGGATGTACCCGATGGTCCTCTAGGCGAAAGTATAAAATATGGACATGAGCTAGTCATGGAAACGAATACAGTTGCCGATGAGTACGTTGGCAATAATCTTTCATGTGCAAGCTGCCACGCAAATGGGGGTACAGTGAAAGAAGAGGCACCGATGGTCGGGCTTGCTGCAGTCTATCCAGAATACAGGCCGCGCGAAGGTGAGGTTTACACTCTGGAAGATCGTATCAATGGATGTATGATCCGAAGCATGAATGGAAAAATGTTCCCGACTGACAGCAAAGAAATGCGCGCGATGATTGCTTATTTGCAATACATGTCAGAAGGTGTCCCTGCTGGGGCAGACCTTCCGTGGAGAGCGCCTAAAGAGCCAAAGCAATATCCCGTTCCTAGCGTTGAGGACGGAGAAAAGCTTTACGCACAATCTTGTGCAAGCTGCCATGCTGCTGATGGCTCAGGTACTGGAACAAACACAGGACCTGCTGTATGGGGAGAAAATTCTTTCAACGACGGTGCAGGTATGTCAAGAATGACCAAAATGGCGGGATACGTTCAGAAGAACATGCCTAAAGGACAGGGAGGAACTTTATCTGACCAGCAAGCGATCGATTTGGCCGCATTTATCCTTTCGCATGACCGACCAGAATTCAAAGGACATGAGGGAGACTGGCCGAAAGGGGGGAGACCGGCAGACATCATGGATAAAGAAAAACGTGAGCAAGTCAAAAACGGTACAATCGATTGGGAAGCAATACTCTCGGTAAAAAATTAAGACTAGTAGAAACCCAGCACCTGCTTTTGCAGGGCTGGGTTTTATTTTTGTTAAGGAATTTATAAAATTTCTTAAGTTGTGGATAACTCTATGAAGTTTTCTTAATCCAGCTCCAGCACCTAGCCCCTCGAGTCGCTTGTCTAGCTGCGGCTCCTAACTCCTCGAGACGCTTCGTTCCTGCCAATGAAGTCAAAGAACGACTTCACTGTCAGGCCCTCCGAGGCACACGATGTGCTAGACCCGCCAGCCACAGGATAAGGAAAGCTTCGAAGCGAATCATCGCACGACCGAAAGCGGTAGC
>NZ_JAGGQM010000023.1:0-51766 GCF_018613295.1 Bacillus sp. ISL-39
GTGGGATTTTAGTTAACCAATTGGGTTTATTGGTGCGTTATTTTGGAAATAAGTGGGTTTTTAGATCACCAATCCGGCTTATTGCTACTATATTGTGGGAATATATGGGAATTCGGGTCGCCAATCGATTGTATTGATACTATGTTTATAAATAAAGCCACCAATCATGCTTTTTTATGCCATGTTGTCCGGAACCAGGAGCTCTTAGATCCATCCTTATGGTGTTCTGTCATTCAAATCCGCATCCAATCTTAAATATCGATGAGTTTCATTCAAATCCCGATTATTCATAAGAGCCATTTCCTTTATTTTCATCGGTCTTTCATAATACAATGACAATACATACTTTTACAGGGAGAGTGGATGTCCAATAATGAATATAAATCAGATTTCAAAAACTTTATTGGGGCGTACACCTTCAATTTTGGGCCATGAACAATTTATCAAGTTCGCAGTATTGCTACCATTAGTGGAAGTCGAAGACGAAGTCCATATTTTATTTGAGGTGCGATCCCTTACGATGAGGAGACAGCCTGGCGAGGTTTGCTTCCCAGGCGGAAAGATAGAAAAGGGAGAAAATCCTCAAAAAGCAGCGGTCAGGGAAACCTCGGAAGAACTTGGCATACCTGAAGGAGAGATTATCGATGTTTTTCCTTTGGATTACATGGTATCAGCATTCGGCACAATCATTTACCCCTTTGTTGGAAGAATTAGTAATCTGAATTCGATTATTCCTAATGAAGCAGAAGTGGGTGAGGTATTTACAGTTCCTCTGTCATTTTTTAAAAAGAACCAGCCCGACAGTTATAAAATCAATTTCCAAGTGGAACCAGAAGACGGCTTTCCTTTCGATCTGATCATCGGCGGCGAGAATTACAATTGGCAGACAAGAACAATGGATGAATACTTCTACCGCGCAAACGGCAAGGTGATTTGGGGACTTACAGCCAGGGTGCTGACCCATTTTATTGAATTGTTGGAGCAACATAAACTCAGGGAATAGAAGCGCAGATGTTGCGCTTTTTTTTTGCCCAAAAACCATTATCTTAAAAAAACTGTTATTAAAACTACCCTAGGTACGGGAAAGGTTAAGGAAATTCATTTCCTACGCGCATTTATAAAAAATCAGGCTAAAAATATTATTAATAGAATAGTATTATTGGCGTTGAGAAACTAATGACAAATCTCCTATTTCCTTGAAATTACAGAAATTAATAGGAAAAAAAGGTTGCGATTGGTAGTTTTATTATTTATAATTTTAAGATAATTATTCATAGAAAGTTGGGTAAAAAAATGAAACTGTACATATCAGTGGACATGGAGGGGATTACTGGTCTAGTTGACCATACCCATGTGGACTCTTCAAAACACAATTACGAACGAGGCCGAAAAATCATGACCCAGGAAGCAAACTTTGTGATTGCTAAAGCATTTGAAACTGGCTGTAAGGAAGTCATCGTCAATGATAGTCACTCCAAGATGAACAACCTTTTAATAGAGGATCTTCATCCGGAAACACAATTGATTACCGGCGATGTGAAGCCTTACTCTATGGTCCAGGGTCTTGATGGCAGCTTTGAAGGAGCCGTTTTTGTCGGCTACCATGCAAGAGCCTCTATGAGTGGCGTAATGTCGCATTCGATGATTTTTGGTGTCCGCCATATGTGGATAAATGATGTGCAAATAGGTGAGCTTGGATTCAATGCTTATGTAGCAGGCCATTTTGGAGTACCTGTCATCATGGTAGCAGGGGATGATGGTGCTGCCCGTGAAGCTGAGGCATTGATCCCTAACATTACAACTGCCGTAGTTAAACAGTCAATATCGCGGTCTGCTGCAAAGTCCCTGACTCCAGTAAAAGCTGGTGAACTTCTTGCCGAAAAGACAGAGAGGGCTATTAAGAATCTGGATAAAATGAAACCGCTTACTCCTCCTGATAACCCTGTTTTAAGAATTGAATTTGCCAACTATGGACAAGCAGAATGGGCAAACTTGATGCCGGGTACAGAAATTGAAGAAGGGTCAACGATTGTAAGGTACCAGGCTAAGGACATTCTCGAAGCCTATCAAGCTATGCTTGTGATGACTGAACTTGCAATGAGGACGACATTTTCATAGGGTGATTCCCTCCACCTCAAGAACTTACACAAAGACATGATAAGGATGTGGATTAATGCTTCATTACATACTCAAACGACTGGGCTCTATGGCAGTCACCCTGCTGGTCATCATCACTCTGACCTTCTTCTTGATGCATTCCATTCCTGGGTCACCTTTCAATGAGGAGCGGGCGACGAGCGAAGCGGTCCAAAAAAATCTTGAAAGCTTTTATCATTTGGATGAGCCTTTATACGTTCAATATTTCATTTACTTAAAATCGGTCGCGACATTCGATTTCGGACCTTCTATTAAAAAGTCTTCACAGACAGTAAACGAAATGCTTGGAAGAGGATTCCCTGTTTCATTCGAGCTTGGGATGATCACTCTGATTGTTGCTATATTTTCTGGCATCCTGCTGGGAATCATTGCAGCACTCCGCCATAATGGCTTGATCGATTACCTTGCGATGACTGTTGCAGTAGTCGGTATTTCAGTACCAAACTTCGTAATGGCCACCCTGCTGATCCAGCAGCTCGCCGTTACCTGGGAGATTCTGCCGGTTGCCACCTGGACCAGTCCAAAGCATATGATTCTGCCAACTCTGGCTCTTGCAACCGGGCCAATGGCAATTATCGCCCGCTTGACGAGGTCGAGCATGCTTGAGGTTCTGACACAAGACTACATACGAACAGCAAAGGCAAAAGGGCTGTCACCTGTAAAAATCGTGTTCAAACATGCTTTGAAAAATGCATTGCTGCCGGTTGTCACAATTCTTGGGTCATTGGCAGCGAGCATACTTACAGGAACTTTCGTCATTGAAAAGATTTTCGCAATTCCAGGCATGGGCAAGTATTTTGTCGAAAGCATCAACCAACGTGATTATCCAGTCATAATGGGAACAACGATTTTTTACAGTACAGTATTGATCGTCATGCTTTTCCTGGTAGACCTCGCTTACGGAATACTTGACCCAAGGATCAAGCTTCATAAAAAGGAGGGAAAATGATGGCTCTGCGTAAACATCAGGAACCGCCAGCAGGCTCGCCCATTCCTGACGACTGGTTTGTTCCTATTGATAAAAATGACTCGGAAGCAGAAGCCGTTGTCAGGCCCAGCCTGTCTTATTGGCAGGATGCATGGAGACGACTCCTGAAAAACAAACTGGCAATGATGGGGTTATTCTTCTTATCTGTTTTGACCTTTATGGCTATCTTCGGGCCTATCATCTCGCCTCACACAGTTGACCATCAAGATTTGGTCAATCAGAATCTTCCGCCATCAAGTGAGCACTGGTTTGGAACCGACGAGCTCGGGCGCGATGTATTCACCCGGACATGGTATGGCGCTCGCATATCATTGTTTGTTGGAATTGCTGCAGCATTGATCGACTTTCTTATCGGGGTCATCTATGGCGGGATTGCTGGCTATAAGGGCGGAAGAACAGATCATTTCATGATGAGGATCATTGAAGTTCTTTATGGTCTTCCATATTTGCTTGTTGTTATTTTAATAAGCGTCGTTATGGGGCCAAGCCTTGCCACAATCATTTTTGCACTGACCATTACTGGATGGATCGGCATGGCACGGATTGTTCGCGGCCAGGTACTGCAGATCAAGAACTACGAATACGTATTAGCATCGAAAACTTTCGGAACGAAAACAGCAAGAATCATCCGCAAAAATCTGCTGCCTAATACGATGGGGCCGATCATTGTACAAATAACACTTTCCGTTCCATCTGCTATCTTTGCTGAGGCTTTCCTCAGCTTCCTGGGTTTAGGCATCCAGGCACCGTTAGCGAGTTGGGGATCGATGGCAAGTGACGCTTTGCCTGTTATTTTATCCGGTGACTGGTGGAGGCTGTTCTTCCCGGCATTCTTCATTTCTTTGACAATGTTTTCGTTTAACGTTTTAGGTGATGGGCTTCAGGACGCACTTGACCCGAAGCTAAGGAGGTAAGCACCATGGAAAAGGTACTGGAAGTAAAAGACCTTCATGTTTCATTCAAAACATACGGCGGTGAAGTAAAAGCTGTCCGTGGGGTTACTTTTGATTTACATAAAGGGGAAACTTTAGCGATTGTAGGGGAGTCCGGCTGCGGTAAAAGCGTGACTTCCCAAAGTATCATGAGACTGATTCCGGAACCGCCGGGCAAGTTTGATGGCGGATCCATCCTTTTTAAAGGGAAGGATCTGACGAAACTGAGAGATTCCGAAATGCGGAAAATTCGCGGATCAGATTTATCAATGATTTTCCAGGATCCAATGACAGCATTGAACCCAACCTTGACAATCGGTGATCAGCTGACAGAGGGGATTCTCCAGCATATGAAGCTGTCAAAGGAGCAGGCAAAGGAAGTAGCGGTACAGATGCTGGACCTGGTTGGAATCCCAAGCCCTCAAGTTCGCCTGAAACAATACCCTCATCAATTTAGCGGCGGGATGAGGCAGAGGATCGTCATCGCCATGGCGCTGGTCTGCCAGCCGGAGGTGCTGATTGCGGACGAGCCGACAACAGCGCTAGATGTGACAATCCAGGCTCAAATTTTAGAATTATTCCGCGATATTCAAAAAAAAACAGGCGTATCGATTATCCTGATCACCCATGACCTGGGAGTGGTTGCCCAAGTCGCTGATCGAATCGCCGTCATGTATGCTGGCAAAATTGTCGAAACAGGAACAAGGAGAGAGATTTTTTACAATCCTCAGCATCCATATACGAAAGGGTTATTGAACTCTGTTCCGCGTCTGGATGAAGACGGGGCGGAGTTGATCCCGATCGGTGGTACACCGCCTGATTTATTCTCCCCGCCAGTCGGCTGTCCGTTTACAGCCCGCTGTCCATTTGCCATGCAGGTTTGTGACAAAGTCTATCCTGCAGAAACAAAGCTATCCACCAGCCACGGAGTTGACTGTTGGCTGCAGGATGAGCGAGCGCAAAAATTGATTGCAAGCAGGTAATGTTCAATCAGGCTAATGCCTTTTTGATATAATTTTAGATCAACATAAGGGGGAAACAGAGTGAAGAAGTTTTTAACCATGCTCATGGCAGCAATGCTTGTATTCACGATGGCTGCATGTACCGCAAATGAAAACACAGGTAAAGAAACAGACGGAAAAGACAATGGTGAAAAAGGCGAAGAAAAGGTCCTTTACCTGAACAACGGCCAGGAACCAACGTCCTTTGACCCGCCAATCGGTTTCGACTCAGCTTCATGGAACGCTTTGAACAACCTGATGGAAGGTCTTACACGTCTGGGTAAAGACCACCAGCCAGAAGCAGCAACTGCAGAAAAGTGGGATGTTTCTGAAGATGGCAAGACATATACATTCCACATCCGTGAAGATGCAAAATGGTCCAATGGTGATGATGTAACAGCAAAGGATTTCGAATTTGCCTGGAAGCGTCTATTGGATCCTGCAACGGGATCAGCCGCGGCTTTCCTCGGCTATTTCATTGAAGGCGGAGAGGAATTCAACAGCGGAGAGGGTTCTGCTGACAATGTAAAAGTAAAAGCAGTTGACGACAAGACGTTTGAAGTAACTTTAACAAGTCCGCAGGCATATTTCTTAAGTGTCATTGCCAATCCGGCGTTTTTCCCAATCAATGAAAAGGTCGCTACAGAAAAGCCTGAATGGTTTTCCGAAGCCGACTCTTTCGTAGGCAATGGTCCGTTTAACCTTGCTAGCTGGGAGCATGACACAAAATTCGTCATGGAAAAGAATGATGAGTATTGGGATGCTGAAAACGTTAAATTAGATCGTGTTGAATGGGCAATCGTAGACGACACAAACACTGAGTATCAAATGTATCAGGCTGGGGATCTGGATGTTTCCGATGTACCTGCTGAATTAAGTGATAAGTTATTCAAAGAAGGAAAGGTACAGGTTGAAGACCAGGCAGGAGATTACTTCTACCGCTTCAATGTAACAAAGGAACCATTCCAGAATGTAAATATCCGTAAAGCGTTCGCTCTTGCTGTTGACCAGCAAAAGATCGTTGACTTTGTCACAAAGAATAAGGAAAAAGCTGCTTATGGATTTGTTTCTCCTGGATTCCAGGATCCATCAGGCAAGGATTTCCGTGAAGTGAATGGAGATTTCAATAAAACGGATGTAGAAGAAGCGAAAGCTTTACTTGAAAAAGGAATGGAAGAAGAGGGTTACACTGAACTCCCAGAAGTAACCTTGACTTACAGCACAAGCGATGTCCACAAGAAAATCGCTGAAGCTCTGCAGCAAATGTTCAAAGAAAACCTTGGCGTAGAGGTCAAGCTTGCGAACATGGAATGGAATGTATTCGCGGAAGAACAAAAAGCACTGAAGCACCAGCTTTCCCGCAGCTCATTCCTGGCTGACTATGCTGATCCAATCAACTTCCTGGAAAACTTCCAGACAGGTCATTCTATGAACCGTACCGGCTGGGGGAATCCGAAATATGATGAGCTGATTCAGCAAGCAAAGAATGAATCTGACGAAGCAAAACGTTATGAGTTAATGTATCAGGCAGAGAAGATCCTGTTTGAAGAAGCACCAATCTTCACAGTTCACTTCTATAACCAGGTATATCTGCAAAATGAAGCAGTAACAGATGTTGTCCGCCATCCAGTTGGATACCTTGAACTTAAGTGGGCAGATAAGAAGTAATGATTCATTGAAAACCAGAAGCGCCTTGTTTAGCCCCGAAACGTCTCGAGGGGCTAGGCGCTGGAGCTGGACATTTCTCTAAGTTGAATTTTTATACTTTCTTATGCTTCTAAGAAAGAGGTGTTCATCTTGGAACACCTCTTTTTTACTAGTACATACTCTTTAAAAATATCTTATAACATATGAATTTTTATTTTGCCGCAAAGGTCGTGAACTGAATTTGGGGCAAACCGGGTCCTTTTGATCGAATAGTCTTGAAAAGAATGATACCCAAAAACTAAAGGGGGTTGATTTCATGCCAATCAAACCTGAGCGCCTGAGAAAAGGCGACACTGTGGCTGTCATAGCGCCAGCTAGTCCTCCTAATAAAGAAAATCTGAAACGCGGCTTAAAATTCGTCGAGGATTTAGGGCTAAATTATAAATTAGGGAAATCGCTGTATACAGAATATGGCTATCTTGCCGGGAATGATGAAGAGAGATTAGGTGACTTACAGGAAATGTTCCTTGATAAGGAAATCAAAGGGATTATCTGTGCTGGCGGGGGTTATGGCACAGCGCGAATTGCCTCAGCGATAGACTATGATGCTATTAAAAATAATCCTAAAATCTTCTGGGGCTACAGCGATATTACATTCTTACACACTGCAATCAGGCAGCAGACAGGAATGGTAACCTTTCACGGTCCAATGCTCGCTTCGGACATAGGTAAAGAAGAGGCCGATCAAATTTCCAAGGAAACTTTCCAGCAATTGTTCATACCAGCAGACCTGAATTATAGTTCTGCGATTTCGCACCTTGAAGAACTGGTGCCTGGATCCGCCGAAGGCTCATTGGTTGGAGGAAACCTCTCACTTCTTTCAAGTTCCATGGGCACACCGTTTGAAATTGATACAGAGGGAAGGATCCTCCTAATAGAAGATATAAATGAAGAGCCGCGGGCTGTTGACCGGATGCTGAATCAGCTATATATGGCAGGGAAGCTTCAGGGGTCATCAGGGATCCTTATTGGTGACTTTAATAACTGTGTACCTGAAAGGGAGCTTTCTTTATCTCTGGATGAAGTAATAGAACACTACATTAAACTTGCCGGAAGGCCGGCACTTAAAGGATTCAATATGGGGCATTGCAGCCCGCACATTGGTGTTCCGCTTGGAGCGAATGCTTCAATGAATACCAAAGAAAAAACGCTGTTTGTCGAGAGCGGGATCAAATAGAACCAAAGGAGATAGAGTGATGATTATTGAACAAATCGAAACCTTCCGCAATGCTGTCCCTTTGAAAAAGCCTTTTAAAACCGCACTCCGCACAGTGACTGTTGCAGAAGCCATTATTGTGAAAATAACTTGTGATAACGGGATTACGGGCTGGGGAGAGGCACCGCCTACTTTGGTTATTACCGGGGACAGCCTCGTAAGTGTCGAGGGTGCAATCAATGACGTAATCAAGCCATTTTTAATAAAAAAGAACCTATTGAACTATGAAGCTGTTTTCCAGGGCTTAAAAACCATCCTTATTAACAATACCAGCGCAAAGGCAGCAGTTGATATGGCATTATATGACTGTATCTCGCAAAACTGCGGTTTACCGCTTTATCAATTCCTTGGAGGCTACAGAAACGAAATTGAAACTGATTTTACCGTCAGTGTCAACAGCCCTGAAGAAATGGGCGAAGATGCTGTTCACTATGTAAGCAATGGATTCAACGTACTTAAGGTGAAGGTAGGAATCGGTGAAATCGAAACGGACATTGCCAGGATTCAGGAAATCCGGCACAGGGTTGGCTGTGATATTAAAATTCGGCTTGATGCGAACCAGGGGTGGAAACCGAAGGATGCAGTCAGGGCAATCCGAAAAATGGAGGACCTTGGATTTGATATTGAACTGGTTGAACAGCCAGTTAAAGCAGAAGATCTGGATGGTTTAAAGCAGGTAACTGATTCAGTAGATACCTTAATCATGGCTGACGAAAGTGTATTTTCACCTAAACAGGCATTTGAGGTGATCAGAAGGAGAGGTGCAGACCTCATCAATATTAAATTAATGAAGTCAGGCGGCATTTATCAGGCACAAATGATTAACCAAATGGCTGAAATCGCCGGTATTAAATGCATGGTAGGCAGCATGATTGAAACAAGGCTGGGGATTACCGCCGCTGCCCACTTCGCAGCAAGCAAGAAAAACATCACTCGGTTTGATTTTGACGCGCCATTAATGCTGGCAAATGAAGCGATCTCGGGCGGTATACAGTATAATGGCAGGAAAATAAAACTTCCCGACCAGCCAGGTCTTGGAATAGAAAAGCTTCTTTCAGAAGGAGGAAATTCAAATGGAAAGCAATAACATTTGGCTAGTCAATGTGCCCGTGGCGACTTTGTGGACTTCACATGATTCAGCGAGGGAAATCGACACGGATGCTATTTCAGGAACCCCGAATATAGCAAAATGGCTTGAAAAGCTTACATATGAGCCGAGACTCCAATTGTGCGATGATAATCTGGTTCAATCACAGGTGTTGTTCGGCCAGGAGGTCTTGATCATTGATGAAATAAATGATTGGGCACATGTTATTCTCCCAGACCAGCCATCCGGAAAAGATGGTCGAGGGTACCCAGGGTGGATACCAAAGGATCAATTGATTCAACAATCAGATTGGTATATCAAGCAAGGGCCAAAAGCAGTGATAACAGCTAAGAAAGCCCTGTTATTTTCCGAAAAGAACGAAAAGCTGATGGAATTAAGCTACCAGACGATATTGCCAATTGTGGAGGATATAGTCGATCGAATCCGCGTTAAGACTCCAACAGGTATCGGGATCTTACGAGCAGAGGATGTAACAGTAATACCTGTAGCAAAGGATATTCCTAAGAAAAATGGGGCCGCAATTGTGGCTGCTGGCGAGCAGTTCCTCGGACTGCCATATCTTTGGGGCGGAATGAGCAGCTATGGCTATGACTGCTCTGGCTTTAGCTATAATATGTGCCTGGCTAATGGTTACATCATTCCGCGGGATGCCCATGAACAAGCCGCTGCGGGCGAAAACGTACTCCTTACAGACATACTGCCAGGAGACTTGCTTTTCTTCGCCTATGAAGAAGGAAAAGGCAGAATCCATCATGTAGGGATTTATTATGGAAACGGCAAGCTTCTCCATTCACCGAATACGGGAAAGAATATTGAAATCATTTCTCTTGAAGGAACAATTTACGAAAAAGAACTCTGTGCAGCGAGACGCTACTGGATTGATACGGAGGAATAATCATGGAAAATGAAGTTTTATTAAGTGTTAAAGATTTAAAGAAGCATTTTACTATGGGAAAAAATGAAATCCTTAAAGCAGTGGATGGCATTTCATTCGATATATACAAAGGTGAGACCTTTGGCCTTGTTGGTGAATCTGGCTGCGGAAAATCCACTGCCGGAAGAACAATGATCGGACTTTATGACCGTACAGATGGAGAAGTTGTTTTCAATGGCAAAGATGTACATTCGCTTTCAGAGAAAGAGAAGTTCCAGTTCCATAAGCAGATGCAAATGATCTTCCAGGATCCTTATGCCTCACTCAATCCGCGTTCTACGGTAAAGGAAATTATATCTGAACCGATGGAAGTCCATGGATTGTTTCCAAACAAAAAAGAACGTTTGGAGAGAATTTATCAGCTCCTGGAGGATGTAGGTTTAAATCGTGACCATGCGAACCGTTATCCCCACGAATTCAGCGGCGGGCAGCGGCAGAGAATCGGAATCGCAAGAGCTCTTGCGCTTGATCCTGATTTCATCATAGCGGATGAACCAATTTCCGCACTTGATGTATCAGTCCAGGCGCAGGTCGTCAACCTGCTGAAGCGGCTTCAAGAGGAAAAGGGATTGACTTATCTTTTCATTGCTCACGACCTTTCTATGGTAAAGCAAATCAGCAACCGGATTGGTGTTATGTATCTTGGACATATTGTTGAGCTCACAGCCAGTAACCAGTTATACAAAAAACCGCTCCATCCTTACACTCAAGCTTTGCTGTCCGCCATACCGATACCAGATCCGGATGTGGAAGACCAGCGGGAGCGAATCATCCTGCAGGGAGAACTGCCAAGCCCGATGGATCCGCCGAGCGGTTGTGTCTTCAGGACCAGATGTCAGCACGCAATGGATATCTGTGCTCAAAAGAAACCAGTATGGCAGGAGATTGACAAAGACCATTTCGTAGCCTGTCATTTATATGATGAACATTTAGGTGGAAAATCCAAAAAAGAAATGCTTGTCAATATCAGATAAGGAACAGAAATGACATGAACATAGATGATTTAAGAAAAAAACTATTAGAAGAACTCGCTGGGTGCAAGGGCCGGGCGAGTTTGTTTTTGGAAATTGAAGAAGTAATAATAGAAATTAACAGCAATGAAGTATACCAGTCTGCCAGTTTGATCAAAATGCCGATTTTATTCGAGGCATTAAGACAAATTGATGAAGGCACGCTGCAAAAAGAGAGACTCGTAGCCATTCGAGAAGGTGAAAGGATTGGAGACACAGGGGTTCTGCATGCAATGATAATGAAACAGCTTCCAGTCCAGGACTTACTTTCCCTGATGATCATCGTGTCGGATAACTCGGCGACAAATCTAGTCATTGATATGATTGGCACCAGTTCAATCAACTCGACTATGTCCAGGATTGGGATGAAGAATTCCACCTTGCAGCGTAAAATGCTGGATTTCAATGCCATTCAATCTGGCAAAGATAATTTCACCTCTGCAGCTGATATCGGATTATGCCTGAAAGAAGCAGTTACTGGTGGTTCACTAAAAATACGATCCCGTAACACGTTCCATTCACTTCTTCTACAGCAACAATTCAAAGAGAAACTGCCAGTTTATATGGATGACACTCTATTGAAAATTGGAAATAAGACAGGGGAACTTCCCGGTGTCGAACACGATTGCGGTATTATAACCTATGGAGATAAGCAGGCATTTATAGTTGTTTTGATTGATAGTCTTTCAGAAACGGAATTAGGAAAAGCGACAATTCGACAAATCGGGAAGCACATAAACAGCTTTATACAAGGCGTTTCGACAGCATTCTAGTATAGTTGATAGATTTCGATAGTTATTAGGTATCAACTGCTAGCAATAAGATAGCGAAGAGTTTTGTTGGGTTTACTGGAATTTGGATAGTAATTATTCCAATTGCCTTATTGAATATCAAAATCAAGAGATTTAGAATGATTATGTATGAATTTTGATTTTGCAAGGAGAAATGAAATGACGGAAAAGGAAAGCAAAACTGGGGTAAATGACGTTGATGCAGATGCTGCCAATAATCTATCACCCTATTTTGTTTGTATTCATAAAGATTCCTTGATTCTTTCCATAGATGAAGGTGGCACTCAGTTGCTCGGATACAAGTATCCACGTGAATTAGCAGGTAAATCGATATTTTCTTTCTTAGCTGATACTGCCCAAGAAGCAATCACTGCCAGAGTCGCAGCCATAGAACAAGGAACAATCCTGGATGGTATTATAATGAGTTTCTTAATAAACGGAATTCCAATGGATCTCCAGGTCGATTCTGAATGTACAATGTTCAATGGGGAACCAGCTATTAAAACCTTCCTTCGCTTTATTACACCCTGTTCCATTGCTCAAGATAACACAGATGATGCAGGCTCAGTTATACTTAGCGCAAACAAAGGTATCGTCATCACGACACCGGATGGCAGGATACAGGCTCTCAGCGAATCGTTCACTCGATTGACAGGCTACCAAAAGGAAAGTGTAATCGGGAAAAACCCGAGAATATGGAAGTCTCACAGCTACACACCGATTTTTTATAAAAGAATGTGGAATTCTATTTTGAGCCGGGGATACTGGGAAGGCGAGTTATGGAACAAACGCAAAGATGGCAGCCACTATTTAATGAAGGTGAATATCTTTTCAATTCTGAATAAGGACAGAGAACTGGTAAATTACCTGGCTGTCTATACGGACCTTACCGAAGTGGAAATGCTTTCACAGCAGCTATTGGAACGGGAGGAACAATTCCGCACGCTAGTAGAGCTGTCGCCGAATGCCATCATTTTAACGCAATTTGATAAGGTTGCCTATGCTAACCCGCACACTGAGGCCTTATTTGGCACAAACCTAAAAGATATAATTGGCAAGCCTGTTCGTTCTTTTTTTTATGGACATCCGAACATCATTTCTAAATTGGATTTTAATGAAAAGACAGTCATCAGCTTTGAAGAACAATTGAAAATGGGAGATTCATATATTGATATTGAAGTCTCATCTTCTTTGATTACCTATCAAGGAGAAAAAGCTGTTCTGACAGTTATAAAGGAAATAACAAAGCGCAAAAGCATGGAAAGAGCTTTGCGTGAAAGTGAAGAGCAGTATCGCTTTATCGCTGAAAATTCATCAGATATGATTGGAAGACTTTCGAGTGACGGAAGCATTGTTTATATATCTCCTTCGAGCAAGAGAATCCTGGGATATAGAAATGATGAGTTGATTGGAACGAATTTTTTTGGGAAAATTCATCCAGAAGACCGCCAGATCCTGCTTGAGCAATATGGAAACCCTAGAGAATTAAGCGGTATCGTAACTTCCAGTTACAGGATGCTGCATAAAAATGGCGAATTTATATGGGCAGAAACGACAGTAAGGCCGATAAAGGACAAATCAGGAAAGTCTTCAGGAATGATGTTTGCCACTAGGGACGTGACGGCAAGGAGGACCATTGAAAATCAATTAAGGGAAAGCAATTCACTACTGAGAAAGCTTTCGTCACTTGATGGATTGACTGAAATTTATAACCGACGGGCTTTCGATGAATTCCTAAGGACAGAATGGGCTTTCGCATGTAAGCATAAAATGCCGGTATCATTGCTTCTGTTGGATATCGATTATTTTAAAAAATATAATGACACATATGGGCATATCCAGGGAGATGAATGCCTAAAAATTGTGGCCCATGAGCTCGAACGCTTCTTTCATGAAAAAGGTTATTTTGCAGCAAGATATGGAGGCGAAGAATTCGCTGTAGTCCTTCCGAATACGGATGTGTTCAAAGCAAAACAATTGGCAGAAGATTTCCTGTCAACCATCCAGAAGATGAACATTGAGCATAAAAACTCCAAAGTCAGTGGGATTGTAACAGTCAGTATAGGGGTATCTTCGGTGACTCCTACGAACTCAGTCGAAATGAAACTGATTATTGAATTCGCAGACCGTGCACTTTATCAAGCCAAGCAAAAAGGCCGTAATAGGATTGAAGTTTGTAAAAGTGCTGAATGAATAGGTTTTCTTAACAAGAGCTCCATCGTCGATGGAGCTCTTGTTCGTTACACCACTTTTTCAATTAATTTTGCTTTCTCTTGCTCTGCGCTATATTTAAGGGACCACATCAAGAAGAAGGAGCCGGCAGCTATATACATGATACCGCCTAACATACCCACCAATCTTGGGTCGAACCATTCCAGGGCCATACCGGTTAAAAACATAGAGACTCCGATGAATGTATTGGACAGCATGCTAGTAATACCGAAATACATTCCATGCCATTTTGGTGGAATGGTCTCCATCGCCACCGTATCCAGAAGCGCGTTGCCTACACCGCTGAATATTGCAGTCACCCCAAATAGAACAGCGGCCACCCAGAAAGCTTTTGTCTGGCTTATCGAAGTCAAGAATAAACCTTCGCCTATAATGCAAATGAAAGAGAATAATAATAACCTCTTTTTAACCAACTTAGTCAATAATGGACTGATCATTAAACCCAAACCAAGAACACTGTAGAAAATTCCTACTCCCAGGTCAGCTTTTTCAAACGTTTCAACGGCGTACACGCTTAATAATACATTCTCGATCCCATTAATCAGCGGGATGATCAACTCAAACATCATCAACATTAACAAGAAGGACGAAGTCGCAATAACAGGGAGCAATTCACTGTACTTTTCCGAGTCTGTTTTACTGGTTTCATTTTCGATTTCACCTCCGAGGGATGGCAAGGTCGATAAAATCCAGCCGGCGGCAAAAAAGGAAACAATATTAAGCAGAAAAGCTGCTTTTGCTCCTAAGAAGTATGAGACAATCCCGCCACTTAGTGCCCCAATGATTAAAACAATCCCAATTAATACCTGTTCCCATCCATTTATGGCTTTTAATGATTTAGAGGAAACGATGGCAGGGATGCTTGATTTTCTGATTGGTGCGTATATGGCTTCTCCTGAGGCCAGCATGAAGGATGCAACATAAACAATCCAAATATCAGAAGGATTATTGACCGCAAGAAAAGACAAGGCTAATACTCCTCTGGCTAGGTCCGTAACGATCAACATATTTTTTCTTCCGATTTTCCTGGCAAGGCCGCTGCTCAAAGGGCTGAAGAATAGAAACGGAATCATCCTGAGAGCCATTGTAATCCCGACTGACAGGCCAGAACCAGTCATCTGCAATATTAAAGCTAAGAGCGCCACCTGGCTGAACCGATCACCGATTCCGTTAATAACTCCGGCATAGAACAGTTTGCGGTAGGATTTTTCTGTGTTGAAAGTATGGAACATAATGCCCCTCCAATTAGAAGGATTCTGATTAGAAATAAATCTAATTAGATTATAATCTAATCTAATTGTAATTGGAACATTTTATCTCCATCATTTCTGAATGAACTGGAAATAAATTTTACTCAATAAATTTCTTGCCCAATTTTTATGAAAAATGTTTTCATAAAAAGTAAAATGCTATATAATGATTTTCGTATTTCTGAAATTTTGAAGTCAAAATATTATTTTTATAGATTCAGGGGGAATGATGGATGAAAATGAGGGTTTCCGCAGTCCAATACCATCTTCACACGATCAGGTCGTTTGAAGAGTTTGCTCAGCAATGTGAGCATTATGTAAAAACAGCACAGGAGTATGGATCAGAGTTTGTTTTGTTTCCTGAGTTCTTTACTACTCAGTTATTATCAATCGGCAGTGAGCAGGGTACGAGGCTGACCATCAATGAACTCCCCGGTTTTACAGAACAGTACTTAAACTTATTCCAGAATTTCGCCCTGGAAACAGGCATGCACATTATTGGAGGAACACATGTCATTGCACGTGAAGGAAAGCTCTATAATGTCGCGCACATGTTTTATCCGGATGGCAGGATCGTGGAGCAGGCGAAGCTCCATATCACGCCTACTGAGGTAAATGAATGGAATATGAGTGCGGGCGAGGATTTCCGGGTATTTGATACAGAGAAGGGACGTATTGCACTGCTGACTTGCTATGATATCGAGTTTCCTGAAATCGTCAGAATGGCTAAGGCGAAAGGTGCGGATGTCATTTTCGTTCCATCCTGTACCGATGATCGCCATGGTTTCCATCGTGTGCGCTATACGAGCCATGCAAGGGCTATTGAAAACCAGGTTTACGTCGTACTAACAGGAACGGTAGGCGCATTACCCACCGTCGACTTTATGCGTGCTAACTTTGGCCAGGCGGCAGTGATCACGCCTAATGATATCCCGTTCCCTCCAAAAGGCCTTCAGGCCGAAGGTGAACTTAATGATGACATGATCGTAACTGCCGACCTTGATTTGGAACTATTATATGAAGTGCGTGAGCGAGGTTCAGTTACTACATGGCGCGACCGCCGCACTGATCTTTATCCAGACTGGGAACGGACAGAAAAAATATAAAATGATAAGGAGAAATCTTCATGGAATATATTCGTGTTAACAGTATCGATGATCCGCTTTTTACTAAACTCCATAACTTAATGAAGGAAGTCTTTCCACCTGAAGAGGTACTGGAGTTCGATTTATGGAAAGAGCCGCTAGAGGATCCAGGCATCAGGGTCTTTGTTGCTGTACATGAGGATGAGGTAGTTGGTGTAACCGAATACCGATACTATCCGGACTGGAATATCGCAATGACAGATTTCACCATTATTGGGAAGCCAGGCCTCAGCCTTGGGCGTTTCCTAGCAAACAAAAGAATGGAAGACCTGCAAAACCTGGCTGGCGAAAAAGGCGTAGAGTTATTCGGGATGTTTGCAGAAATCTATGACCCATATCGAAAGAAGGACCATGACTTCGGCGGAGTAAAAACAATGGAGCCGTTTGTAAGACGCGAAGTATTATCTCATCTCGGGTATAAGCGACTTGATATGGAATACGTCCACCCTTCCTGGGAGAATGACGGAGAAGCTGTAGAGGGACTTGATTTATGCTTCATGCCTATGGATGAGAATACTGAAGAGCTCCCTGCAGCATTGATTACAGATTTTCTTTCCACTTATTATTCTGTGCTTCAAAACAAGCCGGAGAAGTGGATTAAGATGGTGGAAGAGCTTAAAAATAAAGAGACCGTGGCATTGTTGCCATTATAATACTCAAACCAGCAGTAGCAGTTACTGCTGGTTTTTTTGTGTTCTTTAAAGTGATGCTTCACATCTCTTCCCTAGAAGAATCACATGATTTGTTTTCGCCCAAAAGATTTTCTATAATTAACCCTTGACTACATAATTGAAAGGAGTCATCATATGGAATCTTTAAAAGGGAAAACGGCGTTAATTACTGGTGCTGGCAGAGGCATTGGGCGTTCTGCCGCAATTGCACTTGCAAAAGAAGGCGTGAATATTGGCATGATCGGGCTGACACTTGCCAATCTGGAGAAGGTTACAACTGAGCTTGAGGAATATGGGGTAAATGTTTCTGGGGCTGTAGCCGATGTATCTGATATGGAATCTGTACAGCACGCTGTCGAGCATGTAACAGAAGAGCTAGGTCCTATAGATATCCTGATTAACAACGCTGGAATCGCAAAATTTGGCGGCTTTCTTGACCTGGAGCCACAGGAGTGGGAAAAATCATACAGGTCAACTTGCTGGGAACATACTATGTGACCCGTGCGGTCTTGCCAGGAATGATTGAGCGGAAGGCAGGTGACATAATCAATGTTGCGTCAACTGCAGGGCAAAAGGGAGCACCGGTAACAAGTGCCTATAGTGCATCAAAATTCGGAGTACTTGGGTTGACTGAATCGCTAATGCTTGAAGTTCGAAAGCATAACATCCGTGTCAGCGCGCTTACTCCAAGTACCGTTGCTACAGACCTTGCCATTGAGTCGAATTTAACAGATGGCAATCCGGATAAAGTCATGCAGCCAGAAGATCTGGCCGAGTTAATGGTAGCGCAATTAAAATTGAACCGCCGCGTCTTCATCAAGACAGCTGGAATGTGGTCGACAAATCCATAATCATTCCGAGGGTAGAACCAGCAAAGGTTTTATCCTCTTTTTTTATTTGGCTCTTTTCTCAAACTTTGTTGTTTTGACTGCAAAATAGGATTGAATGAACTATGTTTCTTTGTAAAGTTGACCCACTAATGAGAAAAGAGCATGCAAACTTAATTAAATACCGACCTGCTAACTACCTTTATATTACGTTAAAAACGGCTTTAGAATTTTAACAACCATCTTTACGAAAACAGCTGTTTATTTCACAGCAAATTCAAACAAAAATCGAACTGTCCTCCTGGAAAGTACACTGACGATCACTACTAGTACCTAGTGCTAATCATTTAGAAAAATACCGCTGATTCATGCTGTTTCAGCCTCTGGATTGGCTATTATTATATTAAAAAACAACACTATTATTTTGATATAACTTTAAAAAACAACAAAAAAACGGCTTAAGCCGTTTTAAAAAGCATATTGGAATAACCCATAATAAAGGGGCATAACAAATATCAATCCACTCAGCTTAGCACCAAGCGGCATGGGTTCTTCCTCTTCTTCCATGCCAAAATCCCCTGCAAACCGCTCCGCAAAGAATATGGTAAAGATTACATCCCAAAGGAGACCGAAAACGAAGACGATTTTCCATACTAAAGGGGTTAGCATTTCTGTTTCAGTCACATATCCGAATAAACCAAGCCAAGTGATGATTGAAATGACAAAATCCAGCCTGGTGACATTGTTTTTATATTTCCCTTTAAGCAAAAACCAAATTGCCGTCGTACCCATAAACCCTAAATACATTAACCATAAAAAATCAGTCATCTTCTTACCTCGTAATCTTTTAATTAGTTTTCTGCCAGAGTGACTTGATCTAGATTCCGAAACTTATAAAACGGAACAGAATGACGGAAAGAGAGACACATTGTCCAAGACACACAACCTATAAACACACTTATCCTATTATAAAGGCGCATGCGCAATGTTGGAATAGAAATTGTCGAAAAATCTCTTTTGATTTTTTTGATTTGAATGTTGAAATAATTTATAAAAGGTGTAAAATTACACTAAACGAACCAAATTGGATTAATGAGGGATGGGGGGATAAAAATGGAACATGCTCCTAGAGAAGAAAGACGCAGGATTTTCCGTAACGAGCTCTATAATTTAAAAGAATTAGGCTATGTTTCAGCAGAGGAATATAAGAGTGTATCAGAAGCCCATAATGAATATTTCCTTAATTTACTGTCACAGGAACGGCAGGAGAAAGAGTTGGCCGCCAGGAACAAAAAGGAAGATTCTATAGCCTTTGAAGTCCAGCCTTCAGTAACGATGAAGGAAAAACCCAAATCACGCCCAGCAAAGGTCAGACCAAAGAAAACAGCAGAAGAGATTCGTGAACGGAATATTTCCTGGTCATTGAATATTGGGGTGATCATGCTATTGATTGGCGGTTTGTACGTATCAACAAGCAACTGGGAAAGTATGACTCCGTGGATGAAGGCTGGGTTAATCGCACTTGTTTCGGTTTTATTTTACGGAATTGCCTATATGAGCTACAAGATCATAAAAATCGATAAGACCGCCTTTGCGTTCGTTGTCCTTGGCAGCCTTTTCCTGCCAATTTTCACCCTATCATTAGGCTGGTTTGAATTGCTAGGTTCTTATTTATCGTTCAATGGTGGAGGGCGGTTCATCTTAGGAACAATTAGCAGTTGTATTTTGATCCCGATTTATGCGTTTCTGGCCAGAAAGCTATCGTCAAGGTTATTTGTGTGGTTTACCTTAATTACGACATCCATTGCAGCAGCATACCTGTTGAGAACGATTGGATTGGAAACAGATGGATTTTACCTTGGCTTGATTTTATTCAATACACTTCTGATTGCAGCCTACCACCAGCTTAAAAAGAATGCTCAGCTGCCGTTGTTCACAAAGGAACTTGCCCTTTATTCACAGGCAAACCTAGTCCTGTCTACCTTATTAATGCTTTTCTTTTATGAAAATCATGTTTTCAATGGCTTCAATTTGATTTTGACTGCTGTTGTCTATCTGTCGATGATATTCGTTAATGGCCATAAAGAGTACCATTTTGTCTTCAGTGCCATGTTCATTTATGGTGCATATCAAATTCTTGAAAATTGGCGATTTACAGAGATAAGCTTAATAGGTTATGCGCTTCTTGGTTTCGTGTTTCTGTTCATTCCAAGGTTCCTGGATAATACATACGCCTTGAAAAGAACTTTCCAAATGACTAGTGCAGTTGTATCAGGTTTTGCTTTTTTATTCATCACAGCTGAAGGGATGATGATTCATACAGAAAATCCATCCTATATTCTTATGTCAGCTTACCTGATCATTTCAGCGAACTTCATTTATCTTGCGAATACCAATGAAAATATCATTTTCAAATATTTAAGTCCGGTTTTTCTTGCAGCCGCTATGTTTGAAGCAGTCTTGCAGATTGGGAAATATATCGGTTTTGAAAACCTTGTTTTGCCAATTTATTTCATTGGTTTCATTCTCTTCATTCTTGCAGGCTGGCTGGTCAAGATGAATTATCTAAAAGCCATTAAAACCAGTTCGCGGGATGTCGGAATGATGATCATGCTTTT
Source organism: Bacillus sp. ISL-39 (assembly GCF_018613295.1). Taxonomy (NCBI): domain Bacteria; kingdom Bacillati; phylum Bacillota; class Bacilli; order Caryophanales; family Bacillaceae; genus Bacillus; species Bacillus sp. ISL-39. The sequence goes on from NZ_JAGGQM010000023.1 coordinate 20,588, forward strand.
CATGATTCTCGTTACTTTTTCCATGTTCGACTGGTGGGAGCTGGCACTGATGTTGTCCCTGACCGGCTATGCTTTGTATGTCATGATGAAAATCGACAACAGACCGTTTTTGCCGCTAATTGCTCAATGGGCAGTGCCTATCGCACTTGGCATGTCAGCTGCTTCAATCGGTGAGGAGATACGGATCCATTCCGGACTTTATAACGACTTGCTCGGAATCCCAGGAAATTTAGCGCTTGCGGGAATTCTTTTACTGGTTGTCAGTATCGGCCTTCGCAAAACAAAGGAAACCATGCTTGCGCGGAATGCTTTTTTCAGTGGCAATGGGTTCTATGCAGCAAGCCTCTTTTATACATTCGTATTTCCTATATCAAATATTTACGGAGAATCGCTAATTTGGTTTGGCGGAATCTTGATGTCTCTTTTGCTTTATAGAGTGACAAGAGAGTCAATGGCCGCATTTTTATCCGGTGTAGTCAGCCTTGTCTGGTACCTGATATCAATAGACTCAATTAATGAAGAGATCTTGAATTTTAGTTCGACAATAGAGTCTCTACTCTTCCCTGGAGGCGGCTGGTTATTGCTGGGGGCAGCTGCTTTACTTTTTCAAAAGCAGAGAGGGCTCGCAGTCGCTTATTCATGGATAGCCCATATCTACCTCACTCCAATAATGGTCATTGAATTCATCCTTTATGGCGAGGAAGCGATTTTAAGCTATGTGATTGCCACTGGAGTCTATGCTGCGGGCATTTTCTTTGTAAAAAGGGAATGGAAAGTGAAAACGCTATTATACGCAGCATTCACAACGTTGTTCTTAGCGATCAAGACTGGTATCAGTTTTTTTACCGAAACAGATTCTGGCCACTATGCCTTCCTGATGACAAGTATTGTGTTGACTGTATTCTGGGTATTGTCCTCCACAAATAACAAACAAAGAACTGTATTTTATCTAATTCCGATTTCGCTATTAGGAGTAGCAAGCTTCCTTACAGCATATCCATACAGCTGGCTGCTGTACGGATTAACAATTGGTTATGCAGCAGCGACATTGGTTTTGCTCCATAGAGTGAAATGGGATATAGCTGCATTGATCCCGTTATTGATGATTTTTTACGGCACAATCCAGATCATGTTCCTGGCACAGCTGCATGTTTATTGGGATATGGCTATTCTTTCAGGGTCTGGAATTTTGCTTATTTTTTCAGGGAGAAGGATTTATAAGAATCTCTGGGAAAAGGGAGCAGTTTTTGGACTGCAAAGCATGGACGCTTATTCCTTAGCCGGCTTCTTGTTCATTGTTTCCGTGGCATTAATGAATGGCGAAACCTTCTGGGCGCTCATTGTCCATGGACTCCTTATCTCTGCAGGGTTATGGCTGCAGAGGAGCAGGGTTCATGGCAGAGGAGTAAGTGTCATCCTCTGTATCGCTGGTGCGTATCTGCTGGTTCCTTATTATGCAGCCGTAGAGCAGCTTACAATCCCTGCCTTATTGGAAAGGGAGGTATACGTACTTCCGTTCGTGGCTCTTGCGATATTTTTACGGTCTATTTTTAAAGAGAGAAGCAATAAAATCACCAGCTATATCCAATGGGCAGTTTTGATTATGGTCTCGCTCTTGCTTATTCAGGATGGCCTCGACAGCAATACGGTTTATGATGCCTTGCTTCTTGGTTCGCTGTCGCTTATTTCAATGCTGGCAGGAATGTTGCTGAAGGTAAAAGCCTATTTCTTCGTTGGAGCAGGCGTCTTGCTCCTTAATGTGGTCATGCAAACAAGACCATTCTGGGGAAATCTTCCATGGTGGGGTTACTTATTGATTGCAGGATCAATCCTAATCAGTGTTGCCAGCTTCATTGAATGGAATAAACAACAAGGAGCAAAAGGGGAGCGAACCTTCCTTTTAAAGTTAAAAGAAAACTTACTGTTGAAATTGAAAAACTGGAACTGATAGAGGCTGGCAAAGGATAATCTTTTGCCAGCTTTGTCTTTTTGTGTCGCACTATTCGTAATTTTTGATGCTTTCTAAACGGGTTTTAAGTATTAAAGTATGGTTAAAGTAAGAAAGCAATAAAGTGCATTTCTTTATGATTTCTGTTAACATTCATAAAAATGAGGGTACCACATCAGCTAAGGAGGTTATGAAATGAGGGATGTAACTCTTTTGGACGTATTTGAACATCATATTGCCCAGAAATATCTGAAGCGTTCTGGCATGGCCCATGCTATTGCTGTTGCTTACCACGCATTCCATCTTGCCAGGGAGCATAATGTTGATGTTGATATTGCCGCAAAAGCCGGTTTCCTGCATGACATCGGGCATTTCACCTGGTACAGGAACGGCAAATGGGACTATGAGCTCTACCGTAAAAATGACATCCATCCAATTAAGGGAGCAGAGAGAGCGCATAAACTCTTGATCCGTTTGGGTGAAAACCCCGTGCAGGCGAAAGCCACTTCACTTGCAATCCTTTTCCACACAGACTCCTTTTTGCCTTCAAATGATATTGTCCGTACTCCGCTTCAGCAGGTAGTGAAATGGGCAGATGAGAAAGACGAAGAAGAAGGCGGAAACCATCATTACAGGAAAATAGAACATGAACGAGCAAAACAAAGCATTATCAGGCTCGATAAAATGATTGATGAAGTGCTTATGAATGGTGAGAGCGGGGGAGGAACACAATTGCCTTCTTAAATACAAAAGGCTCTTTTCCCAAACTTTGTTGCTTTTGACTGCAAAATAGGATTGAATGACCTATGTTTCTTCAAAATTAAAGCTTATATCAGAAAAGAGCTTGCATACTTAATACCGAACTACAAAATGGCTTTTTATCACGTTAAAATCGGCTTTAGGATTTTAACAACAATCTTTACGAAAACAGTCATACAAAAAGAGCATCGGTTTTATTACCCGATGCTCTTTTTCAATCTCATGACCAGGCTTGGCTTAGCGAGTGCCCGGGAAAGATCTTTCTATTGTAGCATTGAAGTCTTCAGTAAGCCCGACGGCCGGTCTTCCGGTCTGAAGTTGTTCCCTATAGTCTGTCATACTGACAACAAAGTCTGCATTGGATGATACATATACATGAGTAATTGACTCATCGGCGATTTTAACCTGTTGAGAAATTTTATTCTCTAAATCTGCCGGAATACCCTTTGTATCACCGTTTTCGAGAACTACGGCCACATAAGCTTTTCGCTGCCCGGTGATGACAGTTGCGCTTTGAACTTCATTGAGCATTTCTACTTGCTCCTCCGCATCTTCCTCCACATGCAACCTGTATGTTTGATTATATGAATTGGAGGTGTACTCCTGGTTGATCTTCTGGATTTGTGCACCGCCATTATTTATCTGATAAGTTTCTGCTCCCTCATCCGTATATGTATTGCACCCAGTGAACAAAAGGACGGTCATAATCAGAATAAGCAACTGTACGCTAATTCGTTTCATTGGCAAATCCTCCTCATTTTTGAATCGCAAATAGAATGTCCAAACCGAAGGGATTTTATTCAGAATTTCCCAACTTGCTAAGGCGGGTAAAGAGTATTATTTGATGGCCGAGTGTGTTGGGATACATGGGAATGCGAATAAAAACAAGATGGAGGAATTTTACGAAAGCGCTGCCATAAGATTTATAGAATGAAATCTTAGGAGGTTATCAATGAAAAAGACCAGGAGTTTAGTGAGTATCGCTGTGACAATTGTTTTCATTCTTTCTATCTTTTCAACAGCCGAAGCGGCTAAAAAAGTGCCTGTTGCTTCTGAGAAGGACCCAGTCGTTTTTGTCCACGGTTTTACGGGTTCGTCCTCCAGTTTTGACAACATGAAAGAATGGCTTATCAGCCAGGGATGGCCATCCAATTACCTTTATGCTATTCAATATTCAGATACTACAGGAAGCAGTGTTGACAATGCGTACGAATTGCAAACATTCGTGAAAAACGTCTTGCGCCAGACGAAAGCATCAAAAGTAGATATAGTCGCACACAGTATGGGCGGGCTAAGTACTCGATACTATGTAAAATATCTGGAAGGTGCTCAAAATGTCGATGATATAGTCACTTTAGGTTCGCCTCACCATGGAACGAATTCTTCGTATTTTGGGTTGTGGACGGAAGGAGCACGAGAAATGGTTCCTGGAAGTGCATTCCTTAACGAATTAAACAGTGTTGACGAAACTCCTAATGGGAGTGACACTTCAGCTGTCATTCAATGCACATCTATATACAGCAGTGCTGATACAGTCATTAACCCTTATACGAGTTCAATCATTGAGGGTGCAGAAAATATCGAAATTAGTGGTGTAAGTCATAGCGGCTTGTTGACTGATTCAACAGTAAGGCCTCTGATCCTGGATGGCTTGGAGGATGGGGGACAGAATACAAACTAAGCAGTAAAAAGGCCAGCTGCGCGGCTGGCCTTTTGTGCACGTTTATGAATCCGGGTTGATAAGGTTCTTCTTTTCCCTAAGTTTGTAAAATTTCCAGACATCCTTTGTGACGATTTTTACAACTGAATAAAGTGGTATGGCAACTAGAATTCCTATGAAACCATACAAGGATCCTGCCGCGATTAACAGAAGGATGACGGTAATCGGATGGATGCTGAGTTTTTTCCCCATTACCTGAGGAGTGACCAGATTCCCTTCAAGCTGCTGCACGACTACCAGGACAGCCAATACCTTCAACATCATCATTGGACTGCTTGTGAGAGCTACAAACAACGCTGGAATGACACCAATAATCGGTCCCAGGAAGGGAACGACTGTCAAAAACATCGTGAAAATAGCTAAAATAAGAGCGTAGTCAAGCCCGATAATCTTGTAACCAATATACATAAGCGTACCATCCACAAGTGCAATGATGAATTGTCCCGTTACATAAGTGAACAGTGTTTTATCTATATCTTTCAAGATTCTATTGCCTTCCTGCTCATGTTCATCAGGAATCAGCTTCATAATATAAGGCCTTAATTTTTCATCATCTTTCAGAAAGAAAAATGCAAGAAACGGGACTACACCCAGTACAGTCGCGATACTCGTAATCACGGAAAATACTGTCATAATATTTTCCCCGAGGTTTTTTGAAACCCTGCTTAGATAGTTTAGTGCCCTTTGCTTGATTTCCTCTGCATTAATAAAACCAAGCTGATTATCATTGATGACATTTCTCGATTCTTCCGCAATTTCCTCTACCTTCTGAGGGAAATTTTCACTAAAGTCACTGATTTGTCCTCCTAATAGGGATCCCGCAAAATAAATAAATCCTGTGAACAACCCTGCTACTAAGGCGAATACAATCAATATACTCGCAATCTTTGGCATGAATCGGTCAAGCCATTGAACTGGCTTCCGTAATATATAATATATGAGGCCAGAAATCAGAACAGGAAAGAAAATGGCAACAATAAAGTTTTGCAGAGGCCAAACGAAGTAGTCTATCTTCCCAAAGAGTAAAATGATAAGCAGCAGCATGATCGTTCCTGTTGCGTATTTAAAAAAAGGTCGTTGAATCCACATATGGTTACCCCCTGATTACTTGTGTCTCTTTTTAATACATACCTTATTGGATTGGCCGCTAAACAAACTGGTTGTCATATAGTGGACAGTACCTTCATATAATTATAAAAATTGGTAGTTTGATATAAGTTTTAAAGGGTAAATATTCTGGTCAACAGAAATAGAATCGCAGCATTAGCCACTGGTCATCTTCTGTGTAAAGGAGTCTCTGTATGGTTGCAGTCGAAGAACATCTGTTATTTATAAAGGAACTTGGCCGTTTATTTGATGAGTACGCACAATGCGAGAATAAGGAACTGAAAAATGAGATTTATAAAGATATTCAGCTTTTAGGTGAAGCAATCAATATCAGCAACTAGGTTCAAAATAGATTCCGGCAAGCCCTTGATCAGCGGCTTGCCGTTTTTATTTGGGGAGCATAAATCCCAGATAGTATTCAGAGGTTGGTTAACAAAAAGGTCTTAATTGCAGTTATATTTAGGAAAGCCAGCCATCTTTCTTTCATATATATGAAACAAGCATATGAAAGGGGAGGGTTATATATGAGAATTGACCTTTCGAAAGACCAATATTTAACACTCGTGAAATTAATGCAGCTTGGAAATTGGCCGCTTGGGTTGACTGAAGCAAATAAGGAACTGGTGAGTAAAGCGGAGGATCTTGAACAATACATTTTTTCGCTCGCAAGCGACTTTGAAGCTGGTGATGGCATTTACTATGACAAGGAAGAAGAGTATTATTACCTTTCCGAGGACCTTAAAAATATGGTTGAAGCGATTATAGACGAATACGAGGAAGACGTATTTTGGGACCAGCTAACCCATAAGCTCGCAACGATTGATTTGAAGCGCGAAGTCAGCATCAATGCTTCTATAGAACAAAAAATCAATCGACTTTTCCAGCTGAAAGCGCGTTATGAAAAATACTTCCTCGAAAATGGACTGGACAAGATTGATATATTGTAAAGGAAAATCCGGCCGCATCCAGGCCGGATTACTTTATGAAAATTCTCGCTTTTTCTGAAATGTAGTCAGCGGCAAATACCAGGGCAAGATAGAAAAATAACAAGAGAGCTATATCTGTGTAATGGAAAAAACTCATGCTCAGCTTGAATTGCTGACCAAGCCCCCCTGCGCCAACAAAACCAACGACAATCGTCGTCCGCATGATGACCTCCCATCGGTAAAGGATGTATGTCAAGAATCGAGGAAGAGCAGCTGGCAGCACTCCATACAGCAAGAGCTGAAAACGGCCTGCTCCGGATGAGGAAAGATTGCGAATCGGCCTTGAGTCTAAATCTTCGATCACCTCTGCAAAAAGCTTTCCGAGAATCCCGTAATTATGAAGAGCAAGCGCGATTGCTCCAGGCAAAATTCCTGGTTTGAAGATAAAGATAATGATCATCGCCCAAACAAGCTCTGGGACGGCCCGGGAAAATATATAACCGGCGCGGATCGTACCAAATGAAATCCATCCATGCCATTTTTTTACCAGAGTAAGAGATCCGTCAGCAACATTCCGTGCTGCCGGAACAACCGTTATAAGTGCGGCAATTGTCGCGAAGCCAGTTGCCATCACACTCATGACCAAAGTTTCGATTGTAAGTTCGAGTGCGTTTTTCCAGTTTTCAGCATTTAGAAAAGCAGGGCTTTCTTCTCCGAAACCCAATAGGCCTTTAAAGAACTTGCCTGCATAAAAAAGGTTCTGTTCTGAAAACAGTAAAGACAAGCTTGCCTTTTCCAAGGTAAATATCGATAACCAGGATCCCCCCGCAAGGAGGAGCAAGGCATAAATAGAGAATGTCACAAAGCTTATTCTCCGTTTCTTCATTGGACCAGCCTCTTTCTCAATTGATTGCTCCACAGGTCGATCACGATAACAAGGATGATTAAAAAGAAGACGAAAGTCCAGACCTCATTATAATGCAGGTCATCAAGGCTCAACTGTATTTGATACCCCAGGCCGCCGATTCCGACAAAGCTCATAATAGCAGATGAACGAACTGCGCACTCAAATCGGTACATCGCATAACTGGTAATGCTCGCCCTGACCATAGGCAAGTAACCATACCATAAAGCCTGCAGTTTAGAGGCGCCTGCTGCTTCCAAAGCTTTAATAGGTTCTCTGGGTACGTCCTCCAGCATATCGGCAAAAATTCGGCCATGGATGCCGCCATAGGGTATAGCCAGGGCAAAAATAGCGGCAAAAGGAGAGAGACCGATCGAGGCGACGAACAACCAGGCCCAAACGAGTTCATGAATGGCCCTCATGAAGCCGAGCTGCCCTCTAAAAAAAGGCCGGATATACCTTTTGATTTTTCCATCAGAAACCACAATCCCTGCAGCAAAAATGCCATAGAAAAAGGCAATGATAATCGCCAGACTCATACCTGCGGCTGCATAAGAAAGAGTAGTCCAGCTTGATTCCAACGCCAATAGGAGGATGTCACCCGATAAATCAGGTGTGAAAAAGGCTCCCGCAATTTGTTTGGCTGTTATGAATCCTCCGCTATGAATCAAGCTGCTATTCCATTCAACAGCGAAAAGGCTCAACATGAATGTTAAACTTAGAATCAGTGTTAGAATCTTGCGTTTATGGAGCTCAAAACTCAACCATCTTTTATCCATATCAAGACAGCTCCTTTAGTCTGTAAAGGCTCTTGATATGCTCATCAGTTACAGAGGAAGCGGGGAGGTCAAAGAAAAGTTCACCATCTTTAAGTGCTACCAATCTATCGAAGTATTTTCTTGCGTAATCAACAGAATGGAGGCTGGCGATAAGTGTTTGGTTCTCTTCTAAAGCGATTTTAACCAATAGCTCCAGCACGTCTTCCGCACGAGCTGGATCAAGTGAGGCAACCGGCTCATCGGCCAGGACGATCTCAGGACTCTGGACAAGGAGCCTGGCAAGCGCTACCCGTTGTTGTTCTCCCCCTGAGAGGGATGAAGTTTTTTCATATAATTTATCTGTTAATCCCACCCGGCTCAAAGCCTGGATAGCATACTCCTTATCCTGAGGGATCAGCATGGAAAGAAGCGATTTAAAAATCCCCCATTCAGACAGCCTCCCAGCAAGGACATTATGAATGACCGGAAGCTCACCGACAAGGTCAAACTGCTGACGAATGATGCCGATTTTCTTTGCTCTCTTTTTCTGATCCATAAGTTCGGATAAAGGGCGGCCGTCTACCAGGATTTGACCTTGATCTGGTGATAGAATCGCTGCCAGCATGTTCAGCAAAGTAGTTTTACCTGCTCCGCTTGGTCCTATAAGCCCAACCAATTCTCCCTTTTTTAGAGTAAAAGAAAGGGAAGATAAGGCCATCTTCCGCTCATAGATTTTCGATATTTGATGAAGACTTATTATTTCTTGCATGTATTCCACCTACTTGATGATCTTGAGTTGCTTTGCGACCTTTTCTATCGCTTCGTAATTTTCATTCTTTGTCTCTATGAATTTATCTGTCTGCAATAATTCCATGATTTCATTATCTTCTGAAGTCATGGAAAGTATAGCCTCTTTGAGTTTAGCTTTGGTATCTGCATCCATCTTATTTAATGTCCAGTTGTAGTCATAGTACTCAGGAGTTGTATAAAATACTTTTACCTTTGATTCATCTACTTTACCTTCTTTTACAGCTGCTTCCCATACAGAAATATTTAATGCGCCTGTCTGGAACGCACCTGATTCCACAAGCTTATATGTTTTATCATGTGAACCGGAGTAGTTAGGCTTTCCATCAAGATCCTGATCCGGGTCTATTCCAGATTCCGTCATAAAGTAGCGCGGCATTAAATGACCGGAAGTCGAGCTTTCACTGCCAAAAGTAAATGACTTTCCTTTTAAATCTTCCAGGTTATCAATCTTAACATCACTTTGGGCAATAAATACGGATTTAAACTTTTCATCGATTGGTCTCTGTGCAAATGCCTCAGCTTCCGGTACTAAGTTTCTTGCTTGTACACCAGTAAGACCGCCAAACCAGGCAAGTTGGATTTCGCCGCGTTCAAAGGCAGTGACAAGCGCCGAATAATCGACAGAAGGGACATACTCAACATTTAATCCTGTCTTCTCTTCTAAGTCCTCCGCAAAATCCTCCATGCTCCTGTTCAAGTCTGCTGCATTCTGGTCAGGAATCGCACCGATTTTGATAATTTCAGTTTTTGCGTCTTTTTGTCCTTCATCTGTACCATTGGCAGAACAAGCCGCAAGGGTAAAGACCATCAATAAGCTTAATAATGTGATCAATTTTTTCATTTGTTATCACCTTTATAAATAAATTTTATGCACCCTATAAAATTTATCAATAACATGTAGATAACTCAATACTTTTTGAAGAAATTTATTATGAATATTATGGAAGGGAAGGATTATATTGCTGTCAGATCATTTTATAAACCAGCATTCCTGCGTTCAATAAAAATAATGAACCTGACGGAAATTGCCGTCAGGTTCTTAAGGGTTCTATTTCGAGTTTTCAGCCCATTCTTCAACATTCCAGACTTTTGTTACCCAATCTTCGTAGAAATCTGGTTCGTGGCTGACGAGGACTATCGTTCCTTTATAAGCCTTCAATGCTCGTTTTAATTCTGCTTTCGCCGTGATGTCAAGGTGGTTGGTAGGCTCGTCAAACAACAGCCAATTGCTCTCGTGCATAAGCAATTTTGTCAGGCGGACTTTCGCCTGTTCACCGCCGCTAAGCTGGTTCAACGGACGGGATATATGTTCATTCTTCAGGCCGCCGCGTGCCAATGCCGCGCGGACTTGATGCTGATCCATGCCCGGGAATTCGCTCCAGACATCTTCAATCGGAGTGATGCTTCCTGCTTTCACTTCCTGTTCAAAGTAGGAAGGGAAGAGGAAGTCACCGCGTTCGATCTTGCCGCTCAACGCAGGGATTTTCCCGAGCATCGTTTTCAACAAGGTTGATTTACCGACACCATTCATCCCGACAATCGCAATCTTCTCACCGCGCTCGATCGTAACCGACATTTTAGGGAGAAGTGGGTGAGTATATCCAATTTCAAAGTCTGTGCCTTCAAATACATAACGGCTGCTAGCTCGCGATTCTTTGAACTCAAAAGTAGGTTTGACCGCTGTTTCTGGTCTGTCTATCCGTTCCATACGGTCAAGCTGTTTCTGTCGACTCTTTGCACGGCCCGTTGTCGAATAGCGCGCCTTATTTTTGGATATGAATTCTTCTTGCTTCTTAATGAATTCCTGTTGCTTTTCATATGCGTTGATATGCTGATTCTTGTTAATCTCGGCCAATTCCAGGAATTTTTCATAGGTAGCAGTATAGCGTGTCAGCTTTGAAAATTCCAGCTGGAAAATAACATTTGAAACAGGGTTCATGAATTCAGTATCATGTGAAATCAGGATAAATGCATAAGGGTAATCCTTCAAGTATCTTGTAAGCCACTGGATATGCTCGACATCAAGGTAGTTGGTGGGCTCATCAAGCAGGAGAACCTTTGGTTTTTCAAGCAAAAGCTTTGCAAGCAGGACTTTTGTGCGCTGACCGCCGCTCAAAGCAGAAACATCGCGGTCTATACCGATTGCGTCCAAACCAAGACCCCGCGCAGCTTCTTCGACCTCCATATCAAGCGAATAGAAGCCTCCTGCATCTAAAGCATCCTGGATTTCGGCCATTTGTTCAAGCAGCTTTTCGAGCTCCTCGGGTGTTGCATCCGCCATTTTTGCTGTCACTTCATTCAGTTCTTCTTCTTTCTTAAAAAGAGGAAGAAACGCATCCCGCAATACATCACGAATTGTTTTTCCTGGTGTCAAAACTGTATGCTGGTCAAGATATCCATACTCAACACCTGGTGTCCATTCAACTTTACCGGAATCGTGTATTAACTGCCCGGTAATGATATTCATCAAGGTCGACTTCCCTACACCGTTCGCTCCTACGAGACCAACGTGGTCTTCTGCCAGCAAACGAAACGAAACATCCTTAAAAAGGGTGCGATCCCCAAATGTGTGGCTTAAATTTTCTACATTTAATAAACTCATGATAAAATCCTCGCTTTAATCTATTTTAAGAGAACAAATATTTTACAATCACATTTATTAATCATACTAAAATCTCTGGTTTTCGACCAGCGTTTTCTAGGTTGGAAGAAATGGAAACTGAACCTCGCAGCTTTATGGAATTTTACCTAATTCGGTTTTCGAAACAACTACCATAGACTTAGAAGAAAATTACTTAATTAGGATAAAATAACTGAATTTACATAATATACAGTTTATTAATTGAAGCCGAGTTTCCACCTCTGCTATATTGTTATTCAATACATAGAAGGAGGTTTATACAATGAAAAAACGGTTGTTATCTAGTCTGATTCTAGCTGGTGCCTTGACGGTCTCTTCAGTCCCATTCAATGTCCTTGCCCACGACGAACTTGGTGATGTCAATATTGAAAAAGGAGAGAGGGCTGGATATAGCAACGTTTCTGTCCCGGTAATGGAGGGCAGCAAAAACCTTCAATTTTTACATGAAGCAGCCGCTCCTGAAATGGAGACGGTAAGAGCTGACGGAAAGCAGAACAGCTTTGCAGATGTCTATGCACATAAAGGATATGCCTATCTTGGAACACACACAAAAAATGGCGGAAATGGCGGGGTAAGGGTATTTGATATGAAGGATCCGTCAAATCCTGAAGAGGTTGCTGTTTTTGCCAATAATGATATCCCTGGAACCTGGCAGGAAAAAGTGATCGTAAAAAGCGTCAACACTCCATCGTTTAAAGGTGATCTTGCCGTAGTGAGTGTCCAGCAGCTTAGCCGTAATAACCCTGACTCAAAAGGCGGATTCTTGCTTTATGACGTTACAAACCCTACAGAACCAAAGAAGCTAGGATTCTATGAAGTTACGAAAAAGACAAATGGAACACATGAATTATACTTAACGATGCAGGGGAACCGCGCAATCGTACTTGCTGCCAATCCTTATGCAGACTATTATAGCCATGGGGAGGAGAAGGACTTCCAGGTCGTGGATGTCAGCGACCCTGCCAACCCTCAAAAACTATGGGAATTCGATCCAAGAATGCTTGAAGAAATTCCGGACGATTTTAACGGTTACCATTGGAAATCTCCTGACGGAAAAACCCGTTCAGTATTCAACCACAGCACGATGATAGATGAAACCGGAAAGTATGCCTATGTCTCCATGTGGGATTTGGGAACAGTCATTTTTGACATCAGCAATCCTGAAAACCCTCAATACCTGGGACGTACAGATTTCAGTTCCGACCAGCAGGGGTCCGCACACTCGGCAACCCTGGCTAAAGGAGGCAACGTACTGATTGAGACCAGGGAAGTCTATAATCCTACGAAAGCAGGCTATGAACAATCCTATGGTTACACAAGGATTTTCGATATAAAGGATAAAACGAATCCTAAACTGCTAAGTGAGTTCAAAACTAATTTAGTTGATAAGGTTGAGGATGGTGTTACGTTCGCAAACACGGTCCACGATCCTAAAGTCCATGGAAACACATTGTACTTGTCCCATTATGCAGGAGGAGTATATGCGGTGGATATAACAGATCCTGCAAATCCTGTTCAGGTTGGACAGTATGTTCCAGAACAAAGTGATGTATGGGGAGTGTTTGTTGACAGGAATTACATTCTTGCCTCTGATATTGGATCAGGATTGAAAGTATTGCTTAAGAACAACAGTTCTTCCGCTGCAACACACGGTATGGAATAGTGCGGGGAGAGCACGCAACCATTGCGTGCTCTTTTTTTTTTCAATTCATATAGATTGATTAATTAATCATATTTCCTGGAGTAAACGCTGGTTGCAGAACCAAAACTGACACATTTTAAATGTAAAATAATGCCTTGTTTTGCTATAATTGTATTGGGCTAGAATTTATTCAAAGAACTGACATCCACATCCCATACTTTTTAGAAGGGAAGGATGCTTTATGAAGGCTACAGGAATTGTGAGGAAAACAGATCAGCTGGGCAGAGTGGTCATTCCGATGGAGCTTAGGAAAAAACTGAGCATCGGTGAAAGTGATCCGCTCGAAATATTTGTTGATGAGGATATGATTATCCTGAAGAAATACCAGCCAGATTTGACGTGCCTCATAACCGGTACAATCAGCAATGATAATATGTCACTGGCAGATGGAAGGATCGTCTTAAGCAAAGAAGGAGCTGAGCAGTTAATCAAAGAGCTGCAAAGCTACCTGGCAACCAACTAGAATATACATGTAAAGCAGTCCTGCTTTTCCAGGACTGCTTTTTGATTTACAAGTCTTTTCGGTAGATAGGCATGCTCATGCAGCGCGGGCCGCCGCGTCCTCTTGATAGCTCCGAGCTTGGAATCTCAATTACTTCCACGCCATTTTTGCGCAACAAGTCATTCGAGACGTAGTTTCTGTCATAAGTGACGACTACACCTGGGGCAATTGCCAGAGTATTTGAGCCGTCGTTCCATTGCTCGCGGGCCGCTGCGATTTCATGTCCGCCTCCGCATGGGATTAATACGAGCTCCTGCAGGCTCAGCACTTCCTTCAGTGTTTCAGTTAAATTGGAGCGTTCCGAAATGTTCAGCTTGTCAGGATCCATTCCTTTTTCGAGAATATAGATTTTCATATTTCCATTAGGTCCTTCAATAGCATGATGGATCGTGAACTTCTCGTGGTCCACCATGGTAAAAACAGTATCTAGATGCATATAGGCTCTTAATTTAGGGATCTCAACAGCAACTACTTTTTTAATAGTGTTGTTTCTTGAAAAGATTCGTTTCGCCAATTTTTCAATTGCCTGCGCGGACGTTCTTGCACTAACCCCAATCGCAATTACCTCAGGACTGAGTACCAGCTCATCTCCGCCTTCTAATGGATAATATTCATCACGATCATACCAGTGCGGAATATCATGATTGGTGAACCGTGGATGGTGTTTAATGATAAAGTCCATGAACAACGATTCTCTTTTTCTTGCACCTTCACACATTCTGTTAAGAGAGATGCCATTTCCAATTACAGCTGCCGGGTCCCTAGTAAAATAAAGGTTTGGCATTGGATCAAGAAAGAATGGGTAGTAATCATCGAGCAGCTCATGTAAATGTAATTTTTTTTCTTGCTCGATTTCTGATTTAAGAACTCCAGACATGACTTTTCGAATCATTTCATCAGTTGAAAGAGAATGAAGATACTCTTCAACCGTTTGCCTTGAGCCATTCAAGTTGCTTTTGCTTTCGTTCAATACTTGATCGATGAACTGTTGATGGATTTCTTCAGTATTCAGTGCTTCTTCCATTAGTTTTTCCAGGTAAAGAACCTCAACCCCGCGGTTTCTTAATACATCAGCGAAATAATCATGTTCTCTCTGGACGGCGGGTAAATAAGGGATATCATCAAAAAGAAGTCTCTCTAAGTACTTAGGTGTAAGATTTTCGACTTCCTTTCCTGGCCGGTGAAGGACCACGGATTTTAACTCGCCAATTTCAGATGTTACATTCAAAGGGTATTTCATATATGCAGCCTCCATATTCAGTATCTATTTCTCTATGAAATAAGGAGGAAGTGATTATTATGTAGAACTCAAATTTCACTGCCCCCGCCAGACTGCTTGCCTGCAGAATGGCTCCCTTTTCTATACCCTTAAATAAACTTTCAAACCTAATTTAAGAATTCCCCTGACTAAAGTTTTGCCTAAAGTCCAGAAACCCCCTTTTAAAAGCCAATGTTAAGGTTAATTAAAAACCTTGTCTTCATTGTAAGGGCAGTTCACAAAATATCATGCATTGTGACGAAAAATAGGGGAAAATAAACAGGTAAAAAAAGAAAGCGTTTTCTGTCCTTCATAGATGTACAAATAAAATAAATATGATAAAGTATATTTTGTGAACATACATGAATTATGGAAAAAGAGGCTAATTCATTGTCCTCTCTAGAAAGACAGATGTATCCAATATAATGACATGCCAAATGTGACGGCAGAAAGGGGATTTACGATGTCTAGTAAAACATTGGATCAGTTTTTAAATGAGAACCTGAAGGATTTAAAAGGGAAGGGTTTATATAATGTTATCGACCCGCTTGAAAGCCCTAATGGACCAGTCATAACCATCAATGGGAAAGAAATGATCAACCTTTCCTCTAATAATTACCTTGGCCTTGCGACAGATGAGAGATTGAAAAAGACTGCTGATGAAGCCATTGCTAAATTTGGAGTGGGGGCAGGTGCAGTACGGACAATCAACGGTACACTCAAGCTGCATATAGAACTTGAGGAAATACTGGCGAAATTCAAAAAGACAGAAGCTGCGATTGCATACCAATCAGGATTCATGTGCAATATGGCTGCCATTTCAGCAGTAATGGATAAAAATGATGCCATCCTTTCTGATGAATTGAACCATGCATCAATCATTGATGGGTGCCGTTTATCCAGAGCTAAGATCATCCGCTTCAATCACTCAGACATGGAAGACCTTCGTGCAAAAGCGAAGGAAGCGAAGGAGTCAGGCCAATACAATAAAATCATGGTTATCACTGACGGCGTGTTCTCTATGGACGGTGACATCGCAAAACTTCCGGAAATTGTTGAAATCGCAGAAGAATTCGACCTTATTACATATGTGGATGATGCACACGGTTCAGGTGTATTGGGTGAAGGTGCTGGAACTGTTAAGCATTTCGGCCTTTCAGATAAAGTCGATTTCCAGATCGGGACTTTATCGAAGGCAATTGGTGTAGTCGGAGGCTATGTAGCTGGTAAACAAAATTTAATTGACTGGCTGAAAGTAAGAAGCCGTCCATTCCTTTTCTCGACTTCGCTCACTCCGGCCGATGTTGCTGCCAGCATTAAAGCCATTGAAATCCTGATGGACAGTACAGAACTGAACGAGCGTCTATGGGACAATGCAAACTATCTGAAGGATGGACTGCAAAAGCTTGGTTTCGACATTGGCCATTCTGAAACGCCAATCACCCCATGTATCATAGGGGATGAAGTCAAGACACAAGAGTTCAGCAAAAGGCTGTACGAAGAGGGAGTGTACGCTAAGTCAATCGTATTTCCTACCGTACCCCGCGGAACTGGCCGCGTAAGGAATATGCCTTCGGCGGCACATACGAAGGAAATGCTAGACAATGCCATTTCAATTTATGAAAAAGTAGGCAAGGAATTAGAAATTATTTAATTGAATAGGCCGGTTTGATTAACAAGCCGGCTTTATTTTTTGGGGGATAACGGGAGGAATACATAGAATGAAAAAAATCTTGATCACTGGCGCGCTTGGCCAGATTGGCTCTGAATTAACAGTTAAACTACGTGACATTTACGGGCAGGATAATGTAATCGCGACGGACATCAGGAAAACCGATTCAGCAGCTGCAGCGAACGGTCCATTCGAGATCCTTGATGTCATGGATGCAAATAAAATGGCCGACCTGGCCAAGAAATATGAAGTCGATACCATCATGCATATGGCAGCATTGCTATCTGCGACTGCTGAAACGAAGCCGGTATTTGCCTGGAACCTCAACATGGGCGGATTGATGAACGCTCTTGAAACGGCAAGAGAGCTAAATTTGCAGTTTTTCACGCCAAGCTCCATTGGGGCATTCGGGCCGAATACGCCTAAAGACAAAACACCTCAGGACACAACTCAGCGTCCAACCACAATGTATGGTGTCAACAAGGTTGCCGGAGAACTGCTGGCGGATTACTATTTCCACCGTTTCGGAGTAGACACAAGGGGTGTCAGGTTCCCTGGGTTGATATCCTATGTAACCCCTCCAGGCGGAGGTACAACTGATTATGCCGTTGAAATTTACTATGAAGCAATCAAAAATGGGAAATACAGCTCGTATATAGATAAAGGTACTTATATGGACATGATGTATATGCCTGATGCGCTTGGAGCGATCATCGATCTGATGGAAGCTGATTCTTCAAAGCTGATTCACAGAAATGCTTTCAACGTGACGGCAATGACCTTTGATCCAGAGGAACTGACAGCGGAAATCAAGAAGCATATTCCTGGATTTGAAATATCCTATAATGTCGACCCTGTACGCCAGGCAATCGCGGACAGCTGGCCAAACTCCATTGATGCATCAGCTGCAGCTGAAGAGTGGGGTTTCAAAGCGAAATATGATCTTTCAAGTATGACTGCTGACATGCTGGAAAAATTAAAAGCAAAGCTATAGATAAAAGGAAAAGGTGAAATCTCATTGATTTCACCTTTTCACATAGATTAGTTTATCTTGCTTTTCTATGACTTTCCCGACTATAGCTGCATGAACAAGCCCTTTATTCTTCAAGGCTTCCACGTACTTACCAGCTTCGTTTTCAGGAAGCGCAACAAGTAGTCCTCCAGAAGTTATTGCATCACAGAGTACTAATTGCTCTTCTGTAGAAATATCTTCATACTCCACATCGCCATCCAGCCATTTATGGTTGGATTTTGAGCCTCCAGGCACGACTCCTCTTGCAGCCAACTCATATGTACCATCTAATACAGGTACATCCGATAAAGAAATCTCAAAGCTGACATTGCTGCCACGTGCAATCTCGCTCCCATGCCCAAGCAGGCCGAACCCTGTGACGTCGGTTACGGCGTGGGGGGTAAAGTCTTTCAGCGCAGCTGCAGCAGACTTGTTCAGTAAAGCCATAGTTTCGGTCACTTCCCGCTCTTGATCAGCAGTTACTGCGTTGCGCTTGATTCCTGTCGTCAGGATTCCAACACCGATTGGTTTTGAAAGAACAAGCACATCACCTGGTTTTGCACCGATATTTTTCCAGATGGCACCAGGGTGGGCAAGCCCAGTTACAGATAAGCCGAATTTAGGTTCCTGGTCATCAATTGAATGACCGCCAACCGTCACTGCTCCAGCTTCCTTCACTTTGTCACTGGCACCTCTTAATATTTCAGCGAGCATATCCGGACCAAGCTTTTTGATAGGATATCCCACCATATTAAGGACTGTTTTAGGTTCGCCGCCCATTGCGTAGACATCACTTAGTGCATTGGCGGCAGCAATCTGTCCAAACATATATGGATCATCCACTACAGGGGTGAAGTAATCTATTGTTTGAATCAGGGCGATATCTTCTGTAAGTTTATATACACCTGCATCATCGGAAGTCTCATGTCCGACAAGCAATTCAGGAACATAATCCTGTTCTGGCAATAGACGCAAAACTTGCGTCAAGTCCTCGGGACTGATTTTGCATCCTCAGCCAGCCTTTGTTGATAGTGAAGTCAAACGGATTTTCTCGTGTTCACTCAACCTGATCACCTCCACAAAAAGTATACTCTTTCTTGTTTTTAAAATCATCCTTAAGCTATTATTATTTGCACTGACATTGACTTTACACTAAAATGACAATAAATATAATATATAGTTATACAGGGGGATTCAATAATGGAGAATTTTCAGGTAACCATCCAATTTTGCATGCAATGAAACTACGCACCAAAAGCCGCGAGTTTCGCGGAAGAGTTATTCACTCATTTTCGAAGCCGAATTGAAAAGATGGAGTTGATTCCGGCTTCAAAGGGAGCTTTTGAAGTTACTATAAATGGCCAGACAATTTATTCAAAACTTGATACAGGTGTTTTTCCTGATTCAGACGAAATCATCAAAAAAATGGAAGCAATGAATTAATGCCCTGGCTTTTTTAGCCGGGCTTTTTTCATACCATTCAAGTTCACCGTTTTGAAAAAACTTATATATGGGCAATAATGATATAATTAATGAATGCACAACCGTGGTGGGGGAGATAGATTTTGAAACAATTATTAAGGCAGCTTCCTGCTGTCCATGAATTACAGAAGGATTCCAGGTTTCTTGATTTAATCAAGAAGCATGATGCAGACGGAGAACGTTTCACAGACATCATCAAAGATGTTTTAAATAAAATCAGGAAAGAAATTGTCAGCGATAAATGGAGTGGTCCAGAGCCTGGCACCAATCTGTTTATTGACGAGCTTTTTAATTTGATCGATTCATCAGCAACAGAAAGATTTGACTATACACTTAAAAGGGTCATTAACGCAACAGGGACCATTTTACATACGAATCTTGGAAGGGCACGGTTGAGTGAGAGTGCAGTGAAGCATGTGGTAGAAACCGCGAGGAATTATTCCAACCTTGAGTATAAGCTTAAGGAAGGTGAGCGTGGATCCAGGCACAGCCATGTTGAAAACCTTGTTAAACAAGTCACCGGCGCTGAAGCAGCGATGGTCGTCAATAATAACGCAGCAGCTGTTTATTTAATCATGAGTGCACTCGCCAAAAACAAAGATGTCATTGTTTCACGTGGGCAGCTTGTTGAAATCGGGGGCTCATTCCGGATCTCTTCTATTATGGAAGAAAGCGGAGCTCATTTAGTGGAAGTTGGGACAACCAACAAAACACATTTATATGACTATGAGCATGCGATTACAGACAATACTGCGATGATCCTGAAGGTTCATACGAGCAATTTCAAAATATATGGATTTTCAAAAACAGTTGAAACAAATGAATTGGCCCAACTATCTGGTAAGCACAATCAGGTTATTTTTTACGAAGATCTTGGAAGCGGTGTTCTTTATGATTTCACTCGCCATGGTATTGGGGAAGAACCCGTTGTCGGTGAAGTGCTTAAAATGGGGGCCGACATTGTATCCTTCAGCGGAGATAAACTGCTCGGAGGACCACAGGCTGGTATTATCGCCGGGAAAAAAGAACTGATTGATAAGTTAAAGAAACACCAGCTGGCGAGAGTAGTTCGAGTCGATAAAATGACACTAGCGGCACTAGAGGGTACTTTAATGGATTATCTAAGGGGAGAGCAGGGGTTATTCAATATTCCGACACTAAGAGACTTACTTGCTCCCGCAGATGAACTTAAAGGAAGATCGGAGCGCTTTGCCCAGGAAATTAATTCTTTTGTAGGTGAGCTAAAAGCTGTTGTGAATGAAGGAACTAGCCAGGTCGGAGGCGGGACAATGCCTGATGTCCAGCTGCCCACGTATCTAGTCTCGGTCAGCCATCCGGAGGTCAGCGCTGAACATATTGCCAGAAAGCTAAGGACGGAATATTCACCGGCAATCGTTGTACGGATACAAAAAGAAGAGGTTAATGTCGATCTTCGGACGGTTACAGTTAAAGAAGAAAGATTTCTTTTGGATGCGTTTAAACTAATTTAGAAAGTAAGGCCTGCCATTTTTACTGGCAGACCTTACTTTCTTTTGGTTTGTTCGGCAGAAGCGGCTTAAGCATTTACATGTCGTGATGTGAGTTATGTTTTTGACGAGTATGGTTTCGGTTTTTAACCTTTTTTGATCCGCTTAATGGAGCAGGCTGGCTGTCTTGATCACCCTTAGGAGCATTTTTGCGCATATCCTTGGAATCATTTTTGTTCATTGCTCATCCCTCCTGACTTTAGGATTGGATTTTCAAGCGAATTTATACTGAATAAATTACTTGTAAATGAGCAATTTAACGGTATAGATTTATTACATCAGGAGGAATCACACATGCCTTATAATAAAGATAAACAGCAAGCCTTTCAGGCAGCACAGCAAGGCTTCGAAGACGCACAAGGGCTGTACTCGGAAATTGTCCGGGACAGCGCAAGCTATGGTCACCAGCTAAAGCATCTTAAAAATGAAGTGAATGAAGCATTCCAGCAAATCGAAAATGCTCTTGAAAACGCATCTGAACATCAACGTGCGCAGCTTGAAAGGTTCCAGCAGGACTTGCAAAGCATTGTAAAAGAAGTAAACATGGAGTAATAGTAAAAGCGGAAGAGGCCTTCCGCTTTTGTGATTTTATTGATTCTTTTTTCGTTTCTTATTATTTTGTTTTTCCAGTTCAGATAATGGTTCGTTAGCCATTTCTTCGTTGAACCCTGCACCGTTGCCTTGAGCTTTTGCAGCATTAGCACCTGGAATAACATGATTTGCTTTTCTTTTCACCATAAAATTCACCTCCATCTGACATATTTTTTCCCATTCAGCCTTGCACAATCCGACCTTTTCATTTTTGTAAAATAGTTTTCGATTCAAGCGGAGTAAAATAGACCAGGAATTCTTCTTTGATAAAATCCCATTAAGATTATTTTAATCATGTATATGATTTTTATAATAAGAAAAACTTATCAACCACAATAACTTTCTTGTTATTTACTTATACACAAGGTTATATTAATATGAAATTGTGAGAAAAGTTAGGATGGGATACAAGATTCAAACTTTTCGACAATTACTTTTATTTAGTTTATGATGTTTACGTAGAAGAAGGGGGTAAACATATGTCAAACCAAGATGTTTTTAACGCCCGCAGTTCATTTGAAGTTGACGGGAAACGCTATCATTACTATAGCCTGGCAGCACTAGAAAAGGCTGGAATCGGCAATGTATCAAAACTGCCTTACTCTGTTAAGGTATTGCTTGAGTCCGTGCTTCGCCAGCATGATGGCTTTGTAATCACTAAAGAGCATGTTGAAAATCTAGCAAAATGGGGAACTAGCGAAGTGAAAGAAGTGGATGTGCCTTTCAAGCCTTCACGTGTCATTCTTCAGGACTTCACTGGTGTACCTGCAGTTGTTGACCTTGCTTCCCTAAGAAAAGCAATGGCTGACATGGGTGGAGACCCACAAAAAATCAATCCAGAGAAGCCGGTTGATCTTGTAATCGACCACTCTGTACAGGTTGATAAATACGGAACTCCAGACGCGCTTAATGTAAACATGGAGCTTGAATTCGAACGTAATGCTGAACGTTACCAGTTCTTGAGCTGGGCACAGAAAGCTTTCGATAACTACCGTGCTGTTCCGCCAGCAACAGGTATCGTGCACCAGGTTAACCTTGAGTACCTTGCAAGCGTTGTCCATGCTGTTGAAAATGCAGATGGCGAATTTGAAACTTTCCCTGATTCATTGGTAGGTACTGACTCTCATACTACTATGATCAACGGTATTGGTGTTCTTGGATGGGGCGTAGGCGGTATCGAAGCAGAAGCTGGAATGCTTGGCCAGCCTTCATACTTCCCGGTTCCAGAAGTAGTAGGTGTTAAATTAGTAGGAGATATGCCGAACGGCGCTACTGCAACTGACCTTGCATTAAAAGTGACTCAGGTTCTTCGCAGCAAAGGCGTTGTTGGTAAATTCGTCGAGTTCTTCGGACCTGGCGTTGTCACACTTCCACTTGCTGACCGTGCGACTGTTGCCAACATGGCACCAGAATACGGCGCAACTTGCGGTTTCTTCCCGGTTGACGGAGAAGCATTGGATTACATGCGATTAACTGGACGCACGGAGGATCACATTAAAGTGGTTGAGGCATACTGCAAGGAGAACGGACTATTCTTCGATCCTGCATTGGAGCCAGTTTATACTGATGTTGTAGAAATCAACCTTTCAGAAATCGAAGCTAACCTTTCCGGCCCTAAGCGTCCACAGGACTTGATCCCGCTATCAGATATGCAAAAGTCCTTCAAGGAAGCATTGACTGCTCCTGCAGGAAACCAGGGATTTGGCTTAGACAAGAAAGAAATCGATAAAGAAGCTGTTGTTGAGTTCGCTAATGGTGATCAAACGACAATGAAGACTGGTGCAATCGCCATCGCTGCGATCACTAGCTGTACAAATACATCGAACCCATACGTGCTTGTAGGTGCAGGCCTTGTTGCCAAGAAAGCTGTTGAGCTTGGAATGGAAGTTCCTAAGTTCGTCAAGACTTCATTGGCACCAGGATCAAAGGTTGTTACTGGATACCTTCGTGATTCTGAATTGCTTCCTTACCTTGAAACACTAGGGTTCAACCTTGTTGGGTATGGATGTACTACATGTATCGGTAACTCTGGTCCATTGAAGCCGGAAATTGAAAAGTCTGTTGCTGAAAGCGACCTTCTAGTTACTTCTGTCCTTTCCGGTAACCGTAACTTTGAAGGCCGTATCCACCCGCTCGTAAAAGCTAACTACCTGGCTTCACCGCCATTGGTTGTTGCATATGCTCTTGCAGGTACTGTGGACATCGACCTTCAGAATGATCCTATCGGTAAAGACAAGAATGGCAACGATGTATTCTTCAAGGATATCTGGCCATCAACTGCAGAAGTGAACGAAGTCGTTCACCGCGTTGTTACTCCAGAACTATTCCGCAGAGAGTATGAAACAGTATTCACTGACAATGAGAAGTGGAACGAGATCCAAACAAACAGCGATCCACTTTACACATTTGATGATGACTCAACTTATATTGCAAACCCGCCATTCTTTGAAGGCTTGACTCCAGAGGCTGGGGAAGTTGCTCCATTGAACAGCCTTCGTATTGTCGGCAAGTTCGGTGACTCTGTTACAACTGACCATATTTCTCCTGCAGGTGCGATAGGAAAAGATACACCAGCTGGAAAATACCTGCGTGAAAAGGGTGTAGAGCCTCGTGACTTCAACTCATACGGTTCACGCCGTGGAAACCACGAAGTCATGATGCGTGGTACATTCGCAAACATCCGTATCAAGAACCAAATCGCTCCTGGCACAGAAGGCGGCTTCACGACTTACTGGCCAACGAACGAAATAATGTCCATCTTTGATGCTTGCATGAAGTACAAAGAGCAAGGCACTGGTCTAATGGTTATCGCAGGAAAAGATTACGGTATGGGATCATCCCGTGACTGGGCTGCAAAAGGTACTAACCTATTAGGAATCAAAACTGTTATCGCTGAAAGCTTCGAGCGTATCCACCGTTCTAACCTTGTATTGATGGGCGTACTGCCACTTCAATTCAAAGCTGGTGAAAACGCAGAAACTCTTGGCCTGACAGGAAGAGAATCATTCGATGTGCAGATTGATGAAAAGGTTCGCCCACGCGACATCATCTCTGTGACAGCAACTGACGAAAACGGCAACAAGAAGGCTTTCGAAGCTCTTGTACGTTTCGATTCAGAAGTCGAAATCGACTACTACCGTCACGGCGGGATTCTGCAAATGGTTCTTCGTGATAAATTAAAAGCGTAAAATAATAAAAAAACCCCCCTGATCCTTAAGCGGACCAGGGGGTTTTTGTGTATTGTAGTGCACAAAATCATTGCCTTTAATTCGGTATAAGACCTGAAAAAAATCGCGGCATATTCATGACAGCTTTTTGCCTGTTGGGCTAAAGCTGTCAAGATAATGGGTAATTCATGACAGCTTTTCCACCCGTTGGCGATGTTGGTTTCTTGGACCTGTTAAAGCTGTTGATAGAGTAAAATGATGACTAAATTTACCTTCCTAGACTACTTTAAGCTTGTAAAATTCTCCTCATTCACTAATCTTACAAAATCCGCGAAAACTTCTGATGAATCGACAACTTCTCCTATTGATATTTACTCCCAAAGAGGTATGTTTAAGGTAGATGATGGAATATAAGGAGTGGTTTTTATGGGCCTTGTATCAATAGTAGCAAGAGAGGATTTTATTTCATTGGTAACGGATTATGGGATTCATCAGAAACTCGATGATATCAGATTTAAAGAGTTAATACCAAATACAGCCGTAATTGCTTACTCTGGTGATGAAGAATATGCCATGATGGCCGTCAGCGCTGCTGAAACTCTTGTTATGCAAGGGTTCAGTCTTAAGAAAATGGCTGAATCAATTCAATTATTGATCAATAATCCCACGCTAATGGTAGATGGACAGCCCTTTGAAGCTGTGATTGCGGGGTACTCTCAAAACGGAGAAGCACAGTATCATGTCATCTCCAATATAAACCCCCTTGAATCCTATTACCCTCGTGGTGGTGAGAGTCTCTACTATGTAAACGGTTATGAATCTATGCTTGTACTTGAGAAGTCCTTGAAGATGTATGGCATGGGGACAGTTGACCAGGCGCAAGCGGCACAAATCCATCTGTTGCAGGAAGCTTCAAAGTTCATACCAAACGTTCATACAAACGCATCATCACATGTTCTCAAAAGAGCAAATTAAAACCGCCCTTGGGATTTTTTTAACCTTCTTATCTTGGGTGCATAACTTATAAATGATAATAAGAATGGCGTGTAAACTGACATCAGTTTTGACACGCCATTCTTATTTTTTTTTCGTATCCAAAATAATCAACATTAACCAGTAATCTGACTTAGGTTTTAGTTTGGAAAACAAGGGAATTATCGTTAATACCTTTTTTAAAACATATATTGATGATGAGAGCTTAAAGAGAACTGTTTGCACTTTAATTTTCGTTATTAAGGGTGCGGGATCAAAAAATTCAAGCCACTATAAGGGGGCACAAGATGAAATTTGCAGGGGTAGGCTTAGTTATACTAGCCGCAATATGCTGGGGAATTAGTGGAGGAATTGCCGATATTTTAATGACCAAGGGATGGGATCCTATTGTGATTTCACTATACCGGGGTGCTGTTGGATTTATATGTTTTTTTGCTTGGTTTCTCTTTCACTTTAGACAAAATTGGACTTTCTCCACTCGCTTATACATCTGGTCCCTGTTGGCGGGTGTTGGAGTTGCTGGAAATTTCACTTTTTATTTTCTGGGTATTCAAGCTTCAAGCATTGCTGTTGCTGCTACTTTAATGTACACGGCACCTGTCTTTGTCCTCTTAATATCTTTTTTGTTGCGAATAGAACGTTCAACTTGGTTTAAATGGGGGTGTATTGCAGGTGTACTTATAGGCATTACGCTGCTTACAGGTGCCTACAACACCGAATCAGTTTCAGTGAGTTTTCTAGGAGTGACAGCGGGGCTAGCTGCTGGTCTTTCCTATGCATTATTTATATTTGGGTTCAAAAATGCCTCGTCTATCGGAAAGCCGCAGACAACATTAACCATTTCATTCTTTTCATTATGTCTCATCCTTTTTCTTTTCGCAGACAAAGAGGAAGCAGCTGCTGTGGCTACGTCAAGCGACATAGGATGGTTTCTTCTATTAGGGATCGTGGGTGCTGGATTGTCATTTATATTTTATGTGATTGGCATTCGTAGGACTGCCCCAACAACTGCTTCCATGGTTGCTATGGTAGAGCCAGTGACAGCTTCATTATTTGGCGTACTGATTATGGGAGATCAATTGACCACCATTCAACTTGTTGGAATGATGGTTATCTTGGCTACGATCACTGTACTTAGTGTGAAGCAGTCCGACTGAGAAAGCGAATCTTCACTCAAATAAAAGGTCGAACAATAAGACAAATGGCGCGGACAATTTCCGCGCCATTTGTCTTGTCATTATTGCCCTATGCTACCCAAAACCGAACAGTTTTGGGTTTTTCGAGGCTTTTGATTGTATTAAAGTGCATACTGCAGCACGAAATTGCCAAGGAACAGCAAAGCAATCATATAAAGTGCAGGCTGTATTTCCCGGCCTTTGCCCATCAGCAGTTTTATTAGCGGGTATAGGATAAATCCAATCGCCATCCCGTCAGCAATGCTGTAGGTTAATGGGATCAGAACAATAATCAAAAGTGCTGGGAAGCTTTCCATTAAATCATCAAGCTTGATATTTGCTATATTCTGAAGCATCAATATTCCTATTAAAATCAATACAGGTGATACCGCACTTTCAGGGACTACTTTAATAACAGGAATAAGCACGATCGAAGCCAGGAACAGGACACCTGTAGTAATGCTTGTTAATCCTGTTCGGCCCCCAGCCGCTATCCCTGCAGCACTTTCTACAGATGATACTGTTGGGCTCGTGCCGAAAATCCCTGCAGTGGCAACCGAAATCGAATTAGCCTGGAGTGCCTTCTTACTTTTTTGAGTCTGGTTAAGCATTTTTGTATGGCCATGGATCAGACCGATGTTTTCAAAAATGACGACCATTGCAAGAGAAAAGGCTGTCAGCCAGAAAACAAAATTACCTGCCTGAGCAAATGACAGCTGACCGAAAACCATTGTATACTCACCAATAGATGGCATGGTCCACGAAACTCCACCACTTCCGAAGTCCCCGAAAAGAAGGGAAAGTACAGAAGTGAAAACTATGCTGAGCAATAGATTGCCTGGAATATTTTTAATAAATAAAACAACTGTGACAATTAAACCAACCAATGTGATTAGCGCAGTTGAGCTGCTTAGATCCCCGATTTCTAGGAGGGTATGCTCTGAGCTTGTAATAATCCCGCTATTATCAAAACCAATTAAGATCAACAGTATTCCTATACCGACTGTGATTGCTTCTTTCAATGAGTCAGGAATGGATGCAATGATTGTTTTTGCGAGCGGAGTGAAGGCTAATAGCATGAACAGGATACCAGATACAAATACCATTGCGAGAGCTTCTTGCCATGCGAAACCGCCCGACTGCACGATTGTATAAGTAAACATCGCATTTAACCCCATGCCCGGAATGACTAGAATTGGAGTGTTACTCCAGAATCCCATGAGCAAACAGCCTGCGAACACGGTAAGGATCGTAGCGATGATCCCTGCTTCGAGCGGGATGCCTGCTGCTGCTAATATTGTTGCGTTGACAATGATGATGTATACAACTGTGATATAGGAAATAAGGCCTGCAGATAACTCTCTCCCAATCGTTGTACCATGTGCCTGTAATTGAAATAATTTATCCATTTTTTCTCCTCTCTCTTTTACAGATAAATTTTTCCGTTTTGAAACGAATGAAAATATCGTACCATAGACTTGAGTTATATTTAAAATATATAATTTATATTAAAATCATATCTTTTTTTAAATAGAAGGAGTTTTTATGGATATTAGACAAATGCGTTATTTCATCGCAATCGCCGAAGAAAAGAATATTACTGCTGCAGCACATAGACTTCATATGTCACAGCCGCCGTTAAGCCTTCAATTAAAACAAATGGAAGAAGAACTAGGAGTGATGCTCGTTGAGCGGCATGGAAAAAAGCTGGAATTGACTGATAAGGGTCAGCTGCTATATAGACATGCACTTAACATTGTCCATGCTTTTGAGGAAGTGAAGAATGAACTCCAGGAAACGGATGAAGGGAGGAAGGGGAATTTATCAGTTGGGATCAACACTCTATCTGTGCCGGAATTTCCCGAATGGCTGGAAGCATTTCATTCCTCCTTTCCGCTAGTCTATTTGCGAATTGTACAAAATGATTCGGCTTACTTGGCTGAACTTGTTAAAAACCGAACAATTGAACTGGGGCTGGTCAGGCTTCCATTGGCCAATCAAGATCTAAACTACCTTCATTTATATAATGAATCATTCGTTTTCGTTTGCAGGCAAAACGGACAAGACAAGATATCCATAAAAGAAATCAGCAACTACCCGTTAATTCTTCCATCTACAGAGGGACTGGGCAGCTTCAATATAATCCACGACGCTTTTACAAAAGTACAGCTGCCGCTTCAGGTCATTTGTGAATGCTCCGATATGAATGTCCTAATGCAAATGGTATCCTCAGGTATTGGGTCAACAATTGTTCCTGAATCTGTATTTCAATCATATGGATACTCTGATCTTTTTGCCCATAATATTTCAGATGCTGAGTTGGTTTCATCTGTAGGGCTGATCTGGTTAAAACAACATCACCTCTCCAGGCCGGCAAGAAATTTTATCGAGTTGGTAAAACACAGGCTTGGCATCACTGAAAACGGTCATGAATAAAAGGGTTTTATTCTTCCAATAATAACTGCAAATTCTTTTGCAGAAAGGAAGGTGCCATGCTTTGAATCTTCTTGAAGTGATGAAGGATGCATTCGTCCCTTTTATGGACGGTGACAAAAAGCCATTGCATGTTGGAGAAGTAATGAATCTATGGTTTTATCTCCATGGGACCGAACAAACTCTCCGCTACGATCAGCACGCATATAATTTAGCGCAAGATCCTGAACTCAAAGAAAAAATCACGGATATCATCGAAAATGTACACAGACCAATGATCAAGGAATTAACACAGTTTTTCAAGGATGAAGGAATCCCTCTCCCTGACGTTGGAGCGGAAAAGATGGTCGGTGAATACCAGGGACTTCCTGAAGGCGCAAAGATGAATGATGAGGAAATTGCCAATCTGATTGCTTACAATCTTGTAGTCGGAATCACTTCTGCAACAAGGGGAATTACTGAATCTGTCAGGTCGGATGTTGGTTACTTATTTGCAAAATACCATATGATGAAAATCACCTTTTCTTTGACATTTAAATCGCTTATGCAGGAAAAAGGATGGTTAAGAGTTCCACCATACTATATTACTGGTAAACAGTAAAAGCAGCGTCAATTGGCGCTGCTTTTTGTATGTGTCGACTCTTGCTGAAGGTAGAAACATTTCTTTAAAAATAATTTTCACTTGCCATGGAGCCTATAATTGATAAAATGATATTTAGTTCAGAATTGTCTTAAAAGCCAGAAGGAGGATCACCATGGAAGAATCATTTTTACAGTCCGTCAAGTATGATGGTGAGAAACTATATATATTAGACCAAACAAAACTTCCCCAGGAAACAGAATTCCTTGAAATCGAGAATATTGAAGATGTATGGGATGCGATTAAACAGCTTAAAGTAAGAGGTGCTCCAGCAATTGGCATTGCAGCTGCTTACGGGCTGGCCCTTGGCATCAAGGATGCCCCTGAAAGTGAATATGATGCATTTTATGAGTTTTTTAAAGAGAAAGCAGATTATCTTGCCACATCTCGACCTACTGCAGTCAATTTATTCTGGGCATTGAAGAGGATGGATACATGTGCTAAGCAATCAAGCTCTAAGCCTGTAGCTGAAATAAAAAGGCTACTGGAACAGGAAGCCCATCTGATTCGCCAGGAGGATGAAAATGTCTGCAATTCCATTGGCGAGAATGCTTTAACATTATTTAAAGACGGCATGACTGTGTTAACTCATTGCAATGCTGGTGGCATTGCCACAGCAAGATATGGAACAGCGCTTGCGCCAATCTATTTGGCTAAAGAACGCGGAATGGATATAAAGGTGTACGCGGATGAAACCCGTCCGTTGCTTCAGGGGGCGCGTCTGACAGCTTGGGAATTAATGCAGGCTGGAATCGATGTTACCCTTATCACTGACAGTATGGCCGCCATGGTCATGCAACAGGGAAAGGTCCAGGCAGTCATCGTAGGTTGTGACCGTGTAGCAGCCAATGGAGATGTAGCCAATAAAATCGGGACTTATGGTGTCGCGTTACTTGCAAAAGCCCATAATATTCCTTTCTATGTCGCTGCGCCTTTATCTACAATTGATCTTGATACAAAAACAGGTGATGAGATACCTATTGAGGAACGGGCAGCAGAAGAAATAACTGCAGGTTTTGGAAAATCAACAGCACCTGAAGGCGTCAAGGTTTTCAACCCTGCATTTGATGTAACACCACATCACTTAATAACCGCAATCATTACAGAAAAAGGAATCATGCGAGGAAACTACAGCGAAGAACTGCCGCGTTTGTTTGAACAATAAGCATGGTTGTATGCCAGGGATGCACTCCCTGGCTTTTTTTTGCGCATGGATAGTTTGGATTTAGATGGGGCAGAGTTCTAAGACAATAGCGTGTGTGTCGATTGATTTTGTCCGAAGAGGACCCAGGTTCGGACAAAACAGAGCGAGTGCAGGTTGATTTTGTCCGAAGATGCCCCAGGTTCGGACAAAACAGCGAGTGCAGGTTGATTTTGTCCGAAGATGCCCCAGGTTCGGACAAAACCAAGCGAGTGCAGGTTTATTTTGTCTGAAGAGGACCCAGGTTCGGAC
>NZ_JAGGQM010000024.1:0-17209 GCF_018613295.1 Bacillus sp. ISL-39
GAGTTAGCTCATAAGTTAAAACGTTGGCTCATGTTCTTATAGAAGAAACATGATCATTTATTGTTTGTTGACGCTTGTTTGTTTAGTTTTCAAAGAGCAATTTTTCAGTGTCACCCGTAGGCGACTTAAATAATATATCACGCTGTCGTTGTTTCGTCAACACTTTTTTTAAAAGTTATTAACTGCGTTCAACAGCAACATTTTATATAATAACAACTTCTGCTTGCTTGGTCAATAGCTTTTTACAAAAATGTTCTTTCAGCATTAATTGTTGCTTTGCGAACACATACAATTATCTGAGTTCCGAGTGGTTTAGAGCTTGTTCATAGATGGTTGCGAATTGAATTTTTTCAAAAAGGTTATATAAGCAATAAAGTTTACGGAAAGAGCACACAAAAAATATAAAACGCCGCTTCAAAAGCGGCGTTCCTTCTTTATATAATCCACGTCTGAATTGCAACCAGCGCAAACACACCGGGGATTCCTAACAGTCCTGATACTGCTGCGGTTGCAATATTGATTGGAACATAAATTCCGAAGCTGGTTCCGAAGGCGTTAAGAAAAAATAAAAAGATGGCTCCGATCAAGACCTTCACAGCACTCTGGCCGATGAGACGGAGCGGCTTTGTCGGTGCACCGATTATGAGCAGCAGAAAAATCAATCCACCAAGGACCGATATGACAACTATAGGATCCATACTCTTCCCCCTTACTTCAATGTCTTGTACATTTTTATGTACAAGTTATCAAAATAAGACCTTATTGTATGGAAAAAACATCACTTCGTCTTGATGGTGATTTTCCTGTGCTTCGCTTCTTTAAAAAGAAAGAAGTACTTGGCTTCGGCAATTTTTGCTTCAGTTATAAACTCTTCTGATGGATCGAAGCTTCTTTCAACCAATAGCTTTTGATTATTCCAGTTCCTCTTCATGCTGTCCAGCTGTGCCAATAGTTTATGGTCGAATTCTTTCCTAAGCCATTTCTTTTTACGAAATAACATGACTTTCCTCCAGTAGAGTTTCTTCTTTAACAATGGAGTTAAACTTCCCTGCGGCCTTCCAGCGCTTTAGAGAGCGTGACTTCATCCGCATATTCAAGATCTCCGCCGACCGGAAGACCGTGCGCAATCCTGGTGATCTTTATTCCTGACGGCTTCAGCAGTCTTGATATATACATGGCTGTTGCTTCCCCCTCAATATTCGGGTTAGTCGCAAGTATGACTTCCTGGACAGTTTCATCCTGCAGTCTCTTCAATAGATCTGGAATATTTATATCTTCCGGGCCAATACCATCCATAGGTGAAATTGCACCCTGCAAGACATGATATAAGCCGTTGTATTCCTTCATCTTTTCCATCGCAATAACATCCTTGGGATCCTGTACAACGCAGATGACAGATTTGTCTCGTCGAGGATCCTCATCGATATAGCAAGGATCCTGATCGGTTATATGGCCGCAGACAGAGCAGTAAGTCAGGTTACGCTTAGCGTTGACCAATGCCTTAGCGAAATCCAAAACGGTTTCTTCCTTCATGCTTAATACGAAAAAAGCCAGACGAGCGGCCGTTTTCGGGCCGATACCTGGCAATTTCATAAAGCTGTCGATCAGCTTTGATATTGGTTCAGGATAATGCATTCTGTTATATTCCTCCTAGAACATTCCCCCAGGAAGGTTCATGCCCTTTGTAAATTGGCCCATTGTCTTATTAGTTAATTCTTCTGCTTTTTTCAACGCATCGTTCGTTGCAGCAAGCACTAGGTCTTGAAGCATCTCCACATCATCAGGGTCAACAACTTCCTGCTTGATTTGCACATCTACAATCTCCTTGTGACCTGTAACGATTACTGTTACCATACCGCCGCCTGCAGTACCTTCAATTTTCTCTTCTCCTAATTGGACTTGAGCTTCTTCCATTTTCTTTTGCATTTTTTGCATTTGCTTCATCATATTTTGCATATTACCATTTCCTCGCATCATGTAAACGTACCTCCAAATTTATTCTTGTATTTGTATTAATTCATCGCCAAATAGTTTTTTAGCTTCCGCGATCAGCGGGTCTTCGGCTGCAGCAGCCTGACCATCCGATGTCCCGTCGCCTCTTTGGCTGATAAAGTTTTCCCTTATTTTAAGCCACTGGTCCTCCGGCACACCAATCACCTGCATCCTTTTACCGGTGTAATCGTTCATCGCACCGCTGACAATTTCAGTGAATCTGGTGTTTTCCATTGCCATCTGACAGTGGATTTCATATTTGAATTTTATCACTACTGCCTCATCCGATGCAGCAACTGGTTCCGCTTCATTCAACAATGCAGCCTGGGAACGCATCTGGTTCGCGGCAAGCATTTCGAGCAGGTCTCCCCATCGTCCCTTGATGGTATGGAGATTTGTCTTGGTAGCGCTTTTCAGTACCTCGTTGATTTTTCCGGTCGGAGCCTGGAATCCTTTCCGGTTTGGACGAGGCGCTTTTTTAGCAGCCGCAGCCGGTTCACTTGCTGCCATTCCAGGATTCTGCTGGAACTGTGCCAGTTTTTCCTCGAGCTGCTCAATCCTTCTCAGCAAGGGTTCAACCTGGACATTGCTTGACGGATTCTGATTTTCCAGCTGACAGAGTTTGACGATTGCTACCTCAAGGAAGATACGTGGATGGTTTGTCCAACGCATCTCTTGCTGCGCTTTATTCAATACCTCAATCAATTCATAGATTTGAGCTGGCTCGACCTGATTGGCAAGTTCCTGGAAATCATCGTCGAGCATCACCCGTTCCATAGATTCCTCCAATGCAGGTGCTGCCTTGTACAGGAGCATATCACGGTAAAAGAAAATCAGATCCTCTATGAACCTGGCTGGATCCTTTCCTTGTAAAAGCAATTCTTCCAAAGCTTCCAGCCCGGCGGCCGCATTTCGTTCATCAATCGCCCTGGCCAGCTGGTTCAGGAAGTTCTGTGATACAGTACCAGTTACCGTGAGGGCATCTTCAATCGTAACTCGATCCTGGCTGAATGAAATCGCCTGATCAAGCAGGCTTAAGGCATCACGCATTCCGCCTTCTGCAGCCCTGGAAATGATCTGCAGGGCTTTTTCATCGCAATCCACTCCAGATTCCTCAACAATTTGCTTCATCCTGCCAACGATTGCCTGAGCAGTGATCCTCTTAAAATCAAATCGCTGGCATCGTGAAATGATTGTGAGTGGAATCTTATGGGGCTCAGTCGTTGCGAGGATAAAGATGACATGCTTCGGAGGCTCTTCAAGGGTTTTCAGCAAGGCGTTGAATGCTCCAATGGAAAGCATATGCACTTCATCAATGATGTATACTTTATACTTCACGACGTTCGGCGCGTACTTAACCTTATCTCGGATATCCCGAATTTCTTCGACACCGTTATTGGAAGCGGCATCGATTTCAATTACATCAGGAATCGATCCATCCGTTATTCCACGGCAGGCATCGCATTCATTGCAAGGCTCGGCCGTTGGAGCTTTTTCACAGTTGACCGCTTTTGCCAAAATTTTCGCAGCACTCGTTTTCCCAGTCCCCCTGGGGCCGGAAAATAGATAGGCATGTGATATTTTTTGTTGAAGCAGAGCGTTTTGCAGTGTCGTTGTGACATGTTCCTGTCCGACCACATCAATGAACTGTTGTGGACGCCAGACACGATATAAAGCTTGGTAGGCCAATGACACCGCTCCCTTCCTTTTATTATCTTATCTATTATAACGCAAATAACTTTCAATTTCACTTTTACCAAAGGAAGTTTTTAAGCTTTTTAATAAGCTGTTTTCGTAAAGGTTATTGTTAAAATCCTAAAGCCGATTTTAACGTGACAAAAAGCCATTTTGTAGGTCGGTAATAAGTCTGCAAGCTCTTTTCTCATAAAATGCTTTTATTTTGTGAAGAAACATAGGTCATTCAATCCTATTTTTGTAGTCAATAGCAACAAAGTTTGAGAAAAGAGCCTTTTAAAACGACAAAAAACTCATCTCCGCTAAAGAGATGAGTTGAATGTATAATATTTAACTGCCGCGCACCTTCCGTCGACTGAATACCATAAGCGTTACTTAAGCAGTTAGCTCGGCCCAGGCAACCCTGCGGCACATGGGAGCGTCCACTTAATGCTGCTTCCTTCCGGACCTGACATGGTTCATGGATTCCCATTGCGCAGGACCCGGGCGTCAACACCACTTGCTTAAGGCAGACCCTACAGTAAATCAGCCTCAGGAAGGGATTCATCCCCGCTAGAGCGGATTGCGGGTACAGGGCACCGCTACCTCCCCGACTAGCACGGCAAAATTGAAACCTTATTTAGGTGTGTCTCAAGGACACATACATAGTATACTAACTCACGGCCCAAAATGCAATGCTTATCCCCTGTCAATTCCTGTCTGTTGTTCCAGTTCGTCTTTCTCCTGTTTCTTTTTCATCTTTTTCTTTTCCCGCAGAGTCCTGAAAAAATCGGATAATAGTGCTCCGCATTCTGCTTCCAGTACACCAGTCACGACTTCACTTTGATGGTTGAAGCGTTCATCCTGGAGGATATTCATGAAGGTCCCGGCACAGCCGCCCTTAGGATCCTTTGCCCCATAGACCACTTTTTTCACGCGGGAAAGCATGATCGCCCCTGCACACATCGGGCATGGCTCCAGTGTCACATAGAGAATGGCATCCTCCAGCCTCCATGTTCCGAGCTTCTGGCACGCCTCGTCAATCGCCAGCACCTCTGCATGGGCAATGGAACTTTGCTTAGTTTCGCGGAGATTATGGGCACGGGCAATGATTTCCCCATCCAGGACGATGACCGCACCGATTGGCACCTCATCTATCTGCCCTGCTTTTTTCGCTTCTTCAATTGCTTCTAACATATATCGTTCATCTGGAGTATATTCCATCTTTTCCTCCATAAAAGTGTTTTATATTTCCAATTGGTTTAATAATCCCCCGCCGGTAAAAATATAAAGGATAAGGAGAGGATTATTCATGGCAAAGACTGCTCTATTGATTATCGATATGATCAATGATTTTAACTTTGACGCAGGGGAAGAACTTGCAAAAAACACTAAAAAAATCATTAATCCCATTTTAAAGTTAAAGAAATCTTTCAATGAAAAAGACATGCCCGTTATCTATATTAATGACCATTATAATCTATGGCAGGCTGATTTCGAAAAAATCATGGATCACTGCTCAAATGAAACAAGCGGTGAAATCATAAAAAAGATCGCCCCTGAGAAGAATCAGGACTATTTTTTGATCAAGCCAAAGCACTCCGCTTTTTATGGAACGGCGCTTC
Organism: Bacillus sp. ISL-39; assembly: GCF_018613295.1. Classification (NCBI taxonomy): domain Bacteria; kingdom Bacillati; phylum Bacillota; class Bacilli; order Caryophanales; family Bacillaceae; genus Bacillus; species Bacillus sp. ISL-39. The sequence goes on from NZ_JAGGQM010000024.1 coordinate 5,292, forward strand.
ACACCCTGCTTCAGCAATTGAAGGTAGATACCTTGATCCTGTCAGGGATTGCAGGCAATATTTGCGTCCTTTTCACCGCGAATGATGCGTATATGCGCGAATACAACCTGATCATACCTGAGGACTTCATTGCCTCCAATTATGACGAGGATAATCAATACGCACTGACCATGATGAAAAACGTCCTGTCCGCTGAAACAAGACCTTCAATGGAGCTTGATTTATAACATACTGCATTTTCTTCCTTCATACAATGGTTGTAGCGCTAAAAATGCCAGGGAGGGAAGAAGATGCAAATTCATGTGGTACAGCAAGGACAGACATTGACACAGATCGCTCAATTATACGGGTCTTCTGTTACGGATATAACCGAGGCGAACGAGCTGCCTAATCCAAATAATTTAGTGGTCGGCCAGGCGATGGTCATCCCAATCGTCGGCAGTTTTTACTTTGTCCAGCCGGGTGACAGTCTATGGGCAATTTCAAGAAGGTTCGGTATCACTCCACAGGAACTCGCAAGGATCAATGGCATCTCGGTCAACCAGCCATTGTCAGTCGGATTCCGCTTATATATTCCACAGCGGCCGAAAACAAATGCGGAATTTAATGCATATGTAGAGCCTCGCGGGAACACAGTGGCGCCTGCATTGGAAACAGCTGCCCGGGAAGCTGCCCCCTATTTGACCTATCTTGCGCCGTTCAGCTTCCAGGCTTTGCGCGATGGGTCGTTGAAGGAGCCGCTGCTGAACAATTTCCCGGCGATTGCCGAGGCGAACAATAATATATTGATGATGGTGATCACCAACCAGGAAAACGACCAGTTCAGCGATGAGCTTGGCCGTATCCTCTTGAATGACATGGCAGTCCAGGACAAATTCCTGAACAATATCGTTGCCACCGCCAAAAAATATGGATTCCGCGATATCCATTTTGATTTTGAATTCCTGCGTCCAGAAGACCGTGAAGCCTATAACACTTTCCTGCGCAAAGCGAGGGACCGTTTTAAACAGGAAGGCTGGTTCATCTCGACTGCACTCGCCCCAAAAACAAGTGCAGAACAGACAGGGCCCTGGTATACGGCTCATGACTACAAAGCACATGGGGAAATTGTCGATTTCGTCGTCATTATGACCTATGAATGGGGGTACAGCGGCGGACCTGCACAGGCAGTCTCCCCTATCGGCCCTGTGCGTGAGGTACTAGAGTATGCCGTCAGTGAAATGCCATCGCAAAAAGTCATGATGGGCCAGAATCTTTATGGATATGACTGGACTCTTCCATTTGTCCAGGGAACGATCGCAAGGGCCGTCAGTCCGCAGCAGGCGATCCAGATTGCGGCCGATAATAATGTACCAATCCAGTACAATACAAGATCTCAGGCGCCGACCTTCCGATATACAGCGTCAGATGGAAAACAGCATGAAGTCTGGTTTGAGGACGCAAGATCCATCCAGGCAAAATTCGACCTGATCAAGGAACTGAATTTGAGAGGAATGAGCTACTGGAAGCTCGGACTTTCCTTCCCACAAAACTGGCTTCTCATCCAGGAGAACTTCAATGTCGTAAAAAGATAAAATTTTCTGTTAAAATAATTTTACAAATTCCGATAATATATGACAGGCGCAGTATTTTTGCGGCTGTCTTCTTTTTTGCTAAGCTCTGTTCGCAAACTTGAACGCTTAATCAACAAGAGTAAAAACCGGCACTTGGGTTTTCACGGCTAATTCCGGAATTTTGATTAGAAATAACCTCGAAAAGAGCCCCAAAGCTTTTAATAAAGCGGATGGAGGCATATATTCGATAAGCAATATGAAATAGGAAAGCAGCATTTTGCTAAAATTGCCTCTTAATATTCCATACCCATACCATACTGTGGTGTGATAAAATGGACTTTGCGTAATTTAACTGACAGAAATGTAAAAAAGAGATAGATACAACAGAGAGGGAGGACATGTTGTGGAAGGAACACCTTTTATAACGGTTGAAGGACCAATCGGGATCGGGAAAACGTCACTTGCCCGCGCCATTTCCGAAAGGTTTCAATTTGCACTTTTAAAAGAAATAGTCGATGAAAATCCATTTTTGGGGAAGTTCTACGATAACATCGAAGAATGGAGTTTCCAGACAGAAATGTTTTTCCTCTGCAATCGATATAAGCAGCTTGGAGATATCAATGAACATTACCTCAGCAAAGACATGTCTGTCGTAGCTGATTATCATATCATGAAAAACCTCATTTTCGCCCAGCGCACATTAAATGAACAGGAATATAAAAAATACCTAGATATTTATCAAATCCTGACAAAAGATATGCCTAAGCCAAATGTCATCATTTACTTGAATGCAAGTCTCGATACCTTGCTGAAGCGAATCAAAATGCGCGGCCGCGAAGTCGAAAAGAACATCAGTCCATTATATTTAGAGCAATTATCCCTTGATTATGAACAAGCAATGCTTCAGTTCGAGAAAGACCACCCCGAAATCCCTGTTCTTCGTTTCAGCGGGGACGATCTGGATTTTGTTAAGAATGAAGAAGATCTCCAGCTGATCATCGACCAGCTAACCGCATCATTAAGAAAAAGGAGCGTACAACCATGAATCTAAGAACAAAATATGACATCCCGGCTAATGCGGTCATCACGATTGCCGGTACAGTTGGAGTCGGCAAATCGACTATGACGAATGCCCTGGCGGATGCCCTTCGGTTCCGTACATCCTTTGAAAAAGTAGATACAAATCCATACCTCGATAAGTTCTATGCCGATTTCGAACGCTGGAGCTTCCACCTGCAAATCTACTTCCTTGCTGAGCGCTTCAAAGAGCAGAAGAGGATTTTTGAATATGGCGGCGGCTTTATCCAGGACCGTTCCATCTATGAAGATACAGGCATCTTCGCAAAAATGCATTATGAAAAAGGCACAATGTCCCCTGTGGACTACCAAACATATAAGAGTCTGTTCGAAGCAATGGTCATGACTCCGTACTTCCCGCATCCAGATTTGCTGATCTACCTTGAAGGGTCACTAGACGATATTCTTGAGCGCATTAAGCTAAGAGGACGTCCAATGGAACAGCAAACACCAATCACATATTGGGAAGAAATGCACGGACGCTATGAAAACTGGATCAATAACTTCAACGCATGCCCAGTCCTTCGTCTGAACATCAATGATTACGATTTGTTCAATAATCCTGAATCAATCGAACCAATCGTTGAAAAAATCGCGACACATATCAAACAAACTCAATTACTGAAAAAATAAAACCGCCGATTGGCGGTTTTTTGTTATCTATAAGCCCAAATAGAGAGAGGAACCTCCAAAAGGGCACATAGAAACTCTCTGTAAGCTCAAACCGCTCGAGAAACCTACAAAGTGGCTGATAGAGTAATAAAGCGACCCCCGAATACAGCAAAACAGGACATAAAAAAACCCGCTACATAGTAACGGGTTTTTTTACACAATCTCCAAATTGTTTTATGCGTTAATGCTTTAATTGAAAAAATTAATGGAGGAGGTAGAGGGATTCGAACCCCCGCGCGGTGTTACCCGCCTGTCGGTTTTCAAGACCGATCCCTTCAGCCAGACTTGGGTATACCTCCGAGACAAGAAATATAATATCATGTATTTAAAAACGAGTCAACACTTCTTTAAAAGTTTTTTTCGGGCAGGAGGACATCCTGCCCGAAACAGAGTTAAACTCTCCTATCAATGACACTTATTCCGGAGCAATAACTTCCCTGTTGCCCATGTATGGACGCAATACTTCCGGAATGATGACACTGCCGTCAGCCTGCTGGTAGTTCTCGAGGATGGCGGCAACTGTGCGGCCGATCGCAAGGCCTGATCCATTCAGTGTATGCACATGCTCTGGCTTCGCCTTTGCTTCGCGGCGGAACCGGATATTCGCGCGTCTTGCCTGGAATCCTTCGAAGTTACTGCAAGAAGAGATTTCCCTGTAGGTGCCGTAGCTTGGGATCCAGACTTCGATATCGTATTTCTTAGCAGCTGTGAATCCGAGGTCTGCAGAGCACATGCTCAACACGCGATAAGGCAGGCCTAATAGCTGAAGCACTTTCTCAGCATGTCCAGTCAGCCTTTCAAGCTCCTCATAAGAGTCTTCGGGCTTAACAAACTTCACTAATTCGACTTTGTTAAACTGGTGCTGACGGATTAAACCGCGCGTATCGCGCCCTGCGGAACCTGCCTCAGAACGGAAACATGCGCTGTACGCTGCATAATTGATCGGAAGCTCATCTGGAGTCAGGATTTCATCCCGGTGCATATTCGTAACAGGTACCTCTGCAGTCGGAATCAGGAAGTAATCTTCGCTCTCGATTCGGAATGCATCCTCTTCAAACTTAGGAAGCTGTCCTGTCCCTGTCATGCTTGCACGATTGACCATGTACGGAGGAATGACTTCCTTGTACCCATGTTCGTCAACATGAAGGTCAAGCATGAAACTGATCAACGCTCGCTCAAGGCGTGCACCCAATCCTTTGTAAAAGACAAAACGGCTGCCTGTTACTTTTCCAGCGCGTTCGAAATCAAGGATTTTCAAGTGATCTGCAACATCCCAGTGCGGCTTTGCTTCGAATTCAAAATCACGGATTTCTCCCCATTTGCGAACCTCTACATTATCATCTTCTGTTTCTCCGATTGGAACACTCTCATGAGGGATATTCGGAATGCTGAGCATCAGGTTTTCTAGCTCTTCTTCTACCTCGCGAAGCTGGTCATCCAGAACCTTGATTTTGTCGCCTACCTCACGCATCTCAGCGATCAAGTGGTCAGCGTCCTGCTTTTCACGCTTCAACTGCGCAACCTGCTGGGACACTTCATTCCTTCTGCTCTTCAGCTGTTCAGCGTCAAGAATCAATTCCCTGCGCCTTACATCCAGGTCCTCGAACTTGCCGAAGTCGGTCATGTCTTCGCCACGGTGCTGCAGTTTTTGTTTAACTTCTTCAAAATTCGCTCTTAAATATTTTACATCTAACACTGCGATTTCCTCCCTTTTACCTGAAGTAAAAAAACCTTTGATAAAATAAAAAACTCCCGTCCCCAAAAAGGGACGAGAGTTAACCCGCGTTGCCACCCTAGTTGAAAGCAAGAAAATGCTTTCCACTCATAAAATAACGGTTTTTACCGAAAGTATTTACTGACCATTAATGGCGTTCCATACTCTGCTCAAGGGCGGATTCCTTTGCTCCAGACACCGGTTCGCACCAACCACCGGCTCTCTTTGGAATGGATACAAGCTACTATTCCCTCTCATCGCTTTTTTACTATCGAATTTTAATACATAATTTACTACAATTATGTTCTCCATGCAAGCCGTTTATGCAAAATTTTTACTCTTTGTCTCCTCGACCATTTTCACAAAGTAGCTCATGAGTCTATAATCATCCGTCAACTCCGGATGAAAAGAACAGCCGAGGAACTGTCCATCACGCGCAGCGACAATTCTGCCATCATGCTTCGCCAGCACCTCGACATTTTCTCCAGCTTCCACAATATGAGGTGCCCGGATGAATACTGCCGAGAAATTTTCCGCCACTCCAGCAATATTGATGTCAGCTTCAAAGCTTTCGCGCTGGCGGCCGAATGAGTTGCGTTCCACTTTCACATCCATGACACCGAGATGTGGTGCATCATAACCAGCCAGATCATTCGCAAGTAAAATCAAGCCAGCGCATGTTCCGAACATTGGTTTGCCATCAGCTGCGAATTTCTTCAACTCTTCCATAAAGCCATATTTATCGATCAGACGGCGAATTGTGGTGCTTTCTCCCCCAGGAATGATCAGGCCATCGACTTCTGAGAGCTGATCGGGACGCTTAATGACAGTACCTTCTGCTCCAGATGCCTCAATTGCCCATATATGCTCACGTACGGCCCCCTGAAGGCCAAGTACTCCAATCTTCATCATAGGCATACCCTTACCAGCCGCGGTCCTGCATACGGGCTTCAGGTGCCAATGATGAAATTTCCATGCCCTTCATCGGGATACCAAGACCCTTCGAAATGTTCGCAATCAGTTCATAATCCTGATAATGAGTAGTCGCTTCGACAATTGCCTTTGCAAACTTCGCCGGATTATCAGATTTGAAGATGCCTGATCCTACAAACACCCCATCAGCACCCAGCTGCATCATTAATGCTGCGTCTGCCGGAGTAGCAACACCGCCTGCAGCAAAGTTCACGACTGGAAGGCGTCCAAGCTGCTTGATTTCCAGCAGAAGCTCATATGGTGCTCCCAGAAGCTTGGCTTCAGTCATTAGTTCATCCATATCCATTGCCACGACTTTGCGAACCTGTGCGTTTACCTTGCGGATATGACGGACAGCTTCTACGATATTGCCCGTACCAGGCTCTCCCTTTGTACGTAGCATCGAAGCTCCTTCGCCGATCCTTCTCGCCGCCTCGCCAAGATCGCGGCATCCGCATACGAAAGGAACTGTATAATCTCTTTTATTCAGATGGAATTCTTCATCAGCAGGAGTCAAGACTTCACTCTCGTCAATATAGTCAACACCCATCGCTTCGAGCACTCGTGCTTCTACGATGTGGCCAATCCGTGCTTTTGCCATAACGGGAATTGTGACAGCACCCATTACCTCTTCGACGATCCTTGGGTCAGCCATTCTAGCTACTCCGCCAGCTGCACGGATATCCGAAGGGACACGTTCCAATGCCATTACCGCAACTGCACCAGCCTCTTCAGCAATCTTTGCTTGTTCGGCATTGACAACGTCCATGATGACGCCGCCTTTTTGCATCTCTGCCATACCACGTTTAACACGATCAGTACCTGTCTTCATTATTTTTCCCCCTTGTCCCTGTAAAAGGGTTACTATGTAAGCAATTGCAAATAACTGGATATTCAGACTTTTTCGGTCGGAATTACAGCTACCCCCTATTGAAAATAAACAATAAAAAAGGTTTCCTGTCAAGACAGGAAACCTTTCCAATTTATTTAAAACCAGCCTTTTACAGTATCAGCAACTCCGCCAAAAAGATCTCCGAAGAATCCGCCGATTCCTCGCATCATAAGCACGAACCAGTTCGCTTTTTCAACATTTTCAGCAGCAACAACTGGTACCTGGACTTGCTTTTGCCCTTCTTCAGTTAAGAAGCTGATGTTTTCTTCCTTATTGGACTTAACAGTCATATAGCCGACTTGCTCACCCTTCTTGATAGGAGCAGTCAGTTCGCCATTTTCATTCAGCTTCTTTTTATCCAGTACAAGTACCGGTTCATATTGATCCTTTTCGCCATTCCTGATAGTCATCGTAATGGGCTCTTTAGACTGGATCTTCACACTGTCTTCCTTCCCTTTTGTTACCGGAAGGTTTTTCTTTCCTTTTACCTGATGATTCTTTTTCACAAGTTCTTCTTCTGTGAAATTGCTGAAAGCAAAGTCAAGGATTTTACGCGTTTCAGAAAAACGGCTGTCCTTTGAGTCTGCCTTCATGATAACCGAAATGAATCTTTGGTCATTTCTCATCGCAGTAGCTGTAAAACCATAGCCTGCAAAATCAGTCGAACCGGTTTTTAAGCCGTCTACACCATCGTATTGGTAAATCAGGCCTGGAAGCATCCAGTTAAAGTTCTTATACTCACGTCCGTCACGGAACTTCAAGGAAGGCATGCTTGCTGTATCCAACACTTCCGGGTAATCCTTCAATAGTCGGTATGCAAGCTTCGCCAATGAGCGGGCAGACATGACATTCTCTTCATCCGGACTTCCGGCAGGATGCTGTCCTAAAAGATCGCTATTGTTCAACCCTGAGGAGTTAACAAATTTATAATCCTTCAAACCAAGCTCAGCAGCTTTTTTGTTCATTTTTTCAACATGGTTCTTTTCTGTTCCAGAAAGGACCTCAGCGAGCGCTACGGTAGCTGCATTGCCAGAATGGATTGCCATTGCTTCATACAACTCTTGTACCGTATAATCCTCACCTTGAGTTAACCCAACATTCGATAGGCCAGGGGCAGCTGATAACTTATGGACATACTCATTGATCTTTACCTTTTGGTCCCATTTCAGCTTTCCTTCTTTGACCGCTTCGAGAACCATATATTCTGTCATCATTTTTGCCATGGAAGCTACGCCCAGGACAACATCTGAATTTTTCTCATATAAAACTCTTCCCGTATCTGCATCAATCAGCATGGCTGCTTCGGCATCGATGCCCAATTGTCCCTCTGCTGCTTCAGCTTCCATTGAAAATCCGGAAAACATAGTTGTAATCGTTAAAATGAATGCTGCAAAGAACACTGAAAGCTGTTTCTGTTTACGATTCAAGACAAATTTCCCTCCAAATTTTTATAAAATATCTATGAAACTTTCATTTTTGTTGACCCCTAAAAAATCACACCCGTATAGTTTACCATAAAAAAAATGAAAAAAATAGACAGAGAATAGTCACTCTGTCTATTGTAAAATCAGGAAAAAACAACTGATATACAGGTAAAAAGTCGTAGTTCCTGCTGATGCCCATTTATAAAATTAGCTCATAGAGTAGTTGGGTGCTTCTTTCGTGATCTGGACATCATGCGGATGGCTCTCTCTCAGACCCGCTCCTGTCATCTTGATGAATTGGGCATTCTCCCTTAACTCCTCAAGATTAGCTGTGCCGCAATATCCCATACCTGAGCGTATGCCGCCAACAAGTTGATAGATTGTATCTGTAAGCGGTCCTTTATATGGGATTCTTCCTTCAATGCCTTCCGGAACGAACTTCTTATTATCTTCCTGGAAGTAACGATCTTTAGATCCCTTTTCCATTGCTCCGACAGAGCCCATTCCACGATATACTTTGAAGCGTCTTCCCTGATAGATTTCAGTTTCTCCTGGACTTTCGCTGACACCTGCAAGCAAGCTTCCGAGCATGACAGCATGGCCTCCGGCAGCAAGAGCCTTGACGATATCCCCAGAATATTTGATTCCGCCATCTGCTATGATTGCCTTCCCGTGCTTTCGTGCTTCTGTCGCACAATCATATACAGCGGTAATTTGCGGAACACCTACACCTGCTACAACCCTTGTCGTACAGATTGAACCAGGACCGATGCCAACCTTGACAATATCCGCACCTGCTTCTATCAAATCTCTTGTCGCTTCTGCAGTCGCAACGTTCCCCGCAATAATATTCAATTCCGGGTAGCTTTCACGGATTTGCTTTACCGTTTCAATAACCCCTCTTGAGTGGCCGTGGGCAGTATCAACAACGATGACATCTACATGTGATTTCACCAGCATCTCCACACGTTTCATCGTATCTGCTGTAACACCGACTGCAGCACCGCAAAGTAAGCGGCCTTGCAAATCCTTCGAAGAGTTCGGGAACTCAATCACTTTTTCAATATCCTTTATGGTAATGAGCCCTTTCAGTACGCCTTCGTCATTTACTAGTGGGAGTTTTTCAATCTTATGGCGCTGAAGGATCTTCTCTGCTTCTTCAAGGGTAGTTCCCACAGAAGCGGTCACCAAATCATTTTTCGTCATGACTTCTTCGATTTTAATAGAGTAATCCTGGATAAAACGCATATCACGGTTTGTAATGATTCCAACAAGCTTTTGGTCCTCTTCATTATTAACAATCGGGACACCAGAAATGCGGTATTTACCCATTAAATGTTCAGCATCAAATACCTGATGCTCAGGAGTTAAAAAGAATGGATCGGTAATGACTCCACTTTCAGAACGCTTTACTTTATCGACCTGGTCAGCCTGCTGTTCTATGGACATGTTTTTATGTATGATACCAAGGCCGCCCTGCCTGGCAATCGAAATGGCCAGTTCAGATTCTGTTACAGTATCCATGCCCGCACTGATGATCGGTATATTCAACCTCAAAGTCTCGGTCAGGCTGACCTTCAGGCTCACATCCTTTGGCAGCACCTCAGATTTGGCCGGTACTAACAGCACATCATCAAACGTTAATCCTTCTTTTACAAACTTACTTTCCCACATAGTAAATGACCCCCTTTAAGAAAATATTATTTGTAGGTTATCAATTGGTTAAAATACTGTCAAGAAGGTTATTATTTGTCCGATTTTTCAAATAACTTGGAGGTTTTTCATGTGTCTATGCCTTATAAGGAATGGAACAGTTATACACTCTTCTTTTCAGCAGAGTATTCACAAGCCTATCTGAAAAAATGTTATCGTAAAATCAACGTCGAACAGTCTGACATGAAAAGCTTCGAAAACTGTTATCCCTTCATGTATTATCTCGAACATGGGAAGCTTTACTATGAACAGGCAGAAAAGTCTCCGCTGGCCATACAGCCAATCCTGCTCTTTTATGGACTTGTCCATCTAATAAAAGCATGCATCCTGACAGTCGAACCTGATTACCCTGAAACCACTTCCGTTCTTGCTCATGGCGTCTCCACAAGGAAACGAAAAAAACAACAGTACAGCTTCACAGACGATGAAGTGAAAATCCAAAAGAATGGGCTATTCTCTCTTATGGCAGAAAAAATGTTCCACATGAAACAATTGGAAGGTGAAAAAGCAACAATGGGTGATGTGATGGAACTGATCCCGGAATTGTCCGGCATCTTTTCTGACTTGAGAGGCAAGCAAATATTTAAAGCAGTGACTGCCAGCGATTCAGGTTTCTCGATTCCAAAATCAATAATCGACCATTTCCATATGACGGAGAACCGCTTTAAGGAGTTCTATCAGACCAAATCCTCTATTCCTGTCTCCTTTGTAGAGGACCCTAATCAAATCAGGTTTGAAGCACACTTAAGTGAAACACAAGAACCCCTTCCGTTAAAATACAATCTTGAAGAGCAGCATTATGTAATTCCCTTAAATAAAGGTGATTTATTTTTATTTCCAGAATTGCTGCTGCACTACTTACTGTTATATAATCTTGGAATGATTGCCCGCTATGAAACAGAATGGTGGAGTGAGTTAATCAAGATGATGCCCAATGAAGACTATCCATTGATCCAGTCCTTTTTAAAATCAACATTGAGAAAAGGGCCTTACTTAATTTACCAGTACCTGATGAATAAGTAGTAATATCAAGGGTTGAAGTTTCTAAATCAAATACTGCGGATTATAGATAAGTTTAGATAAGCCGATATCGGGAATTTCATTTATAGGAACTTTGCATAACCGAGGAGGTTTTAATATGGATAGAAAAAAACTAATGATGACAACTGTAGCTCTAGGTACAGCATACTTGCTAAAAGATCAAAAGTCACGTGCGAAGGTAATGGATCAATTGCAATCCCTTGGGAAGAAAAAGAAATAATATAAAATAAGACCTTCTGATTAATTCAGAGGGTCTTTGTTATGTGGGCAAGATACTTTTAGTTGTTATTGAGGAATCGTATTAAGTTTTGACAGCTTGTTCAATCTCTTATTGCGACCTTGTCTGAAGTTGCCCTTGGTTTGGACTACTTTTCGTTATTGCCCTCTAAACCTGTCTGAAGTTGCATTAAGTTCAGACAATTTTTCATGTTTTTCCTCCAAACCTGTCTGAAGTTGGCTCAAGTTCAGACAACTTTTCGTTGTTTTCCCTTAAACCTGTCTGAAGTTGGCTCAAGTTCAGACAACTTTTCGTGTTTTTCCTTCAAACCTGTCTGAAGTTGCATCAAGTTCAGACAACTTTTCGTTGTTTTCCCTTAAACCTGTCTGAAGTTGGCTCAAGTTCAGACAACTTTTCGTGTTTTTCCTTCAAACCTGTCTGAAGTTGACTCAGGTTCTGACAACTTTTCGTGTTTTTCCTTCAGACCTGTCTGAAGTTGCATCAAGTTCAGACAACTTTTCGTTGTTTTCCCTTAAACCTGTCTGAAGTTGCATCAAGTTCAGACAACTTTTCGTTGTTTTCCCTTAAACCTGTCTGAAGTTGGCTCAAGTTCAGACAACTTTTCGTGTTTTTCCACCATACC
>NZ_JAGGQM010000025.1:0-101210 GCF_018613295.1 Bacillus sp. ISL-39
ATCCTCTTTAGATGCACATTACCCCCTACAATGGACTTTCTCCAGCTCCAGCAAATGCTGCTTCATAGCGATTCCGCCGCGGTAGCCTGTGATGGAGCCATTTTTGCCGATAACCCGGTGGCAGGGGACAGAAATCAGGACTGGATTGGCGCCGATCGCGGTTCCGACTGCTCTCACTGCCGAGGGCTTGCCGATTTTTTCTGCAATATCAGAATATGTACATGTTTCGCCATAAGGGATTTCCCTCAAGGCTGTCCAGACTGCTTCCTGGAATGCTGTTCCTTTTACATCGGCCGGCAAGGAAAATTGTCTGAGCTTCCCTTCAAGATACTCAGCCAACTCATCCCTGTATGGTTTTAAGGCTTCCGGATTCCTTTCAAATACAGCAGCGGGAAAACGTTTAGCCATAACTTCATAATCTTCTTCTGGTGACCCGACATAGCATACGCCTTTGTCGGTTGCCGAAATAAAAATTTCGTCTCCATTAAAATAAAGGATGTCATAATAGATTTTCTGCTCCACAACTCCCACTCCTTTTACGGTCTTTTCCTCATTATAACTAAAGAATGGAAACCACTATATTTATAATGGATATTTTTAAAAAATATTAAATTCTAAATTTTCTTTACACTAGTAAAATTTCCCTTTACGATGGATATGGAGTGCCAAAACACTCCCATTAAATCAAAGGAGGTTCAGTAGGATGGACAATTCAAAAAAGAAGCTGATTTTAACTAAAAAGGAAGATGGCCCATAGCCAAGGAGGAGAAAGGTAATGGCACAATTGAACAAGGTTATTCAAATCGAGAAATATCATGAAGGATTGGCGGCTGGGGTCGCTAAAATGTGGAATCTGAGTCGTGACGGCTGGGGCGGAGATACGCGCGTCATGACCGAGGAGCAGGTGAAAAAGAAGGAAGCCAACTCTGACAACATTGAGCTTTATCTGGCGCTGGACGGTGAAGAAGTCGTCGGTTACTGCGGCTTGTCTGAGTATAAGGAGGATACGGGATCTTTGTATATCCCGCTGCTCAATGTCAGGCCCGATTACCATGGGCATAAGATCGGCAAAAAGCTCGTGCTTCAGGCGCTGGAAAAAACGGTGCAGCTGGGCTGGCCGCGGCTTGATCTTTACACCTGGGCCGGGAACACGAAGGCCGTTCCGCTTTATAAAAAGTGCGGCTTTTTCTGGGAGGACCGGGATGACTCGACCCATTTGATGAATTTCATTCCGCAGGTCCTGAACACACCGCTATTAAAACCCGTCTTTGAAAAATTAGATTGGTACGAGGACAGCACTAGATTGATAGAAGTGAAGCCGGACGGCGTAAAGGAAAATGGCTTTACATTCTATGAATATAGCTGGCAGAATGCCGACACGCGTGCAAGGGTCCAATTCGAACGAACAAGCCGCGGCATCAGCTTGATTGAAACGGATGAGTTCATCCTGCAAATGAAATTGGCTGACCATGAAGTCATCCAGAAGGAAGAACGGGAATTTGAAATCACAGTCGTGAACAAGGGCGGAGCACCACTCACCTTCAAAGCAAGCGGCATTAGTAATGGGCGTATTAAGTATGATTTCGCCGCCGAAAAATTAGTAGATAATGAATCTACTATATCTGGCACTTTTACCGTTGAAAAAGGGGAGGAACCAAGCCACTGGCGGACGCATCCTGGCATCAAGGCCATCGTATCGATCAATGGGCTTGAATGCGAGCTGAAGCTTGGCGTCTTTCCGATCAATCCGGCAAAAATAGAAGCCAGCTATTCTGGCAATCTCTCTTTCCTGGAAAAAGAGACCTCTATTGATGTTGAAATTACCAATAACTTGAGAGAGAATGCGGAGTTCCAATTGGACTTCCCTGTAAATGAGCAGGTCGTTTTAGCAAGACAAACATTCACCGTGGAAGTTCCTGCCCGCGGACGGAAGACGGTGTCTGTGCCTTTAACGGTAAAACAGCATGGATTTTACAATCCTGAGCTTATGACTACAGCAACAAAAGCGGACGGACAAAAGCTGACCTTCGAGCAGGACATCTCGGTTGCTTTCAAAGGTCTTGGCGAAAAGTTCGGCGGTGAATCGAAGGATTTCTGGCATATTTTCAACGGACTGGGTCAGATCAATGTCCGTAAACGGGACCTGCTGACGTCAGCTGCCAGAAACAACAAAAAAAATCAGCCTTTTGCCTTTATGACACCTAAGCTTGGAAAGCCATATTCACTGGAGTTCACCAAGAAAAAGCCTTCCTCTGTCACCTGGGAGATTAATGAATCCTCGATTGATATGAAGATCAGCCTGGAATCGGCTGAGTTGGAGGGCCTGTTTTTAATGCAGACGTACCGCTTGTTCGGTGATGGAATCATCCACACATGGGCAGAGGTTGAGAATAAAGGCGGAAGCATTCACCCTGAGGTCGCTTTCAGCCAGCCTGTCTACCATGAACTCGAGAAGGTTTATTTCCCGCTCGACGGCGAGGTTATTCATTTTACCGAAAATCGAATCATGGAGATTGGCGAGCTGGATTCCGAGAGAATCACTGGGAACTGGTATTTTTCCGAAGGGCAGTACGGTCCGATTGGATTGGCCTGGTCTAAGGATAGCAGCGCCGGGCCTGAGAGCTGGCAGTTTATCATCGAGGACCAATTCGGAAAGCTTGAGCCAGGCGAAAGAGCTGTATCAGGTACCATAACCTTGTCACTTGGAGCTTTCCAGAATGTTGAGGAGTTCATCGCCTATGCAGAGCAAATGCCGGTCGATAAGAAAACTGAAAAAGGCAGTGAGCTAAGCTTCAAAGCTGGTCAGCTCGTAATCCAGCCTGATGCTGACCTGGATTTCACTTTGAAAACGTACCGTAACAGCTACCTGGATGGGACATTAAAGATTGGGAATGAGGTTCATGAAATTCCCGCAAAAATGGAGAAAACCTCTCATTCTATGACAGTGCCATTCGCTGCCCTAAAACCACTGTCCATTGTCGAAGCCTCATACAAAGGCAATGGGACGGAAGCTAGATTCAAAGAATTGCTGCTCTTTCAATCTGGAACAGTTACTTCCTCAACGGCAGATGGCAATTTCATCATCGATAACGGAGCCATCACACTGAAGGCAGACCCAAACTTCTATCCTGGAATCTATTCAATGGAAGTGAATGGGCACGAATGGCTCGACCACTGCTATCCAGAGTTGACAGCGAAGAGCTGGTGGAATCCATGGGCAGGCGGAATGAAGACCGCACCAAATGGAATCAACACCTTCTCACTGTTAAAAGAAACCAGCCATGCTGAAGTGGTTGAAAAGAAGGACAGAGAAGGCAATACGTGGACCGGACTGGCGATCACAACCGAGTTCAAAGAACATAAGCAGTGGAACGGCGTTCGGTACACGCAATATTATTTGATGCTTCCAGGCGTGCCGGTTGTCGCATCTTTTGCAGAAGTGAAGGATGCTGGCGGGAAAAACCTTGTCGATGAGATGTGGGTCACAGACCTGTTCGTCGGTGACAGCGAGCTGACCGATGTCCGTATTTCAGTCAGTGGCAGCCAACAGGCGCATACTTATCACGCAGGCAGCGAGGAAATTCCATTGCTTATGGATGAAGATTCATATTTTAGCAACAACAGTTCAGAGGATAAGTTTTACGTAATTCCAAACAATGATGCGGGGCCGACCGAAGCTTATACAAATAAAGAAGTTTTGCAGCTTGTCTCAAGGCACAAAGGCGAATTCGAAAAAAGCGCTCCGCTTTTCCTGCTTTTCGATGAGCGAAAACTGACTGGCGACCTGCTGAAAAAGCTGAGAAGAGTCCAATTTTAAAAGGAGAAAACATGAAAATCATCGATGCCCATATACATCTATCAAATATTAAATCCTTTTATGAAACGGCCGAGAAGCTGTCATTCGTTGACTATTCCACAGCCGGCATCCTAAAGGAGTTCAAGGAAGCCAATGTGGTGCTCGGAATCGGAATGGGCCTGACGGAAACCGATAAAATGGGGTTCCCTGATTACGAAGCCCGGACGCCGATGGGGCTCGATATGGAAGCCGAGCTCCCGGCCAACATTTTTTGCTGTGCCGGGATCAATCCATATGACCTGGATGAAGCAGCCCTTGCCCGCCTTGAAAGAGAACTGCAAAATCCGAAGACAGTCGGTATCAAGATCTATCTGGGGTACTATCCTTTTTATGCGTATGACGAAGTGTACGAACTGGTCTACAAGCTGGCCGCAAAATACCAGCTTCCTGTCGTTTTCCATACCGGCGACACCTATTCGGAACGCGGCTATTTGAAATATTCCCATCCGATGGCGATTGACGAGGTCGCGGTCAACCATCGGGATGTAAATTTCATGATGGCCCACTTTGGGGATCCATGGACATTGACCGGAGCGGAAATCATCTATAAAAATCCGAATGTATTCGCTGATCTGTCAGGGTTGATTGTCGGCACGAAGTCAGAACTGGATAAACGCAGCCAGGGACGTTTTCTTGACCACCTGCGCCATGCGCTTGAGTTTGCCGACTCGTACGACAAGCTGTTGTTCGGCACAGACTGGCCGCTGATTCCTGTCGGTCCGTATATCGAGTTCATCAAAGACCTGATTCCTCCCGAGCACCATGAGGATGTATTTTACAATACAGCTCTGAAGGTGTTTCCGAAGATCAAGACGTTTTTGGAGTAGGTTCTTGCCGGAAATTTTCTTTCTTGCACATCAAAAGTAGACACTAAAAGTACCCTTATAAGGGAGATTACCTTCCCATAAGGGTACTTTTAAGCTTGATCGTACCCTAATGTCGGAGCTTTTCTTCCCATAAGGGCACATTTAGACCCGAATCGTACCCTTATGACGGAGCTTTTCTTCCCATAAGGGTACCTTTAGACCCGAATCGTATCCTTATGTCGGAGTTACCCTTTCTATAAGGGTACCTTTAGACTTGAATCGTATCCTTATGTCGGAGTTTCATATACAGTAAAAGCCCATCCTTTCCCTGGATGGGCTCTTTACCATTATAAAAATAAACCGCCATAAGCTAACGAAGCTGTGATGACATAGGCAGGATGAACCTTCCATTTTTCAAGCAGCAGGTAGCTGGCAACAATCAAAAAGATCGTTTGTATAATGCCTGTGTCTAAATAAGAGTTAAAGAAAAAGTTGAAAGTCATGACACCGAGCAATACGGCAATGATCGGCCTGATATAATTCGTCATTCTTTTGACTTTTGGCGAATCTTTAAAACGGTACAATACTCCAAGGAGGAAAATCATTAAGATCAGTGAAGGAGCAACCGTTGCGAAAATGCCGACAACAGCACCTAGTATCCCGCCTTGCTCATATCCTATATAACCTGCCATTTTTGTCGCGATTGGTCCCGGCAATGCATTTCCAATCGCCAGCACTTCGCTGAATTCCGGTACCGTCATCCATCCATAGCGGTCGACCACTTCATTTTCCACCAGGGGAATCGATGCAGGACCTCCCCCGTAACCAACGATTCCCGGGATGAAAAAGGCGAGGAATATCTGCCAATAAATCATCAGCCTACACCTCTTTCAATCTTTTGCTCCACCTTAGGAGTCTTATCTTTTTTAGCTATAGCCAGAATTAACAGCACGAGGATCAGGATGGCTGGATGAACATTCAAAACTTCCATCAGGATAAGTCCGCCAACAACCATTAAACCCGCGTTCACCTTGCCCAGCGTTTCATTTGATTTCTTAAAGAAGTCCCAAGTCAAGGTTGCGAGCATGACACCTACGACTGGAACGACTGCTTTTGTCATGCCGGCAACCCAGGGCAGATCTTTAAATGAAGAAATCGAGGTCAGTAAAACAATCATCAACAGTATGGTCGGGACAATTGTTGCCATCACGGCATTCACCATTCCTGTAAAACCTGCAACCCTGTACCCGATATAACCCGCCATCTTGGTGGCAATCGGTCCTGGAAGGGTATTGCCCAGGGCTAAAACATCAGCAAACTCATCATCATTCATCCACTTATATTTCTCGACTACTTCTTTATGAACGAGCGGGATCGATGATGGGCCGCCGCCATACCCCAGCATTCCAACTCGGAAAAATGCCAGGAATAGATCAAGCTGTTTCATTTTCATTCAACACCTTTTTTGAGATTACCAAGCTGCGATTGCCCCATCCGTCCTTGACTCTGTGCCGCCGGAAAGCACTCCGGTTACAGGGTCTCTCCAGATAATCTGGCCTCTGCCGAATCCGCCTCCATCCAATGCAAATTGGATATCGTGACCTTTCCTGGCCAGCGCCTGGGCAATGTGAGCAGGGAAAGTATTCTCAACAACTACCTTATTGCCCTCCATCCATTGCCAGCGAGGCGAATCCAGCGCAGCCTGCGGATTCAGGCTGAAGTCAATTGTGTTCATGATCACCTGGGCATGGCCCTGTGGCTGCATGTAGCCGCCCATTACTCCGAATGGACCAACAGCTTCATTATCCTTTGTCAAGAATCCTGGAATGATCGTATGGTACGTCTTTTTGCCTGGCTCAAGGCGATTATCATGAGACGGATCCAGTGAAAAATCAGCTCCGCGGTTTTGCAGGCCAATACCTGTTCCAGGAATGACAATTCCGGAGCCAAAGCCCATATAATTACTCTGGATGAATGAAATCATATTTCCTTCACCATCCGCTGCAGCCAGATAAACGGTTCCGCCCTTTGGAGGTGTTCCAGGCTCTGGCAGGCGGGCATTTTCACCAATCAAGCTTCTTCTTGCTTCTGCATACTCCTCAGATAAAAGCTGCTCAGATGTGACTGTCATTCTCTCGGGGTCGGTTACATATTTCTTTGCATCCGTGAATGCAAGCTTCATCGCTTCGATTTGCTTGTGGTATGTATCTACAGACTCTTTTTCATTCAGTTCATAGCCCTTCAGCATGTTCAGCGCCATCAAGGCAACAATGCCCTGCCCATTCGGCGGGATTTCCCAGACATCATAGCCTCTGTAATTGACCTTAATCGGCTGTACCCATTCTGGCTTGTATGCAGCTAAATCCTCTTTTGAGATAAAGCCGCCATGCTGTTTTGAAAACTCATCAATTTTTTCTGCCAGTTCCCCACGGTAAAAGCTTTCTCCGTTTGTTTCGGCAATCTGGCGCAAGGTGCTTGCATGGCCTTCAGATTTCCAGACCTCCCCTATCTGAGGCGCCTTACCGTCAGGTGCAAATGTTTCAAACCAGCCTTTGTATTCATCACCCGTAAAAATTTCTTTAAACTTTTCATAAGCAATATTCCAGTACTTGCCGAGAACCGGTGACAGAGGATATCCCTTTTCTGCATAGTCGATCGCCGGCTGTAATACCTCTGTTAAAGGCAGTTTGCCAAATCGTTTCGACAGCTCAGCCCATGCTGCCGGTACACCTGGAACGGTAACAGGAACCAATCCGAAGGTCGGCATTTTTTCATGCCCCTTTTCCTTGACCGCATCAATCGAGATGCTTTTTGGTGCCGGGCCGCTGGCGTTCAGGCCATGTAGTTCCCCTTTTACCCACACTAATGCGAAGGCATCGCCGCCGATTCCGTTGGAAGTTGGCTCAACAACTGTCAGGCATGCTGCTGTCGCAATCGCTGCATCAATGGCATTTCCGCCCTTTTTTAAAATGTCCAGTCCCGCTTGAGCTGCCAGCGGCTGAGAAGTGGCAACCATGCCATTCCTGGCAAAGGTTACGGTTCTTTGTGATTGGTATGGATAATTTAGATAATCTACGTTCATGAATGGATCTCCCCCTCAAAGATGGTAACTTTCATTTGTAAGTCAATTTAACTTATTAGCCTTACAAATGAAATATTCTCTTTTTGTTAAGCTCTTTTCGTAAACCTTGTAGCTTTCACATCCAAAGTAAAAACCGGCTTCTGGGTTTTCACGAATGTTTTCGCATATCAGTTGATGAAGCACCTTCGAAAAGAGCCCCGGAAATATGTCCGAAAAGCAACAACCAATCCGAAAAGAGCTTCTTTATAACCGCGTTCCTTTTTTATCTCGAAAGAAACGTCCTTACCAGGTTGGTAAGGACCTAGTCCTTACCAACTAGGCAAGGACCTATCCCTTACCAACTAGGCAAGGACTTTCCCAAGTTATGCATAATGGCAGGATGCAAAATGGTTCTCGCTAACTTCTCTGAATGCCGGCTCTTCTGCCCTGCATCGATCGGTAGCAAGCGGGCATCTTGTATGGAAACGGCAGCCGCTCGGAACATTGATCGGGCTTGGTACATCCCCTTTTAAAATAACCCTTTCCCGTTTCTTCTCTTCCTTGGTTGAAGGAATGGCAGAAAGTAAGGCCTTTGTATAAGGGTGCAACGGATTATCATAAAGATCTTTCTTATCAGCCAGTTCGACCATTTTCCCTAAGTACATGACGGCAACACGATCGCTTACATGCTTCACTACGCTAAGGTCGTGGGATATAAACAGATAGGTCAGCTGATGCTCCTTTTTTAAGCGCTGCAGCAGGTTCAGGATCTGTGACTGGACTGATACATCCAACGCGGAGACCGCTTCATCGCAAACTATCAGCTTCGGATTCGTGCATAGCGCGCGCGCGATACTCACCCTCTGGCGCTGCCCGCCGGAAAACTCATGCGGGAAGCGGTAATAATGTTGTTCCGAAAGCCCAACTTCTACGAGCAGATTGCAAACATAATCATACAGCTCTTTTCTCGAAACAATTTTATGGGTTTCAACGATTTCTGACAGCATCGTGCCCACAGTCATCCTTGGATTCAGGGAACCATATGGATCCTGGAAAATAATCTGCATATCCTTCCGGTTATCACGCATCTGCCGCTTGGAAACATTGGTGATATCCTTTCCGTCATAAACGATTGTTCCTGAGCTTGGTTCGTGAAGCCTGAGGATGGCCCGGCCCATCGTAGATTTGCCGCATCCAGATTCGCCTACGATGCCCAGCGTTTCGCCTCTTTTTAGAGTAAAGGTGATACCATCCAATGCCTTTACCACCTGTTTTTCTCCAAAGAATCCTTGATCACCGACAGGAAAGTGTTTCTTCAAGTCCTGTACATCAAGAAGATTTTCCGACGGCAACTTCGCTAATGGCTGGCCCATTTGCCTCACCTTCCTTCCATAAATCAGTGTATTTCCAGCAGCTTACGGTGTGATCTAAATCGACTTGCTCAAGATCCGGGGATTGTGCCCTGCAGATTTCCTGTACATGCGGACAGCGATCGGCAAATCTGCAGCCTGCTGGCATGGCATCCGGAGATGGCACAGAACCTTTTATCACAAAAAGTTCCTCCACATCTTCTTCAGCATCTACATCGGGGATGCACTTCATCAACCCCTGTGTATAGGGATGCATCGGATTGTTGAAAATGGATTTTCGGGTGCCATATTCAACCGCTTTTCCCGCATACATGACCAGTACTGTATCCGCCATCTCAGAAACAACCGCCAGGTCATGGGTGATCATGATAATTCCCATATCCAGGTCTTTTTGCAGGTTCTTCATCAGGTCAAGAATCTGTGCCTGGATCGTTACATCAAGAGCAGTGGTCGGTTCATCCGCAATCAGCAGTTCCGGATTGCAGCTAAGGGCGATCGCAATCATGACCCTCTGTCTCATTCCGCCGCTCAGTTCGTGGGGATAGGCATCGATCCGTTTTTCCGGTGAAGGGATGCCGACTAGCTGAAGCATCTCAATCGCTTTCTGGCGCGCTTCCTTCTTGGTTACATTCTGGTGGAGAATAATGGTCTCGGCAATCTGCTTTCCAACTGTCTGTACGGGATTAAGCGAAGTCATAGGTTCCTGGAAAATCATCGAAATCTGGTTGCCCCTAATCTTGCTCATCTGTTTCATCGACTTATCTGTCAGGTTTTCGCCTTTTAATAAAATTTCCCCTTCCGCTTCCCCGGTCTTAGGAAGCAGGCCCATGACCGAAAGGGAAGTCATACTTTTTCCACAGCCTGATTCCCCAACAATACAAAGGGTTTTCCCTTTTCCCACATTAAAGGATAATCCCGCTACTATATTTGTACTCTTCTTTTTCCCTGCAAAACTGACCTTCAGATTCTTAACTTCCAATAACGGCTGTGTCATTTGATTGCCTCCTCCTTTCGTTTTACTAGATTAGCAGTGTATGGAAATGTCATTCTAATAACCTCACTTCAGCTTGGGATCCAATGCATCACGCAGTCCATCACCAAATAAGTTGATGGATAGGACAGTCATAAAGATAAACAGGCCCGGGAATAGAGAAATCCAGGGTGCGTCTCCAAGGTAGCCCTGTCCCATAGATAACATTGCTCCCCAGCTAGGTGTTGGCGGCTGAGTCCCCAGCCCAAGATAACTTAAAGAAGCTTCCGATATGATCGCTGCCGCAATCGCGAGTGTTGCCTGGACTAATATCGGCGGCATACAGTTCGGCAGGATATGCCTGAAGATGATTTTAAGGTCACTGATTCCAGAAGCTTTTGCCGCTGTAACATATTCACGCTCCCTCTGGCTCAGCACCTCTCCCCTTACCAGCCGGATAAAGTTTGGCGTGAATATAATCCCGATTGCAATCATCGCATTCTGCAATCCAGCTCCGAGCACCGCTGCCAGTGAAAGTGCCAGTACCAGCGGCGGGAATGAAAGCAATGCATCCGTAAAACGCATGACAACGAACTCATCTAAAACGCCTCTGTAATATCCTGAGAAAAGGCCAATCGGAATACCGATCAATAGTGCGATTCCTACCGATATAATCCCAGCCTGGATCGAAACTCTTGCTCCAAAGATGATCCGGCTGAAAATGTCGCGGCCAAGTTCATCCGTGCCCAGCAGATTCTCTGAATTGGGACTCTGGAGGAACTTTGCATAATTCTGCTCCGTTGGATTATAAGGCGCAACGAGCGGTGCGAACACAGCCATAAGAATAAGGAGAAGTGTAAAGGCACCGCCAACAACGGCTAATTTATTCTGGAAGAAACGGGAGCCCATTTCTTTCATCCTGCGTTTTCTTGGGCTCTCAACGACGATGACTTTTTGTTCTAACTGTGCTTCCATGGTCACTGCCCCCCTGTCAGCTTGATTCTTGGATCAAGAATGGAATATAGGACATCAATAAAGAAGTTAACGACGACAACAGCGATTGCCATGAAGAGAACAGCTCCTTGCACCACCGGGAAATCCCTTGTCAAGATCGCATCGATTACTAATCGCCCAATCCCTGGTATCGCAAAAATCGTTTCTGTGATGACCGCACCGCCGAGGAAGGTAGCTAACTGCAATCCACTAACGGTTACAACCGGTATAAGTGCATTTTTCAAAGCATGGCCAATAACGACTCCTCTTTCTAATACACCTTTTGCATAGGCCGTCCGGATATAATCCGCCTCCAGCACTTCCAGCATGCTCGAACGCAGCATCCTCGTAATTTCAGCACTCAATCGGACACCAACTGCCAGTGCAGGCAAGATCATTAACAGCATACTTTGTTTAAAGTCCTTCCATGGCTCGACATAACCTGAAGGTGCCAGCCACCCTAACGAGATAGAAAAAATGAAAATGAGCAAAATACCTAAGAAAAATGGGGGAACTGATACTCCGGATAAGGCAAAGGTTGTGCCAAAGTAGTCCCAGAACGTTCCTTTTCTTGTAGCTGAAATAATGCCAGCCGGGATGGCAATCAGCATCGCTATAAAAAATGACATGATTGACAGCTGGATCGTGACCGGCAGCTTTTGCAGCAGCACGGTAAGAACTGGCGTGTTATCCTTCAGGGAATTTCCCAGGTCTCCCTGGAGGACATTCGTGACCCATGAAAAATATTGCACGTATAAAGGGTCATTCAATCCCATTTGTTCACGCAATGCCTGCAGCGACTCCTCTGTAGCCTCTTGTCCTAGAATCATCCTTGCAGGGTCGCCTGGAGTAAGATGGACTAAAGAAAAAACGATTATGCTTACTAAGAATAAAATAACGACCATAAGTCCCAATCTGCGAATTAAAAATTTTACCACGCTGCTCCCTCCCTTTCCCAAGCTTAAAATACATCGGCTTGGAGATGGATCTCCAAGCCGAATCAAGTAGAATGCTTATTTAAATGAAACGTCATGGAAGCGCATCATTTGATCCGAGATGTGTTTATAGCCCTGTAAGTTGTTTTTGTATGCCTTGTAATCCTTTTCGTGGTAGATGAATATGAACGGTACTTCTTCCTTGCCAAGTTCAGTTGCTTTGCTGTAAATTTTCTTACGTTCTTTTTGATCGGTTTCAACACGTGCCTGTTCCAGCAGCTCGTCCATTTCCGGATTAGAATAACCGTAGTTAATAGAGCCGTCAGTGTGGAATAGGGCGTAGATGTTTCCATCTGGATCTGTTCTTCCGCTCCAGCCTAAGCGGACTGCATCAAATTTAGAGTTATCCATGTTATCAAGCATCGTTCCGAACTCGACGATTTCAAGCTTAACCTTGATACCCGCTTCCGCAGCCATTGATTGGATCATTTGCGAGATTTGCTCTTCCACTGGCTTAGGAGAAAGCTGCAATGTAAATTCAAATCCATCAGGATACCCTGCTTCAGCCATGATTTTCTTGGCTTTTTCTACATCCTTCTTAGTTGGTTTAATGGAATCGTCATATGCCCAAGTTCCAGGAGGAATAGCTCCCGCAGCTTGTACACCAGTATCACGAAGCGCAACCTTTATAATGGCTTCACGGTCAATAACCATGTCCAATGCCTGGCGAAGCGCTTTGTTATTGAATGGCTCACTATTGTGGTTCAAATATAGACCCTGGAAGCCAAGAGCTCCTGTCTCAGATAATGTTAGGTTTGAATCTTTCTTCAGCTTCTCGACATCTTTTGGCGGAACCTTGCTGATAATGTCAACATCGCCTGATGTAAGGTTTGTCAGCCTGACGTTTTCATCTGAATATGGGCGATAGACGATTTTTTCAAACTTTGGTGCCCCGTTCCAATACTCTGCATTTTTTTCGACTTCGATCTTGTCTTGCTTCACTCGTGATACAAACTTGAAAGGACCTGTACCTACAGGTGAGTTGGCAAAATCCTTGCCTTTTTCTTGTACAGATTTAGGAGAAACCATCATGCCGGCACGGTCAGACAATGCTGCCAGGAATGGGCTGTACGGCTCTGAAAGCACAACCTTCAATGTCGTTTCGTCAACCACTTCAATTTTTTCAATGGATGATAATTCGGATGCACGAGGTGAACCTGAATTTGGATCCATCATGCGCTCAAAGTTGAATTTTACTGCTTCTGCATTGAACGGAGTTCCATCATGGAATGTAACTCCCTTTTGTAAAGTGAAGGTATATGTTTTACCGTCTTCTGAGATATCCCATTTTTCCGCAAGCATAGGAACAAAGTTAAGCTCTTCATCCACGTCAACCAGCTTGTCATAGATACTATGGAATACTTGTCGGTCAACTGCTGCTGTTGAGAAATGAGGATCCAGCTGCGGCGGATCATCATCCAGTCCAACTACTAATTCTGTGTTGTCCGTTTTCGCAGGAGCGCTGGCCGTTGCCGATTTCTCTCCTTGCGTACCGGAAGAATTACTATTGTTACATCCAGTCAAAAGTAATAATAAACTCATAAATACTGCTGCAAATACTTTTACTTTCTTACTCACCTTTGCTTGTCCCCCTTTTTCGCAAAACAACTCTCCTAACATAAGTAGGCTAAAGGTAACATCAGACTACTTTATGAAAGCGTTTCACTAAATTTAATATCATTTCGAATTTCGTATTATTATATTATATTAAATTTAAAAAATCTATACAATATTCAGAAAATATTAAATTATTTTTTACTGGTATAATTTTCTGTTCGGTTTTTCCAATTTTCGTTGAAAATGTTATCAATTGTAAGCTAAGATACATTTACATACATTTATAAAAGAGTGGTGTTTAAATGGTAATCGATGAAACTGATCGCCTGATCCTTCAACTATTATCCGAAAACGGCAGGATGTCTTATGTGGACATCGGCAAACAGTTGAATTTATCAAGGGTATCAATCAGGGAAAGAGTCAATCAATTAATTGAAGGTGGTGTGATCGAGAAATTTTCTGTTGTCATCAATTCGGAAAAAGTGGGGAAAGCTGTTTCCGCATTCTTCGAAGTGGATTGTGAGCCTTCATCCCTTGTAAAGGTTGCTGAGACACTTGCGAATAATCCAAGTGTAGCAAGCTGCTACCAGATGACTGGTCCAAGCACACTACATATGCATGTCCTGGTAGAGGATTTTATTAGATTGGAAAATTTCATCAACGAGGAACTCTACAGTTTGGAAGGAATCACCAGAGTGGAAAGCCATATTTTACTCAGGAGATTCAAGAGCCGTACTGGTTTGAAATTGTAAATTCGCCAAAAACAAAAAACACTCGGAATAATTATCCAAGTGTTTTTTTATGTTTCCTTTTCTTAAGTTAGCCCCTGTTTGGTTCTAATTTCATTACTGCCCCAAAATATTGTTGAGCTGCGGTAAAACAAATGAAAGCACAGAGTTCACTAATTTCATCCTCAGAAAAATACTCGTTTAATATATCAAATGCGAAATCCGGGACCATTCCTTTCGGGTAGTTCAAAAACACCTCCGCAAAACCTACTGCAACAGATGTTTTTTCATCAAACGTATCGGACTCAGGCTTTCCTTTTGCTTTGCAATACTCACATCCATTATTTTGTGCCAATGTTCTTCTTACTTGCTCTTTTAATTTGGACGACAATAACCCGTCTTGTCCTAATACTTCTCCTAACTCAGACCACACCTTCATAACCTTTATGTTATGACCCAGCAGCTTTTGAAAGGGTGTTTCCCCGAAATTTGATTGATTAATTCTTGCCATTTATCCTACCTCCTTGTTATTTTAAATATAAAGGATGCAGCGTCTTAATCACATTAAGTATAAAACGATATTTCCTTATCTCCTTTAAAATTTAATAAAAAAGAGAGGAATTTATTTAAAAATGAAAACAGACGATATTGATAAAAAAATAATAGTTGAACTCTCTAAAAATAGTCGTTTATCGATGAGCGAACTCGGAAGAAGAATTAATTTATCCTCTCCATCCGTAACGGAACGAGTAAGACGAATGGAGTCATTTGGAATCATTAAAAAGTATACTTTAGAAATTGACTACGAAAAGTTAGGACTGCCTATTCAATGCATAATAGAGGCAACAGTTAAAAATGGGGATTATAAACGATTTAAGAATTACATAGAAAGTCTTCCTAATGTTGATTTTTGTTACCGAATAGCAGGTAATGCTTGCTATATGCTTAAAATGCAATTTGAGAGTTTTTCCAAAGCAGAAGAATTCATTAACACTGTAAATCCATATGCTTCAACTGTTACGCACTTTATCTTTTCAGAAGTCCAGACAAGTTTGAGAATTGATTCTCAATGATTCCATTTCACATAAAAAAAGTTCGTCAAGAGATTATGACGAACCTTCCTCAATAAATGACCCCTTTTTTTAACAACAAAGTGCTCTGGTCATTGTTTTTTCGAATTTTTATAAAAAGAACACCAAAATCTGTGATGCCACCGCAACCGATATGAGCGCAAATGGATAGGCGGCAGCATAGGCGATCGCTGGGTCTTCGGAATCCATCAACTGGTTGGTTGCCCCGAGTCCAGGTGTACTTGTCATTCCGCCGCACAGTGCTCCTAATGAGTGAATGATGCTTAACCGGAAAAGCTTCCTTGCGATGAAAAAACCGGCAACGACTGGCAGGATTGTAATAATCGCACCGCCGATGACAAGGTTGAAGCCCTCCTGCTGGATGACCTGAACAATTCCTTTCCCAGCTGTAGTACCGGCACCAGCCAGGAATAAAACGAGACCGATGTCGCGAATGACCTGGTTCGACGGCTGGTAATAGCGCGCATGAATGGGACCAAGCTTCCCGAAATGTCCGATGATCAAAGCGATGAACAGCGGACCGCCGGCGACGCCGAATGTAATCGTGCCGAGCTTTGGAAAGTGGAATGGTATCATACCGGCCAGCACACCCAGCAGCAATACCAGGCTGAGCGACAGGATATGGATATTGGTAACCGTCAGCTTTTTCCTGTTGAACAGCTTTTCGACGTCATCCAACCGGTCTTCACTGCTGACAAGTGTCAGGACGTCACCGGGTTCCAGCCGCCATTTCGAGTTCTGGTTGAATTCAAATCCGCCTCGTTCAATCCTCGTAACCGTGACACCATATGTCCGTCTTAATTCAAGCTCCCTGATCGTCTTCCCGATCAATTCAAGTGAATCCACGGTCACCTTGCGAAGCTCCACATTGTCATGGTTCTGGACATTTGTTTCGACTTCTTTGCCGATGTCTTCGCAAAGTTTAGTCAAATCATTCCGGAGACCAACAGCAACAAGCCTGTCCCCAACAAGGATGACCGTATCATTGAGAGCGATGATATTCCGGTCCCCGCGGATGACGCGGCTGATCACGACAGTATTATATCGATTGAACTCCAGTTCTTTTAAGGTTCTTTTATTGATCGATGGATCCGTCACCTCGATGGTGATGACTTCTGGCGATTCATCATTTCGTACGGGGCCAGATTTCTTTTTTAAATCCTCCGCTAAATCCACCTTGAGCACGCGCGGCAAAAGCTGTACGAACAGCACAACCGCGAGGACGCCGAATGGATAGGCAATTCCGTAACCGACAGACGCCAGCGGGTCGCCGGTTGCCTGGAGGGCTGCCGCAAGTCCGGGTGTACTCGTAAGTGCTCCAGTCATAATTCCAATGCTTAATGCCGGAGATAGATTCAACAGCTTGGACACAGCGATTGTCGTAACAGATGCGACGAGAACGATCAGCAGGCTAATGATCCCGAATACTGCACCGCTCGTTTTCATCATCCGGAAAAAGCGCGGCCCTGCGGATAAGCCAACTGCCACGATAAATAAACCGAGACCCAGCTGCTGGATGACCGGGGACACCTGATAGCCGAAATGGCCGAACACCATTGCCGCCAGCAGGACACCGGACGTACCCAGGCTAAGCCCCCGTATTTTGATTTCCCCCAGCGCTGAGCCAAGAAATAAAATGACGAATAATAAAATTAACGGTTCCTTCAGCAACCCTATTATGCCGTCCACAAATGATTCCTCCAATGATTGCAATAGTTTGTTGATTGATTGTAATTATGATTACAATTGCGAATGCAATGTGATTCCGATCCTTACTATGATTGCGATTGTGAAAATCTACACAACTTAGAATATCATGATGCCTAAATTATTTTTAACCAGTCAGTGACGAATTTAGTACAAAACAACACCTTGCTGGTGAAAACGTTTTCTTACCTTTAAAAAGAATGCTTTTTATGCGTTTTCCTCAAAGAATGAATGTATAAACGGTTATTGGGGCGACCGAAGATTAGATTTTAGGAGTTTTCGAATTATTTAGCGGCGAAAACTTGATGCAATAGCTTTTTTATAGCAATACCAGCGCGAAAAAACTTTTTTATAGCGACTTTTTTGTTTTTATAGCGAGTTTCTCATTTATATAGCGATTTTTCACTTTTTATAGCGACTTTTTCTTTTTTATAGCGACTTCTCCTTTTTTATAGCGAATTGGAAAATATCGCTCTTTTTTACCAATCGAAAAAGAGACCCATTGCTGAGTCTCTTTCCGTTTAAATCACATCATAGATATCCTGGGAGGATTCTATAATATAATCTGGTTTTGGCTGCCCGATTTTGGCTTTGTGTCCCGCGATATGATCGGGATGCTTCTCCCAGTTCTTCCAGTCTTGTTCGGATTGCCAGCTGATCATGACCATGACTTCTTCGTCGCCTCTGCGGCTCTTTTTTACGAGAACCTGTTTATCCAGGAAGCCTGGCTGCTGTTCGATCAGCATCCCTTTTTCCGAAAAGCGCTGTATCACCTGACTGGAGTGTCCCTCTTTGACTAGTATTCTCTTAATTTGATAGAACATTATAATGCCGACCTCACTTCATCGATCATTGACTGCATGGACTGCAAACCGCCGCCGCTCAGGTACCAGTTCGTACCGTCAAGGTAAATGATCTTGCCGTTTTTGAAGGCGTCAGTCTTTTTCACAAGTTCATTTTCGATTGTTTCCTTCGCACCGACTTCGCCACCTACCGCTGCGGTACGGTCAATGACGAACAAGATTCCAGGGTTTTTCTCGAGGACATATTCAAATGTGATACTCTGGCCGTGTGTGGATGCTTCGATTTTTTCATCTGCCGCCTTGAATCCGAATACATCGTGGATAAAACCGTAACGGGAACCGGCACCATAAGCGCTGACCTTGCCTTCATTCGCCAGCACAAGCAATGCTTTCTCATCTGCTGCGGAAGCTTCTGTATTGATTTTATCTATACTCTTATTGACTTCCGCTAATTTTTCAGTCACAACATCTTCTTTTTCAAAAATCTCACCGATCAGCTTCATGTTCTCTTCAAAGGATTCCATGTATTTTGTATAGTCCATGCCAACAAACACGGTGGGTGCGATTTCCTCGAACTGGTCGTACAATTCAGCCTGTCTAGCGGAAATGAAAATGACGTCTGGCTTCATTGCATGGATTGCTTCAAAATCTGGTTCCTTCAAGCTGCCGACATTTGTGTATTCCTTGCCCGCGTATTTTTCCAGGTATTCAGGAACGATTGCCTGTGGTACGCCTGTAACCTCTACGCCTAGCTCATCAAGTGTATCCAATACACCAAAATCAAACACGACAACTTTTTCTGGACTCTTTTTGACAGTCGCTTCCCCATACTCATGCTTGATCGTCATTTCCTTCGCTTCGTCTTTTCCTGCTGCTGCTGTCGTTTCTGCTTTTTCATCAGAACTACATGCTGCCAATGCAACTACCATCGCTAATACAAGTGCTAGTAAACTAAGTTTTTTCATGGTTAAACTCCCCTTTTACTAAGAATTAAAATACACACAAATCCTGCAATTGTTCATTTCCTGGATTGGGATATCCATATCGTAGATTTCTTTTAGCGCGTCTGACTGGATGATCTCCCTTGTTGGGCCATCCCTGACGACCTTCCCATCCTTCAGTGCGACGATGCGGTCCGAATAGACGGAAGCAAAGTTGATATCATGCAGGACGATGACGACGGTTTTCCCCAGGTCATCGACAAGCTGGCGGAGGATTTTCATGATCTGGACCGAATGCTTCATGTCCAGGTTGTTCAGCGGTTCATCAAGCAGGATATACTCCGTATCCTGGGCAATGACCATCGCGATGAAAGCCCGCTGCTTCTGACCGCCTGACAGTTCGTCAAGATAACTGTCCTGCATCTCAGTCAGGTGCATGTACTCGATCGCCTGGTCGACGAACTTCTCATCCTCCTCCGTCAGCCTTCCCTTTGAATAAGGGAACCGGCCAAAGGAAACGAGCTCGCGAATCGTCAGGCGAACATTCATATAATTCGACTGTTTCAGGATGGAAACAACCTTGGAAAATTCATTCGACTTCATCTTCCGGACATCGGTCTGGTCGATGAGCACTTCCCCGGAGTCAGCATCGAGCAGCCGGCTGACCATCGAGAGCAGCGTCGATTTGCCGGCACCATTCGGCCCGATGAACGAAGTAATCTGCCCTCTCTGGATGTTGACAGTCACATCTTCAATAACACTCTTTTTTCCGTAAAATTTGGACAGTGAACGAACTGTGATCATGTTGATCGACTCTCCTTCAGCAGTAAGTAGATGAAATATACGCCACCGACGAAGTTGATGATGACACTAAGCGTGGTGGAGAACGTGAATACTCTTTCCACTACCCATTGGCCGCCAACAAGGGAAATCACGCTGATTAAAATCGCTCCGCTGATCAGGACGCTATGTTTGTAGGTTTTAAAAGCTTGATAGGATAGATTGGCGACAATCAAGCCTAAAAAAGTCAGCGGTCCGACAAGGGCGGTGGAAATTGAAATGAATACGGCAACCAGCACCAGCATTTTTTTTACAATAGAATCATAGGAAACTCCAAGGTTGATCGCATTTTCCCTGCCGAGTGACAGCACATCGAGATAGGCTGTAAACCTCCAGGCATAAAAGATCAGCAGGACAATCAGGCCTATCGCCAGCCACACCAGGTCAGTGTTGATATTATTAAAGCTTGCGAACATTCTGTCCTGGACCATCTGGAACTCATTCGGGTCGATCAGCACCTGCAGGAACGTGGAAATGCTGGAGAAAAAGGTTCCAACGATGATTCCCGCCAGCAGCAAAAAGTAGATTGGCTGGTTTCCTTTTTTAAAAAGAAGCCGGTAAAGCAGCAAGGCGAATACAACCATGATGGCAACAGTTAAAATGAAGTTCACCTGTTTATTGACGACTGTCACATGGCCAGAACCGAGGAAGAATATCAGCACGGTCTGCAGCAGCATGTAAAGCGAATCTAGTCCGATGATGCTCGGTGTCAGGATGCGGTTGTGGCTGATCGTCTGAAAAACGACGGTTGAATAGGCGATGGCCACTCCGGTGATCACCATCGCTGCCACCTTCATCGCCCTCTTTGGCAGAGCATAATCGAAGCTGCCATTCAGGTCATGGAATAAATACAGCATGCTTGCACCAGTTGCGATTAAAGCAAGGAGGATTAATTTTGTTGAGTTACGCATATGCCTTCCTCCTAAATAACAGGTACAAGAAAATTCCGCTGCCGATGACGCCGACCATCAGGGAGATCGAAATCTCGTAAGGGTAGATCAGCACGCGTCCCAGGATGTCTGTAACCAGGAGAAAATTCGCTCCTAGCAAAGCCGTATGCGGCAATGTTTTTTGCAGATGGTCGCCTTTGAAAATCGAGACGATGTTCGGGATGATCAGCCCGAGGAACGGAATCATTCCGACCGTAAGCACGACTGTGGCCGTAATCAGAGCGACAAGGACCAATCCAATATTGACGACCCGTTTGTAGGCGAGCCCCAGATTCTTCGAAAAATCTTCTCCCATTCCCGCCACCGTGAAGCGATTGGCGAATAAATAGGCAATTACCAGGATGGGAATGCTTATGTACAGCAGCTCATAGCGCCCCTTCATGATCATCGAAAAATCACCCTGCAGCCACGCGGACATATTCTGGATGACATCAGCTTTGTAAGCAAAGAATGTCGATATGGATGATAGGATATTACCCAGCATCATCCCGACAAGCGGAATAAAAATCGCGTCCTTGAACTTAATCCGGTCAAGGATTTGCATGAACAAGAATGTACCCGCCAATGCGAACATAAACGCAATCAGCATTTTCTCGATTGTGGACGCATTTGCAAAAAAAAGCATCGAAACGAGAATGCCCAACCTCGTCGCATCGAGCGTGCCCGCCGTTGTCGGTGACACGAACTTATTGCGGCTAAGCTGCTGCATGATCAGTCCGGCTATGCTCATCCCAGCCCCGGCAAGCAGGATTGCAATCAGTCGCGGTACCCTGCTGATCAGGAAAATTTCCGTTTCTTCCGATTGAAAATCAAGCAGTTCCATCGGCGTTATGCTGCTTACTCCTACAAAGAGGGAAAGCAATGAAAGTATGATCAAAGATGTTATCAAGTAACGCTTTTTCATTTTCTGTGCTCCTACTCTGTATCGATAGATAATGAAAATCATTATCAATTAACCTATTTAAATATTAAATCGTCTATATAAATAAAGTCAATAGTTAATTGAGAATTCATTTCAATTAGATTGGAAAGTTGTGGGAGAATGTCATGATATCTTTGATTTGGATTTTATAAAATCTATGTGTTTGTGGTAGAAAATTTCTCATCATTATCTCCAACAGATTAGCAGTATTAGAACTCGACAGATGTTCTGACAGCTTTTCTGCTTTTTTCACCAAACCTGTCTTAAGTTGGGCTTTCTTTTGACAGCTTTTCTTCTTTTCCCAGCAAACTTGTCTTAAGTTGAGCCTACTTCTAACAGCTTTTCTGCTTTTTCCGCCAAACCTGTCTTAAGTTGAGCCTACTTCTGACAGCATTTCTACTTTTTCCGCCAAACCTGTCTGAAGTTGGGCTTTCTTTTG
This sequence comes from Bacillus sp. ISL-39, assembly GCF_018613295.1. NCBI lineage: Bacteria > Bacillati > Bacillota > Bacilli > Caryophanales > Bacillaceae > Bacillus > Bacillus sp. ISL-39. Next base: position 22,030 of record NZ_JAGGQM010000025.1, read on the forward strand.
ACAGCTTTTCTTCTTTTCCCAGCAAACCTGTCTTAAGTTGAGCCTACTTCTGACAGCTTTTCTGCTTTTTCCGCCAAACCTGTCTTAAGTTAGGCTTTCTTTTGACAGCTTTTCTGCTTTTTCATCCAAACCTGTCTTAAGTTGGGCTTTCTTTTGACAGCTTTTCTGCTTTTTCCACCAAACTTGTCTTAAGTTGAGCCTACTTCTGACAGCTTTTCTGCTTTTTTAACCAAACCTGTCTTAAGTTGGGCTTTCTTTTGACAGCTTTTCTTCTTTTCCCAGCAAACTTGTCTTAAGTTGAGCCTACTTCTGACAGCTTTTCTACTTTTTCATCCAAACCTGTCTTAAGTTTGGCTTTCTTTTGACAGCTATTCTTCCTTTCCCACCAAATCTGTCACCGGGTTCGGATAACTTTTCTGGCTTCTTCTACATACCTGTCCGATGCTTTAATGCAAAACAAAAAAGCCCCGATCAGGAGCTTATATCCAATGATTTTTCAAGCAGCTTTTGATGCCTGATTTCGAATTTGTGAATATGGTTCAACTCTTCCAGCAGGTCGTGGATCGAGACCAGTTCATAATAGATGACTGTTTCTTCGGAGAATCGGTGGGAGCAAGCTTCCCGTCCATCTACCTCATGCCTCAATAAATCCAGCAGTTCTTTTACAATAGCATCGTGGGATTCATCCATCGCAAAATCGGGATGGTGGAACGCGGACTTGATCGATTTTACCATGGCTTCGACTATCTGTGATTTTGCCTCGGGAAGGTGCATCGATGGGAGGGAAACCAAATTTCCGACGTGATAATGGACTTGTCTCAAAATCGTCAGCTTCTTGAATTCATAATGGATATTCCGCATGTCCTTCCGGTCAAATTGGTGCAGTTTCCATTCTTTCTTTTGATACTTGCACAGTGTTTCAATCGCTTCCAAGTCTTTCAGGATTTTCTGGAAGTCGGACCTGGTTTCCCGGTGCAAAGGCTGATGCCTTGTGATTTCCGTTCCCCTGCCTTCTATCAAGTCTCCCGTTTCCACAATCAGCTGCCGGATTTTTGCCTTGATTGATTTAGAATAATCAGGACGGATCACAAGCAGGTTCACCAGGGTCGATACCGTCAGCCCAGTCAAAGTTGTACCAAGACGGATGAAAAAACTGGACAGATAGTGGTCATGGACAGTAGAAATCATGGCGACGCCGGTGAGCACCGCCACCAGCGCACCATCCTGCAGGTGCAGCCTGTGGCAGGCAATGATGGTTGCCACGGCAACGAGCATATAGGTTAGCGGGCTGTCGCCGAAGGCAAAGTTGAAGACGACGGAAAAAGCAGCTCCAATCGCCGACGCCGGGAATCTTACATATGCTTTTCTTATCGAATCTGCCGCGGTTGGTTCAATCGTCACAATTGCGGTAATCACGGCGAACATCGGCGGCCAGCCTAACAGCTCGCAGATCAATGCCGTAATGAACACCGCAATCCCCGTTTTTAGAACCCTTCCTCCGACAAAATTGAATTTTTTTAGTATAGCCATTTTGCATTCCTCATTTTTAAATACATACTCTCATTATACCGTACATAACCCGGATACGAAAAAGAGCCCCTGATAAGAGGGACTCCAAAGTCAGTTGATCACATATCCGCCGCCGATCACCTCGGTATCAGAAGGAACAGTGATATAGATGAATTCCAATCCTTGCATCAATCCATAACCGCTGGTGAATTGCTCTTCGTCTTCGGTGAATTGAGTAAAAGGAAATGCGTTTTTATACTTAATAAGCTTGATATTTAAAAGTTCGACCGGGTAGATTTGCAGAGTGGTTCCATTTAACTTAATGTCCGGTGATTTGATACGGTTGGTTATATCAATATTGTCGATATAGGAATAAGTGGAGTAATGAGTCACTTCTACTTTCCCCTGAACAGATTGATCCTTTTCGATGAACACCATTAAATTCTGTGCCATGATGTTCATGTCCAGATGATTCCCTTTGAGCGGAAAATCCCAGGATTCTTTTTTGGTGAGCCCTTCCGCTTCGTCAATTTTTCCTGATTGGACCGTTTGGTAAATATCGCTATTCAACCGATCATTTTCCGCCAATTCCTTATCAGTCAGATACTCGCCTTTGATCGTATCCTCCACAGGCACCATGAATGCGAGAATTCCCGCCACCAGCAGGATGACGAGGTACCCTGCAAAGACCTTTGTGACGATGCTGCCGCTCATGAATCTGGCACCTAGAAATCTATTTGAAAAGCTGCCGAAACTTACGATCAGCAGAATGATAAATAAAAGTAAAACTACCAAACTCATTTCCTCACCTCCAGGCTGTTAGAAATCAGGGCTGATATCCCATAGGCAAGCGCGGATGTCAGCAGTACTTTTAACATGAATAGCAGAAAGGATGTTTCTCTCATAAAAACTTGACCGATATCAATCACATAGGTGGACTCATTCGCCAGGAACACATTTAAAAATAAGCTTCCGAAAAGGAGCGCTGGAAGGATGATGGTAAAAATCTTGCTCTTTTGAACCAACATCCCGACCAGGTAGCCCAGCGCTGTGAACAGGAACAAATAGAGAATCGTAGCAGCAAGACCTTCTGACATTTGCAGCACTGTCATTGGCTCGCTTTCAATGAATTTCCGGTCCTGCTGGAATAAAAAAACGAGCTTCAGTGATTGGCTTGCAAGCACGAATGTGACACCACCGATGATGCTTGCCCAGCCCAGGAACAGGATATTCGATAAATGACTGCTCAGCCTGTTGGCCACAAAAGAGTAATCATCATATCGATAAGCCTGGGTGGTAACGACGATCGCTGAGATGAAAGCCCAAATCATCATAAATGCAAGGAGGAAATTGCCAGAGTAATAGTTCATATCATAACTGAAACTTTCCGATCCTCCGCCACTGCCTCCTTCTCCGCCAAGCGAAAAAAGAAGCCCGATGATCTGCAGCAGCATCAAGGAAGTGAATACCCCCCGGTATGATTTCAACTTAAAACGAAACTGTTTTTTCACAACATCCCAAAGGCTAACCTTTGTTAAATACATCATCAATCCCGCCTTTCTCCTGGCTCGTCAAGTACAGACAGAGATCCTCGTTTGAAATGGTCGAGAACTCCAGGCTGTTTTTCATCGCTGCGGCAATCTGGTCATCGGAAAGGTCATTGCGGATCACCGCATACGTCCTGCCGAATTCGGTATTGCTTTTATGAAATACCTCATGGCCTCGGAGCCAGTTCTTCATTGCTTCTTCTTTTCCGCTCACAATAACTGCAAACTCCCGGAGCTCTTCAATCGGCATATGCAAAAATTGCTTTCCGTCCTTCAGGAGCAGTATGTCTTCAAGGATATCTTCCACCTCGTTCAGGTGATGGCTTGAGATGATGATCGTGCGGGGATTGGCGATGTAATCCTTCAAGAGCGCCCGGTAAAAATCCTTCCTTACACCCGCATCCATTCCGTTTGTCGGTTCATCAAAAATGGTCAGCGGGCAGCGGGCAGCCAGCCCTAAAATCGCATTGAAGGTATTTTTCATCCCCTTTGACAGCCCAGCATGCGTCTGCTTTGGATCCAGGCCGAAATAATCAAGCAGATTCCGTGCCAATTTCATATCCCAGTTATGATAAAAATCACCAGCTGTTTCCAGAAGTTCTCCGAGATTCAGTGCGGCTGGCAAGTTCATGTCATTATCAATCATGATCATGTTCGCAGACACGGTAAGATTATTAAACGGATTCTCTCCAAACACTGTGACTTCACCTGAACTCTCTCGGATAAAACCGGCAGCGATTTTCAGCATCGTCGTCTTGCCGGCGCCATTCCTGCCAATCAAACCGGTGATTTTATTTTCACCTAGGGAAAACGAAAGATTATCCAAAGCCTTTTTCTTCCCATATGTTTTTGTTACAGATTCGAACTCCAGCACACTCATCATGTATCCCCCTTTAAATCCCGTTTGGCTTCCTGGATCATCTCGATCAATTCCTCTTCCGTCACCTGGAGATGCTCCGCTTCCCGCACCAACTCAGCCACCAATGACTTCAATGTCTGGTTCCTCCGTTTCGCCATGATAATTTTCTTCGCATCCTCAGATACGAACATCCCGAGACCGCGTTTTTTATAAACAATGTTCTCATCCGCCAAAATATTCAACCCTTTTGCTGCTGTCGCCGGATTGATATTCAGCATTTCCGCAAGCTGATATTGTGAATAAACCTTCTCATCCCTCTTGATACTCTCGCTGAGAATCTCCGTTTCCAGCCACTCAGCAATCTGGACGTAAATCGGTTTCATGCTATCTGAATTCAGGATCAATCCCGCACCTCCTCTAACAGGCTATATAGTGCATTACTGTGGTAATGCACTATATAACATTTTACGCCATATCACAAGGGATATTTAACCATTTTTTTTAAAATAAGGGGAATTAGACTGGGAATTAGGCTTAGAATTAGCCAAGGAAGAGGCTGGAGTAACCTGTGGGAGGAATAATTCACTCAAAAAATTGAAAGTTTCATATAAAATCGAGTGGAAAGTTGATTGTCGGTACAATTTCAACTCGGAAATTTCGTGGCAAATCATCTTTTTACCTGTTCAACCTGGCTGACTGCCCTATACTGGTCGATGAGGCAGCATAATCTCCCGAACAACCTGGTTATTTGCCCAATCAATAAGCGTCATCTCTCAAAAAACATGGTTATTCTCCCGATCATTAAGGATAATCTCCCGAAAAAACAGGATAATCTCCTCTTCATCCTAATATTGGAAAACCGAAAATCACCTGGTGCTATCAATCAACTCTGTAAGTCTCTAAATATAAAAACCCCCTCGCATTCAATTCTGCGAGAGGGCAAATCCTATAACACTTTTGTTTTATCCAGGGGACTTTCGATCTTCATAAGTTCAAGCTTCATTTTTTCCGTTTCCAGCAGGTAGTTTTCGTGTTTCAATCTTTCGAGCTCGATTTCGTCTTTAATCATGCTGTGTTTGATTTTGGCTACTCGTTGATAATGGCTTGTGACGATCGCGACTAGCGGGATCGAAAATACCATTATGATCGTTATGGTTCCTGTCATGGAACTTCACTCCAAATCTATCATGATTTTACCTATATCATAGCAAATACAGGAAAAATAAACCAATCTTAAATTGAAGTTTCAAACTGGACTTTATGCAGGTTCGCGAAGATGCCACCCTGTTCGATCAACTCATCATGGCTGCCTTCTTCGGCAATTCCGTCCTCCGTTACGACGACAATCCTGTCGGCACTTCGAATCGTTGCCAGCCTGTGTGCGATGACGAGCGTTGTCCTGTTCTTGGATAATTCCCCGAGAGCTTTCTGGATAATTCTTTCTGTTTCGGTATCAAGGGCGGAGGTCGCTTCATCGAGAATCAGGATCGGCGGATTCTTCAGGAACATACGCGCAATCGCAATCCGCTGTTTCTGTCCACCCGACAGCTTCAGGCCGCGTTCGCCGATCTGCGTTTCGTAGCCATCCGGCAGAGCAGCGATGAAATCTTCCAGATGCGCTTGCTTAGCGGCTTTAACGATATCCTCATGTGTGGCCCCGAGTGAACCGTATGCAATATTCTCACGCAGCGTTCCGGTAAAAAGGAACACATCCTGCTGGACGATCCCGATTTGCGAGCGCAGCGATTTCTTCGTCATCTCCCGAATATCGATGCCATCGATCGTGATAGCGCCGCTGTTAACGTCGTAAAAGCGGGGAATCAATGAACAAATCGTCGTTTTTCCTGCACCAGAAGGTCCGACGAACGCGACCGTTTCCCCATGATTGATTCTCAAATCGATTGCTTTCAAGACCGGTTTATTTTCATCATAGCTGAACGTGACATCCCGTAATTCAATATTCCCTTTCAAACCAGGGACCTCAATCGCATCTTCCTGGTCAACGACATCTGGACTCTGGTCCATCAGCTCGGTAAACCGTTTGAAACCTGCCATCCCTTTTGGATATAACTCCAGTATTGCACTGATTTTATCGATCGGCTTGAAAAGCACGTTCACATACAGGACGAACCCTACCAATTCACCATAGCTCAAGGTCCCCTGGAAACTCAGCCATGCACCGTACACGAGAACAACAAGAACAATCAGCCTTGTCAGCATATAAATGCCGGAAGAACTGTAGGACATCACCTTATAGGCATTCAATTTAGCACGACGGAACTTGCGGTTATTCTTTGTGAATCTCTCAATCTCAAAATCTTCATTTGTAAAAGACTGGACCACCCTGATACCGGAAACACTGTCCTCAACCCGGGCATTCACATCGGCAATGTCTGTATACATATTTTTCCACGCCGCGTTCATCTTCAGGTTGGAATAGGTAATCAGCCAGATCAGGAATGGCACGATGATCATCGTAGTCAATGCGAGATTGACGTTGATTGTCAGCATGATCCAGAACGCGCCGACGAAGGTCATCACTGCAATGAATAAATCCTCCGGTCCGTGGTGCGCCAGCTCGCCTAAATCAAAAAGGTCATTGGTAATCCGGCTCATGATATGCCCTGTCTTCGTGTTATCGAAAAAGCGGAACGATTGCTTCTGCACATGCTGGAACAGCTGCTGTCTCATGTCCGTCTCAATATTGATTCCCAGCTTGTGGCCCCAATAATTGACGATGAACTGAAGCAATGTGCTGATGACATACAACAGCAGCAGCCCGATGCTGACACTGACGATCATATTCCAGTTCCCGCCAGGCAATAAGGTATCGATAAACCATTGCACAGCGAGCGGAAAAGCAAGCTCCAGCAAGGCAACAATCACCGCACTGCTGAAGTCAATGATGAATAACCGCCGATGAGGACGGTAATAAGTAAAGAATCTCCGTATCATTTTCCAATCTCCTTTAATATCTTCAAGTGATTATATGCCAAGGAGTGTCACTATTTCAATAATTTCGAAAAAATAAAACTGGAGGATAATTTTTCAACAGGCGGTTATATTTACTAAATTTTGGACAGTTTATAGAAGAATCGAAAAGCGGTTGAGGTGAATACATAAGTGATTTCTAAAAGACATTTCCTGTTTAATGTGATCATTATAGCTGTTCCCTGGCTATCTTTATTGTTCATTGGCAGAAGAAGTTTCAAGCGTTACTCTTTTGCTGGTATTTTTATTATTGGTTTTGAAATTATCAACCATTTGTATGGTCATAAAAGGAAATGGTGGAAGTTTTACAATAAACGTAAGTCCTTCCTAAGGGATGAACTTCCATTCAGCATTGGACCATATATGCCGCTATCAATGTGGCTGCTGAAAAACTCATATGGGAATTTCAAAAAATTCATTACGCTGAATGCGATTGCCGATGCGTTTTTTGCTTTCTTTTTTATTGATGTACTCAAGAAGTTAAAAATCATCAAGCTGAACAAGCTGAATCACCTTCAATTCTTTTTCTACATACATTACAAAGCCTACCTGCTGTATGGGGTGCAATACCTGTATGAGAAAATGCGGGGTTATCGGCTATATATGTAAAAAACGCTCTGGGCTGCGATGCCCGGAGCGTTTTTTTGTTAAGAAGGAACAAGGACTCCTTCAAGTTCTCGATTGATTTCTTTTGAGCGGTTCGCTGCATGGTTGACCGCCTGGGAGATGGCCGTTCCGCCGTTGTACTTCCTTAATGCGTTCAAACCGGATGCTGTCGTTCCATTCGGAGAGGTTACATTTTTTCTGAGGACCTCTGGAGTTTCGTCTTTTTCGATGATCATTTTTGCTGCACCAAGAATCGTCTGCGCAATGATTTCACGGGCCATCTTTTCGTCCATGCCGTTTTCCCTGCCGACTCGCTCCATGTGCTCCATCAAGTAGTAAAAATAAGCAGGTCCGCTTCCGGCAAGGCCTGTGAAGATATCCATCTGCTCCTCTTCAATCAGGAACACTTTGCCCATGCTGCTTAAAAGCTCTTTTATATCCTCAATGTTTTCATCCGTTGTGTGCAGCCCTGGAGAAATGGCAGTGGCTGATTCCTGGATCATGCTCGATGTGTTCGGCATGACGCGGACAACCTGCTGGCCATCTTTCAGTTTATCTTCCATAAAACCTGTTGAAATACCAGCCAGAACGGACACAACCACCTGGCCAGGCACTAATTGATCCTTCAAAGCTTCAAGTGCTCCCGCTGCACCTTTTGGCTTCATCGCTAAAATAAACATATCAATCTCTTCATATGGCAATTCAGCCTGGGGCATAGCATTGATTCCATATCTGGATTCCAATCGCTCCAATTTCGCTGCGTTGCTCTTGTTCGTCACATAAACATTTTCCGCGAGCATTTTACCTGATTTGACTACACCTGAAATCATCGCTTCCGCCATTGATCCAGCACCTAAAAAAGCTACTTTTTTTTGTTTTAACAACCGCATTCACCTCATAAAAAGTTTATTTCCGTTCACATTTTATCAACGTTACCTATAGTAACATCCTCAGAATGAGATTCAAGGATATCGGGCCAATTCGGAAGCATACTGGCGAGATAGTGAATGAAAGCGGAAACATTCTAACGAAACCCACCTTCATATGCTTATAAAGAGCCTTAATCACCTATTATGCTAAAATATGAAGATATATAAGGATTGAAAAATAAGAGATAATTGAGGGACGGACATGAATATGAAAGAAAAGGTCAAAAACCTTCCTTTGACTCCAGGTGTTTACCTTATGAAAGATCAAAAAGAAACAGTGATTTATGTCGGGAAAGCGAAAAGCCTCAAGAAACGGGTCCAAACATATTTTCAAAACTCTGCAGCCCATCCGCAAAAAATCAAAAAGATGGTCGCAAACATAAATGATTTCCAGGTCTTGCATACCGATACAGAATTCGAGGCATTCTTGCTTGAATGCAAGCTCATCAAAGAATTAAAGCCACTTTTTAACAAGAAAATGAAGAGCCATCTTCCTTACTCTTATATTGCAATTATGATGGACGGGCCTATCCGGAAAATTTCAATCGCTGCTGAAAAATCCGAAGATTGCGGTACGATCTATTTTGGACCCTATGCCAGCACTACTTATGTTAAAAAAGCAATCGAGAACTTGAAGGAATATTTTCAAATAAACTGTCTTCAGCCACTCAAGGGTTCCCCTTGCCTGAACTATACCCTGGGGAAGTGCAATGGTTTGTGTTTAGGAGGCTCAGGGGTTGAGCAATACAATACGATTGTGGAAATGTTCATTTCTTTTCTCCAGGGAGCTAATACAGAGATTCTGGATGAATTAAAACAGAAAATGAATCATGCCTCCGAAGAATATCAATTTGAAGAAGCAGCAAAATACAGGAATTACATGAAATCATTCTCCATCCTTTTGTATAAGGAAAATATGATTCAATTCACGGGAGGAAATAAAAATATCGTCGTAGCTGAATGGATCAATAACCGCACCTTGAAGGTTTTTCTGATCAAAGGGCATAAGGTCATTTTTAGTAAAGAATACTCCCCAGAGAAGTTCAGGCAGCTTTCAGAGGACATTAGGGACACCATCTTTAACACTTTTCAGCAGAATGAGAAAAGGAAATCTGCGGTCATCAGCAAGGAGGAACTTGATGAAGCCCAAATCATCTATCGTTATTTGAATGGGGGCAATGCCAGATTCGTCGTCATTCCAGAAGAATGGCTGGATGGAAGTCATTCTGAAAAACTGGATGTTTCCATTGATCATTTACTAAACGCTTAAACGGGCTGCAAAGATAGATGCAGCCCATTACTTATGTTTCTTTTAGCCACAGTATTGAAAATGTCGTGCCGCTTGAATTGCTTTCTTCTAAAATCAAGTCTGCCCCCAGGGAACGGGCGAGCATTTTGCTGAAAGACAGGCCGAGGCCGAGGCCCCTGACCTTGAGTTTTTTCTTCTCGCCGCGGAAGAAACGCTCAAACACCAATGCCTGCTCAGCCTCTGGTATGCCGGTTCCTGTGTCTTTTACATCAATTCTTCCCGCTGATAGCTGGAGGGTAATAGTGCCTTCGTCATCGATTGCCTGGAATGAATTATTCAACAAGTTTATCAGGATTTGCTGCAATCGCAGTGGATCCGTCATAGTATAGACGGTGTGGCCTGGCGTGATGACCTTTAGATCAACAGGTTCACTTTGCGTGACCTGCCACTGCCTGCCAATATCTTCAACGAGTTTGTTCATATCACAATTCTCCGGCCGGATCGTGAAGGCGCCGGCTGCCAGTGAATTGAATTCCAGCAGATCAGAAATCATGGTTTGCAATCTATGGATTTCTTTTAGGGTGATGTCGAGAAATTCCTGGCGCTCCTCTCCCGTCACCACACCATCACGCACAGCCTGGACGAGGCCGCTGATCGAGGTAACCGGTGTTTTCAAATCATGGGTTACTCCTGCCAACAGCTCAGCACGCATTTGCTCAAGCTGGGTCAGACGGCTGGTCATTTCTTTAAAGGAAGTAATGAGTTCGTATATTTCAAGTTCCTTCTGGTCCGACTCAAGCTTGATGTCATAATCCCCTTCGCGCACCTGTGCCGCGGCAAACGCTACATCCTGAATGGGTTTCAGGATTCTTTTAGTGAGAAGATAAATCACAATCCAGCCCAGCAAGCCAAGCCCCACCAGTAAAATAAGCAACAAGCGGTATTCCTGGTCAACATTAGTCAAGTCGCCAGCGTTTTGCATCACGACAACCCAGCCGGCCTGAAGCTGATTCGTGGTGATCGGTGCCTTAACAGCGTATATATCCGTTCCATTTTCAGTGAATCTCTTGATACTGTCATCATTCGTAATGATTTCTGAGGGTACCTTTCCTGAAAAATGACGGGCCCCCCCTCCGCCATGCATCGGACCAGTGTTCAGGACGTTTCCTTCTATATCAGTAATCATAAGCAGTGGCTGATTTTCCATTTCGAAGAATCTGGTCCGGTCCCCCATCCTTTTGTCAAAACCTCCGAAATCGCTGGACTGCGCGACCCGGTCGGCAGTTTCAACAGCCATGTACTCCATTAACTTCAATCGGTTTTCCAGTGTGGTTTCCTTTATCCACCACACCGAACCGGCACCGAGCAAAAGCAGCCCGACAATCAGGGTCAGAAGATATCTGGTTGTCCAATATCTCAATAATGGAACGTGCTTTTTATTTTTCGTAAACACTGAACTGATACCCCAATCCTCTTAATGTCCTGATTTCTCCCTGTGACGCCGGCCACTCTGCGAGTGAATGGCGGATTCTTTTTATCGAAAGATCTACCGCGCGATCGCTTCCGTCATAATCCATTCCCCATACACTTTCGATTAAATCTTCCCTGGTGAAGGTCCTGTTTGGCCGATCTGCCAGGAAAATCAGCAAACTGAGATCTTTGGGAGTCAAAACCACTTTATCGCCATTGACTGTGACGACATGTGAATCAATATTGATTTTCAGGCTGCCAAACTGTTTTGTTTTATCCGTATCTAGGACATTCGAAGAACGGCGCAGCACAGCATTTATTCTGGCAACCACCTCTTCACCAACAAACGGCTTGGAAATATAATCGTCTGCTCCCTGGTTCAGCCCTTTTAAGCGATAGTCAATGTCCCCAAGGGCAGTCAGCATGATGACCGGACAGGAGCTGATTTTACGGATTTCCTTCAGAACATCCCATCCGTCCATTTCCGGAAGCATCACATCCAGAAGAACAAGATCCGGCTGTTCCTGGGTAAATAAACGGAGACCTTCTTTTCCATCGAAGGCCTGTACGACCTCATAGCCTTCATGCTTCAGGTAAACTGCCAGTACTCTTGAGATCGTTTGTTCATCTTCTACGATTAAAATGGTCTTCATTATCGCCTCTCCCATCCTACTAGAAAGCTTTCACTCTGGAGCCCGTTATTTCGGTTCATTTTCTACTCCTTATTTTACAAGAAAAATCCCCCGCATGTACCGGGGGATTATGACGATATTTTTAAGTTAAAACCCGCGTCCGCCGCCGATTTGATGCATGCCGCCACGGCCGCCTTCACCGCCGAAACCGCCTTGTCCCATTCCGCCTTTGCCGCCGCCATGTCCAAAACCATTGCCTCTTCCGAAACCTTCACCATTTCCAAAGCCATTGCCCTTTTCAAATCCACCGCCATGTCCAAAGCCCATTCCATGGCGCCCCAATCCATCTTCGAACAACTCATCAAGCTTGTCAGCATCCTTGGCTTGAATTTCTTCCATCAGCCGGCGTGTATCTTTATCAGCAGTGGATATTCCAAGTTCCTTCGCCAGGTTCAGGACTTTCTTTTCCTGTACTTCCTGGGCAATTTCACCGATTGTTTTTCCATCAATCGTAATATTTAGCTCTTTCGCGTCTGCTTTTACTTTGGCTGACTGGACCTCCTGTGTAATTTCACGAATATCCTTGCCGTCTACTGTAATCCCATACTTCTTAGCCTCTTGGTTTATATATGCAGTATGAACTTCCTGCTTCAGTGTCTGAAGGTCTTTGCCCTCAGTGGAGACACCAAGTTCCTTGGCTTTTTTATTCAAGTTTGCTGTGCGGATTTCTTCCATTAGAGTCTGAGCATCCTTGTTGTCTGTTGAGACGCCGAGTTCTTTTGCTTTATCCATAAGGTTCTCTAAACGGATCGCATCATGAAGTGCTGCTGCATCCTTCCCATCGGTCGAGATGCCCAAACCCTTCGCTCTCTCCTTTAGGTTGGCCAGTTGAACTTCCTCAGCCAGCGTTGCGACATCCTTGCCGTCTGTCTTGATTCCCAATTCTTTTGCTTCATTTTTAAGTGTAGCTTCGCGGATTTCACCCATCAATGTTTGAGCATCTTTTCCTGATGTACTGATTCCAAGTTCTTTCGCCTTTTCGATCAGTGCCTCTGAGTTCCCTCCGTAAAACCCTTTATGGCCAAAACCTTTGCCAAAAAAACCTTTGACAGTGGCGGCAGCCGTGCTTGGCGTACTGTCGTCATTCGCTAAAGAGGTAGTAGCATAACCTCCAAGCAAAAGTGCTCCAGCGATTGTGAATCCAATAACCGATTTCTTTTTCATACCTGACATCCTCCTAAAAACCATTCTATTTTTTTAGATTCAAGATGGACATGAACCTTATACTCATAATTTACTCTGTGAATATGTCAGCAAAATGTCAGGTGAAATATTTTATAAAAAGTTTTTAAAAACAAATATATGGACTGCATCAAGGAGTTTTCACTACACGATAATGTTTAATATGTCAGGCAAACGTCAAAAGCAGGGAACGGTCAAGCCGCTCCCTGCCACTATTGCAAATTCACCTTGATGGTCTTATCGGACCAGAAGCTGGGCGTATACTGAAGCTGAAGGCCAGGATCACCTGTTGGCTGCTCAAAGGCAATCGTTCCAGTTACTTTTCCGCCTGGAGCGAGTTCACCGGATTGAAGCGCGCTATTTGTATCGATTGTGGTGAATGCCTGGTCAAGGATTTGTCCCTGGCTGTTCGACATCTTAAAATCAAATGGATTATAAGAGATGTTTTCCTCGCCGGCATTTTCAATCACAACCGTGACGACGACATACTCATGACCATCCTTTGGCTGGTCATACTCACTGCCTGCCGACTTCTCAGCTTTCGTGACCGTCAGCACATTGTCACCTAGTTGGACCTTTTCCCCGACTGCGAATTCTTCCTTTACTGGCTGCGCTTCTTCTTCGTTTCCTGCCGATGTTGAGGTTTCTTCAGCTTTTTTATCATTTTCTGCCGTAGCTGAAGTTTCCGCAGCTTTATCTAACTTGGTCGCTGTTTCCTCTTCACCTCCGCCCCCTGATAAAGCAATGACAACAATAACCGCAATCAGCCAGAACCACCATTTTTTAAAGATTTTCATCATCATGTACTCCCTTCATTCTTTTTTCCATAATAGATTCCGAAACCATTTCATACATATTTTCAATGCCTTTTTCTGAAGCTTCGAAGTTAAAGGAATTCTTAATATGGATTCCAAGGCTGCCAGCTTCTTTGGCGACATCAATATTTGCACCCATGAATATGAATTCCCAGCCGTACTTTTCCTGCTGGTGCCTAATCAGCTCTTTCACCTTTCCATAAGTGAACTCGCTGCTCGCGTTCTCCATCCCATCTGTCGTGATCACGAAGATGACTTTGTCTGGCCTGCGTTCTTCACTTGTTCTGGCGAGACGGTAGCCAACATCAAGTATCGTCTTTCCCACGGCATCCAAAAGCGCAGTCATCCCGCGGACATAGTAGTCATCCTCGGTCAGCTTCGCCTCCCTGGCATCAATCCCGTTCCAAAGTACTTCATATTTATCATCAAAAAGCACCGTTGTCAGGATTGTCTCACCTTCGAGTTCGGTTTGTTTTTTCACAAAAGAATTGAATCCTCCAACTGTGTCGCCCTCGAGTCCTGCCATAGAGCCGCTCCTGTCTAGCAAAAAAATGATTTCGGTTAAATTATTCTTCATCACTATCATCCTCCTAAGCTGAATCTGATATAATCATATCTAGAATCATCCATATTTTGGTCGCCTGTTAAGCGACATTTTAAAGGAGGCTGGCCCATGCTGGATAAAATGCTATTGGTCGAACTGCAGCAGTATATTGATCGGAATTTAATCTATGTAGTTTGTGAAAAGTCAATGGCCCCAAACGAGGATTACGTTCTTGAAAGCATATCGCCGCTGGAGATTGAAAGCTTTATTGCAGAGAAACGGAAGCCGACTCTGCAGAAGGTACTGTTTGGGTTTATTGATAAAAAAGGCTGTAAGGACTCCGAGATTTATAAGAAAGCAAGCATCGACCGGAGACTTTTTTCAAAAATCCGCTCCAACCCTGAATACAGGCCAAGCAAGAATACTGTCGTCGCGCTTGCTCTGGCGCTTGAATTGAACAAAAAAGAAACCGACAAGCTGTTAAGCTCTGCCGGCTACTCTTTGTCAGACAGTGAAACATCTGACCTTGTGATTCAGTTTTGCATTGAAAAAAACATTTATGATATCCTTCAGGTCAATTATGCATTGGATTATTTTAGCGAGAAGTTATTGGGAGGAGGAAATTAGGGTTATTCGTCCTTCATCGTTTTTAAATGAATTGGCACTAGCTAACAGGAATCGTAACATTTATTAAAGGTTGCCTCTGTCATATTCAAGCTGGACATCCCGTATTTTATTTTTAAATGTAAGTAGTGCTCAAGAATCTCGGTAAGGTTTTCCAGATTTTCTTCTTGATGTTTGCCGAAATTATGTGGATGCCACCACAAATGGTAGACTTTATTTTCTTGTGCCGCTGCAGCCATGCTTTTTTTGATTCGGTGTATCCTAAGAGGTTCGATCATCTTCAGCTTAGGGTTGTAAGGGCGCAGAAACCGGCTTGAAGGTAAGTTTTTAGGTATATGGTCATCAAGTGCAGGCAGATTATAAATGTGATGACCAGTAAGATTTATATATGAGTCCGTGATCCGCAACAGTCTTTTGAATGGCGATTGATAATTTTGGTATGATCCTGATTCATATATTCTGGATAGCTCATTTCCACGATAAGCTATTATTCCATATTTCCTGCAAACGGCAAGATACTCGATATTTGTCTGGTTTCTCGGAAATAGAATAGTCTTTAATTTTATCCCTCTTTTATCCGCTATATCCATTGCTGCCTTAATGTCGGCCTCAAATTGTTCTATAGTCTGGCCTTCTTCCTGGCAATAATAATGAGAAAATGTATGTGTGCCAATTTCCTGATAAGGAGCTTCAGCAATTTTTTTAATTAAGGTCGGGGCAAAGTGAAACAAGTCCGCCTGTTCATCGGGGCCAATGGAATCCATATTATCATAGGGTGAGTACTTTCTATTTCGATAGGTTGGTTTTAAAGAAGGCAGACCACTGACCATCTCTTCTTTTGATTTAAAAAATAACAATCCAACCGTTCCCCAAGTAGCATGGATCCGATACCGTCCAAATAAGTCAAGAAGACGCGGAATAGCTGTCTGGACTCCAAGCAGGTTTTCTCTATATTCATTAAGGGACAGTACATCATGAACTCCCCAGGTCAATTCAAAATCCAGGGAAATGATCAGGACTCCTCCATTCAAATCAATCAGCTCTTTCTTTATTAAATCTTTCTAAGTAGTTTTCGCAGAGCAAGTATAGTTTTTCCTAATAAGTTTCCGGCTGTATAACCGGAATACTCAGTTATAATGGTTCCTCCAAATTCTATTTTATACTTCCTGATATTAGGATCATTCGTCAGCCCGCCATTGTCATAGAGCTGGCATCCAGCTCCTTTTAGCCAAAGCATGTCCTTCCACTTCAGGTATCTATGTGCCAGGCTCAATAATCTTTTTCGTTGCGGGTCATCTGCTGATAAATGATGGGATACCGAATACAACGGAGTCACCCTATTGTGCTCATAGACATAAACTCTATAACAAAGTGTTTCTTGCATTTCACCATCTATGATTCTTGAAATGATTAAACTATTTTTATCTCGCAATAACTGTAATGTCTTCAAGTTAAACTTCCTGCATCGGTAAGTATTTTTCACCGCAGCAAATTTGTTATAAAAACTCCTGAATTCGAAAATTTCCCTGTCTGAAGGGTTAGAAGCAATGTTATAAACAAGGTGACTAATTTTCATTGCCTGCTTTATTTGCTGCTTTGTAGACTTTTTCATATCGGCGAATAGTTCTGCCTCTGTTTTATTCAGGTCAATTTGCAGGGTTTCTAGCGGATTCAATCCATCCAAAGGCTTGGATGCCTGCGTGATACCGACTATCCCCTGAACAGCTCCAAGAAGTTGATCATTTGATGGGAAATAAATATTTACAACGTTAATGCCCCAGTATTTACGCGAGATTATAATCATACTTTTACCCTCTTAATAAAAATAGTTGGTAGTAACAACTTATATTCGTTTCTTCCTCACGATGTCCCTGTCTCTGTTATGTCCTCCAAAGTATATTTGATTCCTTCATTCAAGGTTACTTTCGGTGTCCATTTTATTACTTCTTTTATCATGGAGTTATCCAGCCGACTATTTTTTATATCACCAGGGCGGGGGGGCTCCGTCAGTGTTTCTGTCTTTCTCCTCATGCATTTCTGTATCAGTTCCAGAAGTTCGATGATAGAGGTTTCTGTATTTGTACTAACATTAAAAGTCCCACTTTCTTGCGTTTCTAAAACCGCATGCATGGCATCTGCCACGTCTTTAACATAAACGAAGTCACGGGTCTGATTCCCCCCGAACACAACAGGCGTTAATCCTTTAGACAGCTGGTCCATAAATATACTGATTACGCCTGCTTCTCCATTTGCATTTTGTCCAGGTCCATATACGTTCGCAAAGCGGAGAATTACAAAATTGAGAGGAAATGCCTTATTAAAAAGCCTAATATATTCTTCAGCAGTATTTTTTGAAAGGGAATAGAATGATAGTGATTGTTTACGATGCTGCTCATCAATTGGCAGATATTCAGGTTCGCCATATACAGCCGCGGATGATGCAAAGATATATTTCTTTACTTTATATTTGGAAGAAAATCGAAGGAGGTTGACTGTACCTGCGATATTTGAGAGACAATCCCTATAGGGGTCATTCATAGACTTTTGTACTGAAACTTGTGCAGCGAGATGAAAGACATAATCAGGTTTCTCTTTTTCAAATATCTCCCCTATAGATTCATCCTCTATGTTTCGTTTGTAGAACCGGGCGTTCTCGGGAAACTCTCTTTCCTCTGCAGAAGACATATTATCAATTACGATAATCTCGTGTTTTTCTTTTATCAACTTTTCTATCAAGTGCCTGCCAATAAAACCTGCGCCACCCGTGATCAAAGATTTCATTTCGATTTCACACCTCCAACTTTCTTAAACTGTGCATCTATAATTTTTTGATAAAACTGTTCTGTTTCATTTATCATTCTTTCAAAAGTAAATTTTTCCGTATATCTTGCCCGCGAAGCAGTTCCCATCTTGAACCTTAATTCAGGGCTCCTGATCAACTTCTCAATATAACCTGCCAGTTCCTCCACCTCTCCCTTCTTCACCAAGAAACCCGTTTGCGTGTGGTCAACTGCTTCTTTCACACCCCCAACATCAGATGCTACAATCGGGAGTCCGGCTCGCATTGCTTCAAGAATACTTAGCGGCAACCCTTCCCAATTCGTTGCCAGGATAAAAAGCTGTGCACTGGCGAGAATACTTGAAACATTTGAAGAAGACCCCAAAAATTTAATCTTTCCTGCAAGACCTAATTCTCCTACATATCGTTCGATTTCATCTTTTAATGGTCCGTCACCAACAAAGGAAATTTCCCACTCATAATTCCTGAGTTTGTTTAATGCGTTGATAACAACCCTGTGGTTCTTTGGTTCTGCAAACCTTGCGACCATGACCATTCTTGGAGGATGGACCTCGGTTTTTGCCAGCTCAATGTCTGGTCGATCGGGTACTCCATTCTGTATTACTTCCAATTTCTCTTCTGTAATTATTTTGTTGTTAAGAGCCAATGCATAGTCATATTGGGAAACAGCAATTATACCTGAGGATAATCTCCCTGCAATACGTTCAACCTGCACATAGATATTCTTCCTTTTCCGCGGGACTCCCTCTGTAAAAGCCCAGCCATGGGCAGTAAAAACAGTTGGAATACCGAGCATCCAGCCTGCAGCCCGGCCAATCATCCCCGCCTTCGAGGAATGTATTGCCAGTAAATCAGGTTTAAGCCTCGAGATTATTTTCTTCATTTCAAACAATGCCCTTATATCAGCTATAGGTTTAATATTCCTAGCCATACTTTTCACTTGGAAATAAGGGATTGCATTATCTTCAATTTCAGGGAATATCTGATTTTCACTTCCTGAGATGAGGGATATATCATGGCCTCTACTATTTAAGTTCAGACATAGATCACGCACATGAATCTGAGCACCACCTGGTTCATCCATTCTGGTAATAATCTGGACAACCTTCATGAAACACCCCCTTTATTAATTATCTTAATTGCCCTTTGCATTCGTTCCCCGACAGCCTTTAGAAACATATCTACCGGTTTGCACCGAAGGTAAATATTTTGCTTTTCCTTTCAAACTTTTGAGGAGCCATGATGCAAAACTCCTTCCCTTTTACAACATTACTCGCGTTTTCTATTAAATAATCGGTATACTCGGACGAAAAATGTTTTTCTATATATTTATAGGCTGAAAGAAGCTGGAAGGAGCGATTGGTAACATTATGCGCATCTGAAGCAATGAAATGGACAAGATTATGCTTTAATAATTTTATTGATAACTTTTGGGACTCTTTTCCAAACAATCCCGCTATACTTGCTGCAGTAATTTGCGCCAGCGCACCTTTTTGGATTAACTCCACAAGGATGTTTGGACGCTTTTTTATTTCAGCATTTCTCTCTGGATGTGCAATGACAGGGATAAAGCCCTTTAATTGCATTTGATAAAATATGTCCCCTGTAAAATGAGGAACGTGTGAATAGGGCAGCTCCACCAATACATATTTCATGCTTTCTCCAAGAGTGACAATTCCACCAGTCGAAGCCATGTCATCAGCCAGGCTGCCATATAGATGGACCTCCATTCCTGGAAGCACAGTCAAAGGAATATCTTGACGATCAAACAAAAAGTTTAATATGGCTATACCTTCATTGATTTGTTCCGGATGGCAGACATATTCACCATTTCGATGGTGTGGTGTTGCTATTATATGGGTTATCCCATTTTCCACAGCCTGCATGCCCATCTGAATCGCTTTCTGTATATCCTCAGCCCCATCATCCAGGCCGGGCAATATATGATTATGGATATCAACAATCATCTTCTCGACCCCTTATTGATGCGATTTTAATAGTTCCGCAAAATGTATTGATTAATAGGAACCCTTACAGACAATCACTTGATAGATTGTCTTCAAGATGATTTTCAGGTCCAGCATACATGAACAGTTTCCGAGATAGTAAAGGTCATGCCAAATTTTTTCCCCATGTGTACTATTTGCTCGCCCATTAACCTGGGCATACCCAGTGATGCCTGGTTTGACCAACAGCCTCATTTTTTGATGACTGCTATAAAGCCTGGTAATTTCGGGTATTTCCGGTCTCGGCCCCACGATGCTCATGTCTCCTTTAATTACATTGAACAACTGTGGAAGTTCATCTAAACTAAGCTTTCTAAGAGTTGCTCCTAATTTGGTCACATTCGGATTCACTGTCGTTTTAAAGACAAAATCATCAGGGACTCCTCCGTCCCATCTATATTTATGAATGGATTGATTGTTTTGAGGTTTCATAGTCCTGAATTTATAGATGGTGAATGTCTGTTCTCTTAATCCAGTGCGTGCTTGTTTAAAAAGAATGGGCTTTCCATCCAATAAATATATAAGGATACTTACAATGATCATTACAGGAAGCAAGAGTATAAGTGAACAAATCCCTATCGTCAGGTCCATGGCTCTCTTAAACAAAAGGTACTTGGTTCTAATCTCAAGATGCACCAAATGTCCCTCTTTTGTTTCTTTAAAATCATTCAAGTCCACACCCCCAGAAAAGCAGACTTTAAACATGAAGACAGATTGCCGTTTGTTTAAAAAATGGATCTTCTCTTGCAAATAAAACAGATTATTCCTACAGTTCTCTTGACCCGCGAATTGCTGAAAAATAAACTGTCAAGCAGGCATTATTACTCACATTCATTTGTTATAGATGATCCTTTTGACACACTATATGTTGGTCCGGCTAGGAGCATGAATGAAACCATCATAATGATGTATCACCTTTCTCGCATTGCTGCCGATTGTATTTTTGCAATTCTGTATTATTCAGTTTTGTTACTTTTTTTTCCGTGAAGTACAAACCCCTTTAATAGCTGTATTTCCTTCTGGTTAAGTTCCTTCACTGCAAACAATAGGGTTATATACATTATTAAGCCAATGCAAAAACCAATAATTAATCCAATAAATGGATGGATATTCACTAGAAATAATCCTTTCAATTGACTGACACTGATGCCAGTAAATGTGCTTATAATCAAAGTTCTCATAAAAGAATCCCATTTGAGCTTCCAGGGGATGAATTTTCTTGAAGAATAGTAAATAAACAGAGGGTACAGCATAAAACTGAACAATGTTGACAGTGCTGCGCCCCGGTATCCGTAAAGTGGAATTAAAACAAAGTTCAACAAGATATTTACAGCGGCGGCTATAAAAACGAATCCCACCATAATAGGAGTCTTTTCTTTTATCATATGGCCGATTTGTCCATACATAGAGAAATTCCATAACGAAAAAGCAATTAATAGAATGGGTATAATGACGGCACCTTCTCGATATTCTTTGCCTAGCAAAAGGAAGGTGATTTCTTCCCGAAAGACGGTGACATAAGCGATGAATGGCAGGACGGCCAATAAATAAATCCGCGATAAATGTGTGATGACGTTTTTTATTTTATCTAAGTCATCTACCACCTTATTTACCATCTTCATAATAACCGGCTGAGAGGCAGTTAATAGTGGAGCAGTCACCAAACCAAGTGACGCCGATATCAAATTGTAATTAGCAGAATAGATACCTACATCTTCACTCGATCCAAGATGCTTCAATAAATATCTGTCGCTTATATCCAGGATTGATGTTCCTATATACCAGCCCATCATGGGAAAGCCATAAGCTATAAACTGCAGAAAATACCGCTTATAGGCGGCTTTTTGTCGGCGGAAGCTGAATCCACTTTGATCCAACAGGCTGCACTTCTTTAGCATTGGAATCAATATCAGACCGAAAGTAATCACTGCCCCCCATATTAGTCCGATTATTTCTTTACCATAGAAATATATCCACCCTAATGAAACTAGCAATCTTAGGGATACATTGAGGATTCGATAAATACTGAATTCCTTTGATTTCAATTCTGATTGAAAAATGCCGCCTGATAAGGCAAATAACATTTGAAAAACGATCAAGACTACCGCCGGCCAATAAAATACGGTAAACCCTTTTAATAATGGCTTGATTAACGGATACATTGCGATTGAAACAATCATAAAAGCTGAAGTTAGAGAAACAATCAAGAAGCGTAAGTAAGAATAGAAGCTCCGTTTCTCTTCGTCTGTATTATTCTGGGGAAGATACCTTTGGACAGATTGGGTGATCCACTCTGACTGCAGAATCGCCAAAAATGTTGTAGTTGCCAGCACAAGTGAGTATTCTCCATAATCACCAGCTTCAAAGATTCTTGTGAAGACCACTAGGGAAAATACATTAATAAAAGCCGGGATCAGGAACGCAGGAACATAAATCAGAGTATCTTTGCTTATTTTGTTGAACGGTTTCTTCCATTCCTTCATTTTCTTCTCCTGACTTTCCATAAAAAGCTCCACTCTGCATTTTTATATAGCACTAATTGATGGAGGATGAGCCGTCATCGTTCATGGTTTTTCTATTCAATGTCTGGTCATAAATACCGATGATCCCCTCTACCATTTTTTCAATCTGGAATTGATCCACAATATATTGATGAGCCTCTTTTCCTAAAGCCCTTCTCCTTGCAGGCTTATCGAGCATATATTCAATCGCGGCTGCCAATTCTTTGACATTGGCGGCTCGAACCAGCAGCCCGGTTTTGTTATGGGTAATGACATCCGGAATGCCTCCTACTTCCGATGCAATCACAGCTTTTCCCATGGACATTGCCTCCAGGAGAGCGATCGGAAGTCCTTCTCTCAAGGAGGGCATGACCATAATATCCATTTGTTCAATCGCGGATTGAACATCAGAGACAAACCCTGTAATAACAATTTTGTCAGCGACCTGCAAACTCTCTGCAAGCTCCTTAAGTTCCTTTTCAAGCGCTCCTCCCCCAATAATGAAGCATTTAATATCACGGCTTTTTAAGTGTGAGATTGCACGGAACAAGTATTGATGGCCTTTTTCAGGTGAAAGTCTTCCAACCGCTCCAATAAAAACTGTTTGATATTCAGTTTTAATGGAGCAGGGCGCAAACTTGTTGGTATCAATACCGTTATGGACAATGGCCAGCTTGTTTTTATCCATTCCTCCCTTTAATAGATCATGATAAATACCGCGTGAGACAGCGATTACCCGGTTTGACAGCCGGCTCAGAATTCTGCCGGCAAAGCTGTAGTTAGAAGCTTCCAAACCATGGACAGTAACAACAATCCTGCACCTAAGGCCGAAACTTGCCAGCCAGCAAAGGATTGTCGGCATAACTGCATGGATATGTATGATATCGTAATTCCCTAGTTTAAGAAGCTTCCTAAGCAACAAGATCGTTTTGAAATGGAGAGGATTTTTCTTATTCACATCTAGCGTGACATGACGAATCTTCGATTTTGCCAATTCCTTCTCGAGGATGCCACCTGAAGACACTACCTCAACCAAAAGTCCTTTTGACTGAAGAATCCTCGATAAATCGACTACATGTCTTTCTGCACCGCCTATATGAAGCGATGGTGTTACCATCAGCAGTCTAGTTAGGGGCATCCTTTGTCACAACCTTTTTTAATTGATGGCTCTGTTGTTCATGGTGCCGAAGCAGAGCCTAATGTGTCATTTTCACCAACAGAATCATACTTGCCTCTTTTCACGAAATCCGTTTCAGGGTTATGACATTCGGGTTCTTTATTATCAACTTGAGCTTTGGTCGCTAAGAGCAGTCCCATCAAGCACCAGAAAACCCGCGAATATACATTATTAATAAAAAACGAGCTGACAAGGAATGCGATTATGCTTAAGCAAATCAAAAAATGAAGGCGATCCTTTTTTAAATAGAATGTCATTCTTTTAAACAATGAGAGATACAGCAAAGTTAAAAAAGCGATTAACCCAAATGTCCCCATCTCTGCCCAGACGGTCAGGTAAGTATTATGGGTATCTGCAACACTTCGGAAATTCACGGGCTGATATTCTGAATAAACTCTAGGAAACATATCCAGTCCAATGCCCAAAAGATAGTGTTCTTTTATCACATTGAATACCGATAATAAAATCAGTTTTCTCTCAATGATCGAACCATCATCTGAGCTTCCGTCGAACAGATTCCCGAACCTCTCGATTGAATAGTCAAGAATACCGAGGAAATACATTGAGATGACAAATGAAAATCCGATTCCAGCAAGCAGAAGTAAACCTTTTTTATTCCATTTGATAAATGCAATTGAAAGCATGAGCAATACAATGATCAAAGTCAGCCAGCTTGCTCTCGAGTAAGTAAGGATTATTGACACTAACACTAATCCCATTCCGTAAAATAAAACCCCATTCATTCTTTTTGATTCTGTTCCAAACATCCCTAAAAACATAAATGGAAATAATGTCACCAGATAACTGGCAAAATAGTTTGGATCAAGAAAAGTATAGCTAGCCCTCGATGAAAGAAAATCGGAGTACAAGTTTGAATAGCTTGAATTTAATATAAACGGAACGATATAGACTGATAAGAAAACAATTGAAGCGATCACCCAGCTTTTTAGGAAAACCAAAACAAGGGCTTTACTTCTGAATACGAGGAAAAAAACGAATGCAGAAAGGATCAGAAAAAAGAATTGTAGAAGATTATAAAAACTTTCAATCGGATTGACTGCTTTCAACATGGGAACGGTAGCAAAGATAATGAGAAAAATGGCCGTCTTTACTGGCCAACCCTGGAGGCTAACCTTAAAGGAATTAGATTTCAGATAAGAAAAAAGCAATAACAGAATTGTGATATCAAATACATTTAGGTTTTTATATAGATCAATTTTTCCTGTACTTAATGCAATCCCTGCAAGAATGACAGCGAAAGGGAGATAATGAACTGCAGCTGCCGCGACAATTGCCGCCAACAATAATGCTCCAGCATATATGTTCAGAGGATAAACTGCGCTAATTCCTCCTGCCAATAGAGCCAGAATAATATAAATGCTGAAACTATACATACCTTCTCTCATTTGCATCGACCCATTCATTTGTTCTCAAATTAAATAGCGCTCTCCCAGGTTCTCAATAATAATATTCTCCGGTAACTTTTGTTGTTGATTTGTTCAAAACCACTCCAAGCAGGTTTGCGTTCATCTCTTTAAGGTGATTTATTTTCTGCTTTACATCTGTACTGCTGTTTTTTTGGGCATTTATGACGTACACACAGCAATCTGCTTTCATCGCCAGGATGGTTGTATCAGATACAATCATTGGCGGGCAATCGAGAAAAATGTAATCAAACCTTTGTTCAAGCTCTTCCAACAGGCTTTGCATTTTATCTGAAGACAGGAGTTCAGCTGGGTTTGGCGGTATAGGTCCTGCCGGAATTAGATACAAGTAAGGCACAGCAGTATTTCTGATGATTGTATCGATTTGAGCATCTCCAGCAAGATACGAGGTGACCCCATTGCGATTGGGAATCCCAAACATATGATGGCCATTCGGCTTTCTCAAATCGCAATCTACATAAACAGTTTTTTTATTGTCCATAGCCATCACGATGCTCATATTCCCAGTGGTGATTGACTTTCCCTCACCTGGTTTTGAGCTTGTGAAGAGAATCCTTTTATATCCTTTTGTATGATTTTGGAATTGGAGATTTGTTCGTATTGACCGGTAAAAATCCGCAATGGAGGAGTTCTTTTCTAACTGAGATACCAGTTTATAGTAGCGCTCACCATACTGAAAACTACTGCCATTGTTATGATGGGCATTGATGAACGGAACTTCACCAAGGACAGGTAATGATAATTGACCTGTTACATCTTGTTTGGAACTAATTTTATATCCTGCGAATCTCCGGATGAAAACAATCCCCAGAGACAGGACTAATCCGACTAAAGTCGATATAATGCTATTCAATAGCGGTTTTGGTCTAACAGGCTCAGCTTCTGATTCTGCAACTGCAGGGGATAAAATGTGGATATTATCCAGCTTTAGGAGGGCCTTGATTTCCGATTTGAACACTTCCGCCACCTTGTTCGCAATGTCTGCTGCTTTACTAATTTCCGTATCCTCCACAATAATTGTAAGGATTTGTGAGTTTCCCTTGGTTTCGACCTTTACTTTTTTCTCCAGTTCCTTTTTATTGTTCCCCTTTCCTAGCACCTCTGCTGTTTTTTGCAACACCCGCTCACTTTTTACAATATATTGATAGCTTTCAATCAATTTAAGGTTGGTTTCTATTTCTCCCAATGACAGATTTGACGCTTCGCTTTCTTTGAAATTTTGGCTAATGAGCAGGTCTGTCCTTGCTTGATAAACCGGAGTAATGAAGAAATAGCTGGCAACTCCTCCAGCGAGGCCAGATATAAGTGTTATAAGTATGATAATGATCCTGCCTTCATTTAGGATGCTGATCAATTCCCTAATATCGATCTCTCTCTGCATACAGTCAATCCTTTCGACTCTTTTGAAATTATTTTGCTTAGTCAAGGCCTAGAAATCGGGCTACAACCTTCTCACCTGTTTGTAAATTCTATTTGTTACATATAACGAATATTCGCATAACTTGTGGTAAAGATTCCCTAAACGTCAATAAGTAAGAAGACCTCCATTTTTCAGCACAATTTGGAATACGCACTAGAGATGAACCATATATTTTTACGATGAATGGCCTAGTCGTTCCCAATAAGGAACAAAACATTGAATGATATGAAGGGAGTATGATCATGCTAACGATTCGTTATATGCGAAAATTCCTGCGTTTCACAGAAACGTACAGCTCTAATAAGCTTCTTGACTTAGCAAATTCTGATATCCAAATCGATTCATGGTTGTTAGTGCCTAAAAATACCTTTACTGGGCTTCCATATAAAAATGGCCCTTTTCAGATTCACAAGGCATTCAAAACCCTTGTCATCGATTTGCAGAAGTCAGAGAATGACATATTTCAAGAATTCCAGAAAAGTACGAGATACAAAATTAATCGTGCAGACAGAGAAGGAGTGAGCTTTCGTATATTACGAAAACCAAACGATCGAGAAATCCAGGAGTTCATTGAATTTTTTGATGAATTTGCGAGAGCAAAAAAAATTCGCCCTTGCATCCCGGCTAAGATAAAACAATTGCGCAACAATAATGCCTTTGTAATTACCAAAGCAATGCTAGGTGATCGGACATTGGCCTGCCATGGATATATTTTTGATAGACAAAGGACGAATATGCTTTACTCGGCATCTTTAAGAGCAGGCCGGGATTCATCCGAGACCAATCTGATCGGGAGAGCCAACCGATTTTTGCACTGGAATTCGATACTTTCTTTCAAGGAACTTGGATGCAATTGGTATGACTTTTGCGGTCTGTCGCAGAATCCAAATGATATCGAAGGACAAGGAATAAACAAGTTCAAGAAAGGGTTTGGAGGGTTTGAAGCATACGAATTAAAAAGATATAGTGGCCAGAGTCTGAAGGGGAAACTAGCTATTGTTCTATTTCATATAAAATGGAGGAACACTCCTGAATATTTGACAAACATTAAAGAAATTAAGCCTGACTCCACTCAGTCACACCTCAAATGTAAGGCTGATTAATAAAGAACGATCACCTTTAAAAGTATAAGCCTTCATTTTTTTGCTAATCTGGTCAAACGTTATTCTTGTTTGGGTTAATGCAGATGCTTTCCTTTTGCCAATGTTGATTCATGATTGGATTTTCTGGTCATAAAGGACCGCTAGTGGTCTGTTCAAAAGGCCAATTAAAGAGGAAATAAAAAACTGCGGAAAACTTGATTTTCATCGAGTTTGCCTGCAGTCAGAATTCACCCAGTATAGAATTTGGTCATTCAATTTATATGTCAATAATGAATCAGATAATCTAGGCTGTTCCCCGCTCAAAATGGTTCATGCAAGTCAGCTCAATAATATAATCGTAGTTTGCAATCGCTCTCTGAAGTTCATTTTTTTCATCTATAGACAGGCTTGGATTCTGCATCTTATTCGCAAGCTGCATCTGCAATGCTTCTAATTGAGATTTAACTTCTTGATAATTCATGTCCAACACCCTTCCTTTGTGAAATGAAATCGCTTTCTTATCACTTTTATTATATCTCGTTAACCCATTTGGGTATCGACGATTATATTGATAATTTGTGAAACTTTTTAAGAATTAGCCGTTGGCACGCAGCTTGAGATTTCCTTTTTAAAATAGTTTCACCAGGAGACTGAAGGAGATTATTAAATATTAGCCGATTAGTCAGGTGTTTAAAGTATAATGAATACTATTCAGTTTATGTATATGATGTTTCATTGCGAGAATCCTAAAAATAAGTTGGATGATAATAATATAAAATGAGGTTTTTCACATGAGTAAAAGAAGTTTTGACGATTACAATTTAAGTGACGAAATTAAACGTGCCCTTACAGTGCTGAAGTATGAATCACCAACAGAGGTACAGGAAAAAGTCATTCCGTTAGCGCTGCAAAATCAGGATCTTGTCGTTAAATCCCAGACAGGGAGCGGAAAGACGGCTTCATTCGGGATACCTATTTGCGATATGGTTGATTGGGAGGAAAAGAATCCTCAAGCCTTGATTCTCACTCCAACCAGGGAGCTGGCAGTTCAGGTTCGTGAAGATATCACGAATATCGGAAGGTTCAAAAGGATCAAGGCCATGGCCGTTTATGGCAAGGAGCCCTTCTCGAAACAGAAAGAGGAATTGAAGCAAAAAACTCATGTCGTCGTTGGTACACCGGGGCGTGTCATCGATCATATTGAAAGAGGAACGCTGGTTTTGGACCAAATAAAATATCTAATCATCGATGAAGCAGATGAAATGCTCAACATGGGATTTATTGATGCTGTTGAATCCATTATAGAAGAACTTCCTCCAAATCGGGTTACCATGGTGTTTTCTGCGACATTGCCCAAGGATGTTGAAAATCTCTGCCACAAATATATGAAGGATCCGGTCAACATCGAAATCGCTTCTGCCGGTATTACGACAAATACGATTGACCATATGTTGATCGAAGTGCAGGAAGAGGAAAAGATCTCCCTTCTAAAAGATGTTACGGTTGTTGAAAACCCTGACAGTTGCATTATTTTTTGCAGGACGAAGGAAAATGTTGATACAGTGTTTGCCGAGCTTGAAGAAGCAAACTATTCCTGTGAAAGGCTTCATGGCGGATTAGAGCAGGAAGACCGCTTCGCCGTAATGAATGGCTTCAAGATGGGGAATTTCCGCTACCTTGTGGCCACCGATGTGGCTGCAAGAGGAATTGACGTCGATAACGTTTCGCTTGTCATCAACTACGACGTTCCGATGGAAAAAGAGGGCTATGTCCACCGTACAGGACGTACAGGACGCGCCGGGAACAAAGGAAAGGCTATTACACTTGCGACCCCATATGAAGGGAAGTTCATCAAGGCTATCGAACGGTACATTGGCTTTGAAATTCCCGTAACTGAAGCTCCGAGCAAGCAGGAAGTTGCAAGAAACCAGGCTGCATTCAATGAAAAAATCAGCGGGCGCCGTGTCGTGAAAAACAACAAAACAGCCCGGATCAACCAGGATATCATGAAGCTTCATTTCAGCGGCGGCAAAAAGAAGAAGCTTCGCGCCGTCGACTTCGTTGGAACAATCGCGAAAATCCCTGGAGTAACGGCAGACGATATCGGCATCATCACGATCCACGATACTATGTCCTATGTAGATATCCTGAACGGAAAAGGCTCACTTGTCATGCAGGCAATGGAGAATGCAACAATCAAGGGAAAGAAACTTAGAGTCAGCAAGGCTATTAAATAGAGGTTAAGAAAAAAGGACGATTATGACAAGCATAATCGTCCTTAAATTTATCCTATTTTTCACATACAATAATCTCGCGTTCGAAGGTTCCTTTTCTCACGACACAACGGTCAACAATTTCAAAGCCGGCATCTCCGATGATAGAATCGATTGGTTCAATCGTGACGATGACCACTTTATCAGCAAATTGGTATGTGCTTTGAAGCATCTCGAGCTGCTCTTCGGGTGTGATGACCGAGCATAGATTGTAAGGCATATCAATAATCGCCACGTCATAGCTCCCAGTGACCTTGCGGATGTCCTTAAACGCCACTTCCGTTGCATAGCCAAAATGCGCGATGTTCTCCCTTGTACCAGGCAGTATGAGCGGATTGATATCACTGGCAACGATGTCGATCCCCATCGACAATGCTTCCACCACTACCGTTCCAATTCCGCAGCATGGGTCGATTGCTTTAACTCCAGCTGGATCAGGAACGGCGATATTGGCCACCGCTCTTGCGACACGGGTGCTTAATGAAGTTGAGTAGCTATGCGGTTTTTGCTGGTGGCTCAGCCAGACCGCTTCACTGCTGTGGTATTTACCAAATACCCAACGCCCGTTTACATTCATGATCCCAAACAGCACATCTGGATTTATGAGCTCCGGCTCTCCGGGAATTTGCAAACCCACTTCCCGCTCGATTCGGCGCCTTTCTTCAAAATCCACCTTTTCAGGACCTGCCGCTTTTACATACATCACTTTAAAAGTATATCCAGTCAATTCTATCTTCTTCACTTGCTCAATTAGGTCCTCAAATTGCTCACTTTCAAGGATGACATCCATACGTCCCCTCATAAACGGACTTCGGCTTGGATCTATTTTTAAGGTACTCTCCAGGATGCTGGATTCTGTATCCTCCCCAAAAAACGAGCGCATCTCCAGTGCGCACAACTCTTTTTCTTCACCTGGAGATGCATAATTGTATATAAAAAACTCAGGCTCAAATTTAGTGAATTCCAATCAGCTTCAAATCCTTCCGATATAAGAAAAGCGCAAGCGCCTTGCACAGCCCCGACAAGCGTTGGAGGGCCTGACAGTGAAGTCGCTCTTTGACTTCATTGGCAGGACCGAAACGTCTCGAGGAGTTAGGAGCCGCAGCTAGACAAACGTCTCGAGGGGCTAGGTGCTGGAGCTAGACACTAATCAAAGTATAAATTTATCCATTCCATATCTTATAACTTGCCTTGTGGAAATAGAAATAAAAATGACTTACCCCTTGGGCAAGTCAAGTGCTTGGTATGCGAGCTGATACTTTCCGCCCTCAGCTACTTCAGAGTGATACAAAGCCTTAAGGGCAAAGCTTTTCTCCAAATCATGTTCTTTAATCAAACTGGATAAGCGCGTTTGCAGTTCTGGATTATCCTTAATCAACTGTTTCATCTGAGATTTTACAAACTTCATCTTATTTTTACCTTTTCCCTTCAAAATCTAATTGTCCAGCTAAGTATAGCATGAACCAATCTATAGCCGTTCATAACTTTTTCTTGATCAATCCGGCTCTACATGTACATGGACGTCATATATATCGTAATCTTCCATAAGTTTCACTTCGACCCTTGTCGAGATATCATGAGCGGTGCTGATGTCGAGGGTCGGTTCTACAGTAATGACGCAGTCCACGACAATATTGTTCCCGTAGCTTCTTGCCTTTAAATCCTTAATTCCTTTGACACCAGGAATATTACAGATCGTATCGTTATATTCTTTAATTAGGTCAACATCAAAGCCGTCTGTCAGCTGGTGGGATGCTTCACGGAAGATGCCCCAGCCTGTTTTTAAAATTAATGCGCCAACGATGAATGCAGTTACGGGGTCAAGCCAGGGCAAGCCAAACTGAGAGCCGATGATGCCTGCAGCAGTTCCAATACTCACCCAGGAATCGGACAGGTTATCTTTAGCCGCGGCCATGACCGAGTGGCTTTTTATTTTGCTGGCGAGGTTCCGATTATAACGATACACGAAATACATAATGAGTGCCGAAAATAAACCTGTCCATGCTGCAATAAGATCTGGTGCTTCGGCAGCTCCTTCAAAAAACGAGGTGAAGGCGCTGGTTAAAACCTGAAATCCGACAACAATGATGATAAAAGATGCTACCATCGAAGCGACCATTTCCGATTTCCAATGGCCATAAAGATGGTCTTCATCCGCAGGTTTTTGAGACAGCCTCAACCCTATAAGGACGGACAGTGAGGCTAGAATATCGGTCGTATTATTCAGACCATCAGCCTTTAATGCTTCGGAATCGCTGATATAACCTACAGAAAGTTTCAATACAGAAAGAAGTATATAAGCGAGGATACTTATAATGGCCCCGCGTTCACCTAGTTTTAAATTAGAATAACGTTGTTCATTCATGACTGGCCTCCATTCAACTGCTAGAACATTTTAACAATCTAAGGGCGAGTGAGTCTACAGCAACCTTTTTACCCTTATCCATTTAATTGACAGGGCGGCAAAAAAGTTTCCTCAGGCAAAGAAAAGCGCAAGCCCCTTGGGCAGCCCCCAAATGTGCTGGAGTTTCAATAAAATAGTAATAATTACCAGAAACTTTTCAGGTGTTCAATTCGTACTAATAAATATCGGAAAATTACGCGTTTATCGGGTCAGCTACAAAACTATTTTCAATTGTGGTAAAATGAAAGCTTCAATAGATTCCTAGGAGGGATTGCATGGGGACTAATAAGAACAAGTCCGTAAGTTTCGTCATGATTGCCATTGTCCTATTATGGCTTAAAACCTACACCGTTTATAAGTTCAATTTTGATATAGATATTGAAAATAAAATGCAGGAATTCATCCTGTTCATTAACCCATTGAGCTTCCTTATGTTCGCTTTGGGACTTGGGATCTTCATAGCCGGCAGGAAGCAAAAAATCTTCGTCGTCGCAACAAGCTTCATCACTTCCTTTATTCTTTACGCCAATGTTGTTTACTATAAGGAATTCAGTGATTTCATCACGATTCCGCTGTTGACACAGACAAGCAATATGGGCGATTTAAAGAGCAGTGTCGGGGAATTGATCGGCTGGTCTGACATCATTTATTTTGCTGATGCATTGTTGATTTTAGCCCTGGCTTTTGTTAAAACACCAAAGATTTCTTTTAAAAAGTACAAAAGCGTATATGCAGCTGCCTTTTACTTCAGTGCGATCGGCCTTGCATTTTTCAACCTCGGGCTTTCTGAGTCGGAGCGTCCTGAATTGCTGACTCGTACGTTTGACAGGGAGATCCTTGTCAAGAATATCGGGACGTACAATCACCATATTTATGATGCGTACCTGCAAACAAAGACAACTGCACAAAGAGCCATGGCAGATGGCAACCAGCTGACCGAAATCGAGAACTACACTCGTGCTCAATACACAGAACCATCTAAAGAAATGTTCGGCGCGGCAAAGGGCAAGAACCTCATTGTGATTTCAATGGAATCTACCCAGAATTTTGTCATCGGACAGAAGGTGAATGGCCAGGAAATCACGCCATTCCTGAATGAGTTCATTAAGGACAGCTATTACTTTGATAACTTTTACCATCAGACGGCACAGGGTAAAACGTCTGATTCAGAATTTCTATTGGAAAACTCTTTATATCCGCTAGGACGCGGAGCAGTATTCTTCACCCATTCAGGGAATGAGTATATGTCACTTGCGGAAAGGCTGAAGGAAAACTCTTATTACACAGCGAAGCTTCATGCGAACAACAAGAGCTTCTGGAATCGTGACGTAATGTACAATAACTTCGGCTATGACCGTTTCTACTCGTTGCCGGATTATGAAGTGAACGAAGAAAATTCTGTTGGCTGGGGCATGAAGGACATCGATTTCTTGGACCAGTCGATTGAACATTTAAAAGCAATGCCAAAGCCGTTTTATGCGAAGTTCATCACGCTGACAAACCACTTCCCATTCGAATTGGATGAAGAGGATAAATTCATCGATGAATACGACTCAAACAGCGGCACCTTGAACCGCTACTTCCCAACTGTCCGTTATACGGATGAAGCGTTCAAGCTGTTTATCGAAGATTTAAAGGCAGAAGGTCTTTACGAGGATTCAATCATCGTGATCTACGGTGACCACTATGGAATTTCCGAAAACCATAACAAGGCAATGGAGCAGTATCTTGGCAAGGAAATCACGCCGTTTGAATCAACACAGCTGCAGCGTGTGCCAATGATCATTCACATTCCGGGTCACGAAGGCAAGACCATTTCAACCGTAACTGGTCAAATCGACCTTCGCCCAACATTGCTGAACCTTGCTGGAATTGATACAAAACAAGATATCCAGTTTGGAGCAGACATGTTCTCCAAAAAGCAGGATAACTTTGTTGCTCTAAGAGACGGAAGCTTCATTACCGAAGATGTAGTCTACACGAAGGGTGTCTGCTATGATAAAGCCACAGGAGAGCCGACAGACGGTGCAAGCTGTGAACCTTATATCGAGCATGCCAAGAACGAACTGAGCTACTCAGACCAGATTATTTACGGAGATTTGCTTCGTTTTTATGAAAAAGATGAGGAATAATATAAAGACACACTGAACTAAGTTCGGTGTGTCTTTTTGTTTTCCCCTCTTATTTATTTCACAATCATCACTGGACAATTGGCCCTTTTAGCCACTTTATGGCTTACGCTTCCGAGCATAAGTTCCTGGAGCCCGTTCAAGCCCCTGCTTCCGATAACAACGAGGTCAAAGTTATTTTTGTTAGTGTAATCGACAACTGCCGGGCCAGGTTCCCCATGAAGAATCTTGATCTCGAACCTGACTTCAGAATCTCTTGCCTTCTGCTCAATGTCCTTCAGACGTTCCTTCCGTTTATCATTGATATCAGCCGTGTTCCAGCTGCTCAGCACATCCGACTTGGAACTGTCCCCATCGACTGCATATACAATCTCCATTTTGGCATCTCCCTGGCATTTTGTAATCATGATCGCATGATCGGCTGCACGAATGGAATGTTCAGAGCCATCCGCAGCCAGGAGTATTTTTTGATACATATCCTCACCTCTTTATTAATGCGAACCTAATTTATTTGCAAGCTTTTCAGCTAAATCGGAGCTTTCCTGATTCATGCCAGTGACAACAACCTTCTTGCCACTCTCTTCGAATTTGCTGACGATTTTCTCGACTGCTGCAACTGCTGAATCATCCCAAAGGTGAGTCTTCCGCAAATCCAGTTCAATGAATTCGATATCCTCCTTGTAATCGAATTGCTTTTGGAGCTCAGTAACAGAAGCGAAAAACAGCTGTCCTTTAAGTTTGTATGTTCGGCGATCATTTACTTTTGTGCTCTTGACCTCCACTTGTGAAATCTTCGAAACGAAGAAAATTGCGCTCAACAGGATTCCCGTGAACACTCCAATGGCAAGATTGTGAGTAAAAATTACCGTCAATACCGTAACAACCATTACAATCGCATCTGTTCTTGGCACTAGATGAAGTGTCCTGATCGAAGACCAGTCAAAGGTGCTGATTGAAACCATAATCATAACCCCGGCAAGCGTGGCCATCGGAATTTGGACGACAATATCACCTAACAGCACAATCAACAGCATTAAGAAAACTCCTGCTACGAGGGCAGATAACCTTTTCCGGCCGCCAGATTTAACATTTATGACCGATTGGCCAATCATCGCGCATCCGGCCATTCCGCCAAAAAAGCCGGTTACGATATTGGCAATCCCCTGCCCCTTGCTCTCCGTGTTCTTATCGCTTTCTGAGTCCGTCATATCATCGACAATCGTGGCCGTCAGCAGCGATTCTAACAATCCAACTACAGCAAGCGCTAATGAATAGGGAAGTACAATCAGAACCGTTTCAAGTGTCAAGGGGATATCTGGAAGCAAAAAAACAGGCAGCGTCCTCGTCAATGTGCCCATGTCCCCTACCGTCCTGACGTCCACGCCCATAATGATTACTATGGAGGTCACAACAACAATCGCGACTAAAGTCGAAGGCACAGCTTTCGTTAAGTAAGGAAGCAAATAGATAATCAGCAGTGTTAAACCTGCCAATGCATATACATGCCAGGTCGCATTTTCAAAATTGCCGAGCTGCGACATAAAAATCAGGATGGCCAGTGCATTAACAAAGCCCACCATGACAGACCGGGGAATGAATTTCATATATCGAGAAAGTTTGAAAACACCGAATAAAATTTGAATAATTCCTGTTAGAATTGTTGCAGCCAATAGGTACTCAATTCCATGCTCCGCAACCAGATCGATAAACAATAAAGCCATTGCTCCCGTGGCAGCCGAAATCATTCCTGGCCTGCCACCAACAAAAGCAATCACAACGGATATGGTAAAAGAAGCATACAAACCAACCATCGGATCGACACCTGCGATGATTGAAAAGGCAATCGCCTCCGGAATCAGGGCAATGGCAACAACAAGCCCGGAAAGAATATCTCCTTTTATATTACCAAACCAAGACTGTAAGTAACTTTCATTTTCCAATGCTGTTCCTCCCTTCTGACTTTATTGTGTGTAAAATGATCAAATAAAAAACGCCCCATAAAGGAGCGTTCTCGGTTTAGACTTCCATAATAATCGGCAAAATCATTGGTCTTCTGCCTGTCTGGCTGTACAGGAAAGGATTGACGACGTCGATTACGGCCTTCTTGATGCTTGACCAGTCCTTCGTGCCTCCAGCCAATTCCGTTACAATCTTATCCTTAATCAGTTCTTCTACATTTTTCATTAAGTCGCCTGATTCCCTGACGTAAACGAATCCTCTTGTCACCACTGTCGGCTTGTTGACAAGCTGCTTCTTCTCGCGATCGATCATCATTGTGACAATCACAAGTCCGTCCTGGGACAGAACTCTTCTGTCTTTTAACACGATATGGCCAATATCACCGATTCCGCTGCCATCGACATATACTGGCTGTGCCGGCACTTTTCCGCCAAGCTGGCCGCCATCGGCAGACAGTTCCAATACATCTCCATTGTCTAAAATAAAGGAGTTTTCACGCGGGATTCCGCATTGCTCAGCTAATTTGACATGCTGATCAAGCATACGGTATTCACCATGAATCGGAATGAAAAACTTAGGATTGAGCAGCTTGATCATCAGCTTCTGCTCTTCCTGCTTGCCATGTCCTGAAGTATGGACCTCACTAATTTTATGATGGATGACATCCGCCCCGATTCGATGCAGCTTATCAATAACCCGATTCACGCTGATTGTGTTGCCAGGAATCGGTGATGATGAAAAGACAATCGTATCTCCAGGTATGACGGAGATTTGTCTGTGCGTGCCATTCGCAATCCGCGCAAGGGCTGCCATCGGCTCACCCTGGCTTCCTGTGCAAATGATCGTCAGCTGATGGCTTGGGACCTGCCCGATTTCATTAATGTTAACGAAAGCCTCATCCGGTGCAGTGATATAACCAAGCCTGCGACCAATCTCAAAAGTCTTCTCCATGCTTCGCCCAACAATAGCTATCTTACGGCTGTACTTGAGAGAAGATTTCACCACCTGCTGTACTCGATCAATATTTGATGCAAACGTCGCGAAAATAACGCGGCCATCCACTGTCTGGAAAATATCTTCGATCGCTTCCCCGACACGTCTTTCAGATAAGGAAAAACCTGGCTGCTCACTGTTCGTGCTGTCTGATAACAGACATAGCACGCCCTCGCTGCTGATTTCAGCGATTTTCTGAAAATCAGTGCCCGCGCCCACCGGCGTCAGGTCAAATTTGAAGTCACCCGTGTGGACAATATTCCCTTCCGGCGTCGTCACCACCACACCGAATGAATCGGCGATACTGTGCGTCGTCCTGAAAAAGCGTACCTTAATATTCTGGAATTGCACCACTGTATCATTGTTGATTTGGTGGAATTTCACACCCTTGATCTTGTGCTCCTGCAGCTTGGACTTGATCAGCTCAACCG
This sequence comes from Bacillus sp. ISL-39, assembly GCF_018613295.1. Lineage (NCBI taxonomy): Bacteria > Bacillati > Bacillota > Bacilli > Caryophanales > Bacillaceae > Bacillus > Bacillus sp. ISL-39. The sequence continues at coordinate 59,667 of NZ_JAGGQM010000025.1, forward strand.
CAAAATCGCCTCCATAAATCGGCGCCTTCACATCCTGCAGCAAAAACGGCAGGCCGCCAATATGGTCTTCATGGCCATGAGTAACGAAAATCCCGACCAGCTTGTCCTGGTTTTGCTTTAAATAGGTGTAATCCGCGAGTACATAATCAATCCCGAACAACTCATTATCCGGAAACTTGATTCCGCAATCCACCAGCACCATTTCATTTTTGTATTCGATTACATAAGTATTTTTTCCGATCTCACCAAGACCGCCCAAAGCGAAAATCTTAAGATCCTTTTTTAATTTCGTTTCCATAGTTCAACTCCTGTTTCTTTGTTGTGCAAATGTATTTATAAATTCCCATGGGAATCATATCTCTTAATAAAGAATAGTGAAGAAATTAGATGGAGAAAATAGGGGTTTGAAGTTCTTAAAATATACCATAAATTAAGCGTTACAACAAATAATGCTATCCCCTGTACTATTGAGACGGGAATTTCAGGTGAAAAGTTGCTGAGACCAGCTAGATTTTTCACCCCATTTGGCTTATAGAACTTTCCTATCTGGCTTTTTCTTCAACAGATCGCCTCGTTTGGTCACATAGACGGCCTCTTTATTCCGGCATGCTCGCCCGCTCTTTATAAATCTTCCTACTTACCAAAAAAACACCGCCATGATCGACGGTGTCCGTTTTCCTTACAATATGTCCTTTAAGGTCTTTGCCTGCTGATCCAATTCGCAGGCAGCACTGCCGATTTCTTTGAAGGCAGCTACCGCTTGTTCATTGAGTATCTGGTTGTGGGTGATGCCATTTTGCGAGCGCTGGGTGGCTTCGTTGATTTTGGTGATTTCCCCTGCTATTCCTTTTATGTGTTCATTGACTTCCTGGATCGAATCCTGGACACGTGTGGCGAGCTTCCTGACTTCTCCGGCAACGACATTAAAGCCTCTTCCATGTTCCCCGGCCCTTGCGGCTTCGATGGCTGCGTTCAGGGCAAGCAGGTTGGTTTGTGCAGCAATTTCGCGAATGGTCTGCACGATGCTGCCGATTGATTTCGCCTGTGATTGCAGCGATACCAGAATTCCGGAATTTTCTTTTGACTCCTCAACTAGCTTGCTGGCCGCCGTGGCTGCTTCTTCACTTCTTGTAATACCCATTTGCGCCCGTGCGCTCAGATCTTCGGACATTTGCTGAAGCTGCTGTGCAAATCTTGTCGCAGTCAATTCGCGTTCAGTTATGTCAGTAGCCACCTTGACCACACCAGCAACTCGGCCTAAAGAATCGTAAACCGGTGTATAGGTAGCCTCAAGCCAGAGGAGTTTTCCTCTCTTAGTGACTCGCTGTATTTTTTCCTGAAAGCTTTTTCCGTTGCGCAGGTTTCTCCATAATTCTATATAGGCTCTGCTGCCGGCGAGCTCTGCTGTACAAAACTGTTTATGTAAAAGTCCTGGCATTTCTTCCACCCGATAGCCCATTGTCTCCGCAAAATTCTCATTCGCCCAGAGCACTTTTCCATCCGGATCAAACTCGATCATGGCCAAAGACCTTTCAATGGCTGCCAGGACGGCGTCTTGCTCAAAAACCTGTGTGCTCTTCTTTTCCATTCTAATCTGCATGTTGTCTCCTCATCGTCATTTGATATATCTTTGTTACTATCGTACTAACCTTGATGCTCTTCGACAATTTTGAGTATGCTCGTGTCCTCTGCGCCGTAGAAAAAAACAAGCCTCTCATGTTAAGATAATGGATAATCTAAATTAAGGATGGGATTCTTTTGGATCAAAAAATCTTGCCCGCCTCTTCGAACATGAAAGAGTTTGAGCTGTTTCTCGAAAGCCCTTTTGAAATAGGCGTCATTCTGGAAGTACATATCGCTCAATTGAAAAATATCAATGCGATGGCCAAACGCTATGGCAAAAAAATGATCTATCATGTGGATATGATTCAGGGATTAAAAAGTGACGATTATTCAACTGAATATCTATGCCAGGAATACAAACCGTATGGCCTGATCTCCACAAAATCGAGTGTCATTTTAAAGGCGAAGCAAAAAGGAGTGCTCGCAGTGCAAAGGATATTCCTGATTGATTCCCATGCACTCGAGAAAAGCTACAAACTTATTGAAAAAACGCGACCTGATTATATAGAGGTTTTACCGGGAGCGATGCCATGGATGATCAAAGAAGTTAAGGAACGAGTGAACATCCCGATTTTTGCAGGCGGCCTGATCAGAACTACTGAAGAAGTAAAAAACGCACTGGATGCTGGCGCCGCGGCAATCACCACATCGAAAAGGGAATTATGGGAAATTTCCCAATTTCAAGAATCCGACACATGAAAATTCGGGGTTTCTGTGATATAATGATTACAAGTTAATAAATCGGGTAGGAGAACTGGAGAGACCACAATAACATTTCGGCTTTTGGCGATAATGTTGTTTGTGGTCTCTCTTTTTTTCATTATCTAGGAGGCGTATCGTATGAGATTCACAAATCTCGATCGTAAAAATATAGTATCGAAACTAAAAAATGAGGCATTTGATGTGCTTGTCATTGGCGGAGGCATTACCGGTGCCGGAATCGCAGTGGATGCTGCAACAAGAGGAATGAACATCGCATTATTGGAAATGCAGGATTTTGCGGCAGGCACTTCAAGCCGTTCCACAAAGCTCGTGCACGGCGGGCTCCGTTATTTAAAACAATTCGAAGTGAAAATGGTGGCTGAAGTTGGCAAGGAACGTGCGATTGTGTATGAAAATGGCCCGCACGTCACGACACCGGAATGGATGCTTCTACCCTTCCATAAAGGCGGAACATTCGGCAGCTTCAGTACCTCTATCGGCCTGAGGATGTATGACTTTTTAGCAGGCGTCAAAAGATCGGAGCGACGGAAGATGTTCAGCGCGGCCGAAACATTGGCAAAGGAACCACTCGTAAAAAAAGACGGACTAAAGGGTGGCGGCTATTATGTTGAATATCGCACCGATGATGCCCGCCTTACCATCGAGGTCATGAAGAAGGCTGTTGAAAAAGGCGCAACGGCTTTGAACTATTCCAAAGTTGAAAACTTGATTTATAACAATGGAATTGTTTCAGGTGTGCTTGTCGAGGACCTTTTAACAGGAGAAAAATTTGAAGTCCAGGCCAAAAAAGTTATCAATGCCACAGGCCCATGGGTGGACGGCATCAGGGAAATGGATGATTCGAAAAAAGGAAAAACCCTGAAGCTTTCAAAAGGTGTCCATATCGTAATCGATCAATCACGCTTCCCGCTTAAGCAAGCCATCTATTTTGACACGCCTGACGGACGGATGGTATTCGCGATTCCGCGAGATGGCAAAACCTATGTCGGCACGACCGATACTTTTTACAATGAAGATCCAATCAACCCGGGCATGACGAAAGAAGACAGAAGCTATCTGCTTAAAGCGATTCATTATATGTTCCCGGGCGTCAATGTCACAGAAACAGATGTGGAATCCAGCTGGGCAGGCATAAGGCCGCTGATCCACGAGGAAGGCAAAGCACCTTCTGAAATCTCAAGAAAAGATGAAATCTGGGAATCCAATTCAAAACTGATCACCATCGCCGGCGGAAAATTGACTGGCTACCGTAAAATGGCGGAAACGATTGTCGACCTGCTTGCCGAGAACTTCGCTAAAGAAGATGGACTCAACTTCCCTGGCTGCCAGACGAAGAATCTGCCGATTTCCGGCGGAGATGTCGGCGGTTCCGCAAACCTTGACTCATTTGTGGTAAAACAGCTTGAAGAAGGCATGAGAGTCGGCTTCACTAAAGAAGAAGCCCGCCGTCTTGCCTGCCAGTATGGATCGAATACCCCGATTGTGTTCCAGCTTGCATCTGAACACCACAAGGAAGCAAACCAATATGGCCTGCCACTGGAATTGTTCGCGAAACTGATTTACGGCATCGATTATGAAGCGGCAGCCACACCAGTCGACTTCTTCAATAGACGTACAGGAGCGATTTTATTCGATATCCACCTTGTGCATAACTTCAAGGAAAATGTTATTAACTTCATGCGGGACCAATTCAGCTGGAGTAAACAGCAAACTGAAGCCTTTACTTTGGAGCTTGAAGGGGCTTTGAATGAAGCTGTAATCCCCGTAAAATAGAGCAAAGTCCCCCTGATGCGCCCAGACGTCAGGGGTTTTTTTTCCATATGTCCGGTATCTTGAACCGCCAATACAGCAGGATTTAACCTTTATAATGCTCAACCAGTAGAAAGGCTTGTTAAAGGGTATCTTTCACCTTGAATGGTGCCCTTTTGGAGGGGGAATGGCTTGCATGTCCTGCCAACACGATACAGTTCAAGCGGGTCTCGGAAGTCAATACTATTAAAATCGAGGTCATAGTTTAAAGGCATTTTTCCATTCCTTTTTAGAGATTGTTTTACCCTCTTTCATCTCTAGATAACTGGCACCATTGTGGCCCAGGCGAATAGACTATAGGCATGAGTACAATGAATGGGGTGACTTACATGGTTAAGTACCAGCCTTTCAGCGGGGTCGTCACGATGATCAATGATTTTTCAGTTACAACCTCCGGCCAAAATGGAGGCTGCTACACATTAATGTCCGTCATTGACGGAAGTGGAAGGCAAGTGAACTTCGTGGTCGAACCGAAAACCTACTTCGTCGACCAGGCAATGGTGGGGGTTGGCGACCGGGTGACAGGCTACTATGATGCCGACGCGCCTGTTCCATTGATTTACCCGCCACAATACCGGGCGCTTGTCATGGTCAAAGAAACCCCTGGCCAGAATGTGAAGACCGATTTTTTCAACAGCCAGCTCATCAGCAGTGATGGTATGCTGAAGCTTAATCTTTCACCCGGAACACCGATTTTATTGGAGAATGGGCAGAGGTTTACAAAGAGTCCTGGAAACAGGAATCTGATTGTGGTTTATGGTCCATCCACTTTCAGCATCCCGGCGCAGACTACGCCTTACAAAATCATTGTATTGTGCTGAAAAAGAGGCAGTCGCGGCTGCCTCTTTTCCAGTTTCCTCAAGGTGTTAACCTTATTTAATCAAACGTTTGATTAAACTTAGAATAAGGAATTCTTCCTGACATCCTGCCAGAATTCTGACTGTTCAAGCTCCCCAGCCAGCTGGAAAAGCAAATCCTCCCTTCCTCTCGCCGCCATCACCTGTACACCGACTGGGAGTCCATCTTTCGTCTGGTGCAGCGGCAGCGACATAGCCGGCTGGCCTGTAAGATTGGCGAGCTGGGTAAATGGCGTCCGGGCAAGGTTTTTCTGCGCGATTTGGTCCACGATTCCCGCTTTTTTTAAAACGCAGCCTAGTCCCAGCTTGCCGACAGTACTAATCATGAACTTTTCAGCTGATGATGGCTCAAGTTCACCGATTTTCGCTGGCGGATAAGCAGTTGTCGGCGTGATATAAAGGTCATAGGTTTCATGGAAGGTTTCCATCTTCAGGGCTGCCATGTCCCATTCTCTTATACTTAATACGAACTCTTCTGCTGATGTGGCCTTGCCAAGCAGGCCGAGCAGCCAGGTCGTCGGCTCCACATCAGCGGCAGTCGCTTTTCGTCCAAGCACTTCCTCTAACGATACTAAAAGTGCTGCCGTCTCTCCGAAGTACATTGTCAGGTAGCTTTTCGCGATTTTATGCCCGTCCACTGGCGCTTCCACTTCTTCAATCTGATGTCCCATCGCTTCGAGCAGCCGCACCGTTTTCAAGACACCCTCCCTGCAATCAGCATCAACCTCCGTTCCAATCGGCGATTTTACCGAAAAAGCAATCCGCTGCTTTTTACCAAGAGGAGTACCTGCCAAAGCTAGATAGCTTCCTTCAAATGGCGCTGCAGAAAATGCACCGGCTTTTTCATGCCCATGGAGAGCATCGAGCATTGCGGCGCTATCCCTGACCGAACGCGTCAATACATGTTCCGCAGAAGCTCCCTGCCATGCACGTCCATAATTCGGACCAACTGGTGTACGGCCGCGGGTAGGCTTTAGGCCGAACAACCCACAGTAGGCAGCCGGGATCCGAATTGAACCTCCTCCATCATTGGCACCGGCGATCGGAACGATTCCCGAGGAAACAGCTGCAGCCGAACCACCGCTTGATCCACCCGGTGTATGGTTTAGATTCCAGGGATTTCTGGTTGGACCATAATGAGCAGGCTCCGTCACCGCGACCAGTGCGAACTCCGGCACATTCGTCTGCCCAAGGAAAACCACTCCGGCTTGGCGCAGACGTCTAGCATACTCTGAATCTGTTTTAGCCTGATATTTTAGAAACGCCCTGGACCCTGCCGTGATTGGTTGCCCTTCAATTTCCTGCGAGATATCCTTGAGAAGCATCGGAACTCCCGCAAATGGCCCAGCCAGTGGCTGACCTGCTGTCTTCCTTGCCTCCTCGTACATCTTGTTGATGACTGCATTCATTCTCGGATTCAACGAATCTGTTAAATGGATTGCTTCCTCAACCAGTTCAATTGGCTGAACCTTATTCTTTTTTACCAGCTCTGCAAGACCCAGCCCGTCATAGTGCTTGTAATTGAAACCCTCCATCGCCCTCACCACCATTTATTTTTTTATCTACTTTCTCTAAAAATATTAAAATTCCTCTTTTGTTATGCCCTTCATTCATTGGTGACCTGTTTTTCTTCAAACTGCATTTTCCGGGAGCCAATACGACTTATCGGTATTCGATTTTTCCTTAATTTACCGTTACCCTCTATTAGTGACCTTCATTAGAATGTATGACTCAGATAAATAAAAAATCCTGTTCCTATGGTTGGAACAGGATATTCTGATTCTATGAAAATTCGATAACCGGCTTCTTTAATGCATTCAAAATTAATCCGTGTAACAATGCTGGCGGAAAAAGTATAGGAAAGCTGAGAATCATCGAAAGCTCATAAAATACATTGGTTTTCCCGCTTGGCTTTCCTTTCAGGCGCGTCCTCAGGCCACTCAAAGGAATGCCGAAAACATTTCCGATCATAATCATCCGGATAGCTGCTAATATACCCCATGCCTTCTCTTGCCCATAGACATCAACAATTCTCTTCCAGGATTCTTCAGTGGGATTTCCTCTCGTATCAGCATAGTGCTGTGCAAACAGGATCGCCGGCATTTCGTCCCTTGGAATATTTTCAGCCGTCCCGGATAACAGCATTTGTATTTCCTCATTGCTCATCCCCTGTTCCAACGCAATTTTCGTATGAGCGTAGGAACATACCTCGCAACCATTCACCTCAGTGACTGCCAGCATGATTCGTTCAATAAATTGAGATGTCATCAGCTTCTTTCTCTTTGCTCTAGACAAATATCTTGCTGTCCGTAACCCCTTATTCAGTGAAAGATATCCTTCTTTCACACTATAAATATTTTTATACAATACCTGGTCCATATCATCTTCCCTTTTTATACCCCTATCACTATCATATTACATTCTTCTTCCGGGATATTCCAATAAAATTCTCGGTATTTATTGCTTTAGGAGTAACTCTGCCAAAGCACAAAAAAATGCTGCCAGTTTGGCAGCATTCATTTCCTTTGAATTATTCTTTGTCTTTATTTTTCTTTTCTTCTTCACGCTTTTTCTCTTCAGATTTTTTAGCTTCTTCACGCTTTTTCTCTTCAGATTTTTTAGCTTCTTCTCGCTGTTTTTCTTCAGCCTTTTTAGCTTCTTCTCGCTGTTTTTCTTCTACTTTCTTAGCTGCTTCGCGTTGTTTTTCTTCCGCCTGCTTTACAGCTTCACGTTGTTCTTCTTCAGCTTTCTTAGTTGCTTCACGCTGCTTTTCTTCTGCTTTCTTTACAGCTTCCTGTTCTTTTTTCTCATCTTCTCTTTCAGCTTCATCAGTTGCTTTTGTTACTTCGTTGTTTACCTCTTCAACATCTTTTGCGTCTTCTTCCTCGATCTTATCCACTTTTTTATCTAGCTCTTCTTCAAGCTTTGTTTTCTCACGGTCTGCTTCTTCAGTTGAAATTTGTCCGCTTGCTAGCTTTTCTTCTATTTTCGCCATTTTCTCTGCGAATTTAGCGTCAGCTTCTTCAAGCTTCTTGAATTTCTTTTCCATTTTCTCAAATGACTTTTGGATATTTTTCATGATGGCCTGTTGAGCAGCTGGGTTTTCAACCTTTGCTAAAACAGCCAATAGAGAGTCTAAATTGTTGGCAAGCTTGCTTTCTACCAGATCTTCCGTTGGCTCTGTCAATACACCATCAATCTCTTCAGTTGTTTCTGTCTGTTCGCCCTCAGTTTCTTCTGCAGGCTCCTGTTCAGCACCTTCAGTATTATCTTCTGTATTTTCGATTTCTGATTCTGTTTCAGCTTCCGGCAACTTTCCTTCAGCGAGTTCTTGAATTGAAACAGCTGCTTTTAAAAGCTCTTCAGCTTCAGCAACTTTTCCTTCGGCAATTAAAGCATTGGCTTCAGCGATTCGCTCTGCCGCAAATTCTGCTAATAGCTTCGCTTCTTTATAATCATCGAAAGTTACTGCAAGACGAATCTTTTCTGTCATCACTTTTACAAAGTAAAAGAAGTCGCCCGGAATTAATGAAACCTCATTTAAATCAACCACTTCAAGATCCTCTACAGTTTCTTCAACGTCGGTTTCTGGAACTTCGGTTTCTTCTTCAACTGTTGTTACTTCGGTCGCTTCTTCTACAGCCGTTTCTTCTTCCGGCTGTGTTTCCTGACCTTCAACCTCTGTGACTACTTCAGTATTTGTCTCATCCTCATTCGCAAAAACAGCTCCTGTTCCCATAGAGAAAATAAGTGCAGATGATAATAGGCTGCTTCCAACCATTTGTATTACTTTTTTGTTTTTCATATGTATGTAGCTCCCCCTAATTTTCTTCTCGATACAACCTACGACGATTTCTCTGTTTTTTTGTCGGTTAATTTGCTTTAGAATCAGCACCCACCAAAAAGAGCCTGATCCCCAAAGGGTCAGGCTCTTTCCAATGTGACTGTTTAATCTTCTTTTTCTTCTAGATCCTTGATCAGCGTCTTCATTTCGCTGATCTCTTTACGCTGTGCCTTGATAATTTCGTCTGCAAGTTTTTTCACGCGTGGATCCTCGATTTCAGCACGCTCACTTGTTAAAATCGCAATCGAGTGATGCGGGATCATCGCTTTCATCCATGATGTATCATCAACGGTTGTCTGGCTTCGAACCAGAAACAGCGAAACCGCGATCAATAAAGCACTTCCCGCATAAATACCTAGATTGACTTTTTTATTGGTATACATTTTAAGCATGAAAGATAGCATGACAATGGCCATTACACCGCCCATGATCAAGGCCATGTAAAGTCTTGTTTCGCTGAAAAATACATGATCGATACTATATGCATTCAAGTACATCAGAAAAAACATGATGATTGTGGAAGTCAGCACCATCAAGCCAAATCTGCCGTAATTATTCTTCATTTGTTTTCCCTCCTTTTTTACCAGGTTGAATGCTGTTATTCTTTGAATACCCTGCTGGCTAATAAATATTCGTCCAATTTGTTGGTTTTCATTTTGTAAAGAGGGGTAAATATGCTTTGATGCACCATGGTATATTTTTACTAACTTACCTGATTATTCAAGAAATTTATATTAGTCTAATAATTTTTAATACACTTTCTTTTAGATTAAAAAGCGTCAAAAACCCTTATATATCAATGATTAATCAGATTCCTTCCTGATATTGTTTTTGACAATTCACACTTCGAAAAGTATTCTAGAATAGAAAATAGGGAGGGGTAATCATGTCAAACCTTAATAGGCAGAAAATTGTGGACAGTGTGCCTCAGACAGGATTCTTCGGACATCCTAAGGGCCTTTTCACACTTTTCTTCACAGAGTTCTGGGAACGTTTCTCTTACTATGGAATGAGAGCGATTCTAGTATTCTACATGTATTACGAAGTATCAAAAGGCGGCCTGGGCCTGGATGAAACATTAGCACTTTCCATCATGTCCATTTACGGCTCACTCGTTTATATGTCAGGTGTCATCGGCGGATGGCTTGCTGACCGAATCTTCGGTACATCACGAGCTGTATTCTACGGTGGAATTCTGATTATGTTAGGTCATATCGCGCTTGCGATTCCTGGAAGTATCACAATGTTCTTCGTGTCGATGATCCTGATCGTAATCGGAACAGGTCTATTGAAGCCAAACGTATCCACTGTCGTTGGCGAGATGTACAGCGAAAACGATGCTCGTCGTGACGCTGGTTTCACTATCTTCTATATGGGAATCAACGCAGGTGCATTCCTTGCGCCACTAATTGTTGGAGCAGTTTCTGAGGCTTACAACTTCCATTACGGCTTTGCAATCGCCGCAATCGGCATGTTCATAGGACTAGTTGTTTTTGTTCTTACAAAGAAAAAGAATCTCGGTCTTGCTGGTACAGCTGTACCAAACCCGCTTTCACCTTCTGAAAAGAAGAAAACTTTCACTATCTTTGCTATTGCGATTGTCGCAATCGGTATTTTAAGTGCTATTTTAATTCCTGCTGGACTTTTAACATTCGAAAGCTTTATAAATCTTGTTACTATTCTTGGTATCTTAATTCCGACTGCGTACTTCATCATCATGTACCGCAGCCCTAAAACTACAGCTGTTGAACGTTCACGCGTACTTGCATACATCCCGTTGTTCCTTGCAGCGGTTATGTTCTGGGCAATCCAGGAGCAAGGCTCTACCATCCTTGCAAACTATGCGGACAAGCGTACACAATTAGAATTCGCTGGTATTTCCATCTCTCCAGCATGGTTCCAGTCACTGAACCCATTATTCATCATCATCTTTGCACCAATTTTTGCAGGATTATGGGTGAAAATGGGCGACCGCCAGCCATCAATTCCTAAGAAGTTCTCATTCTCATTGATGTTTGCCGGCCTTTCATTCCTTGTCATCCTGATTCCTGGATACTTCACAGGTTCAGATGCACTTGTCAGCCCATTATGGCTTGTACTAAGCTACCTGATCGTAGTATTCGGTGAATTGCTGATTTCCCCAGTTGGTCTGTCAGCAACAACAAAATTGGCACCGGCTGCTTTCTCTGCCCAAACAATGAGCCTCTGGTTCCTTGCAAGTGCAGCAGCACAAGCTATTAACGCACAAATCGTCAAGTTCTACTCTGCTGAAACAGAGATGGCTTACTTCGGTACAATTGGCGGAGCATCCATCGTGTTAGGTATCATCCTGTTCATCATGTCTCCTAAGATTCAGGGATATATGAAGGGAATAAAATAATTCTGTTATACAAAAGGCGACTCACTCCGAGTCGTCTTTTTTGCTGTTAAAATTTTTATTTGGGGAAATTTTTTGTTATCTTGTAAACAGTAATGTTTTAGGGGGTTGGTAAATTGACATATATCCTTTTAGCTATAGGTTTTGCCTTACTCATAAAAGGTGCTGACTACTTTGTCGATGGGGCATCAAAAATCGCGGCGCTGCTCAGGGTACCTCCATTATTGGTAGGTTTGACAATCGTCGCTTTCGGAACAAGCTCACCGGAAGCAACCGTCAGTATCATTGCCGCAATGGAGGGAAGCAGCGAGGTTTCTCTCGGGAATGTCATCGGGAGCAATATCTTCAATATTACCCTGGTTGTCGGCATCACTGCCATGATCAATCCACTTGTGGTTGAAACGACGACAATTCGAAAAGAAATCCCGTTCACTTTATTGGCAAGTGTAGCGCTGGCAGCAGTCGCCAGTGATATCGCACTCCAGATGGCCAACATTAATTCAATTGGCAGAAGCGAAGGAATCATCCTTCTCCTTTTCTTTCTAATTTTCCTGTATTACATCATCGAGGTTGCGTTGAATAACCGTGAGCCAGCATTGGATGCAGCTGCTGTCAAAGGCAAAGGAACCTGGGGGAAGAATATATTGATTACGCTTGCCGGCCTGGCTGCGATTATTTTTGGCGGTGACCTCGTAGTTGATAATGCAACGGAAATCGCCCTTTCCCTCGGAATGAGCGAAACACTGGCAGGTTTGACGATCGTGGCTGTCGGTACCTCTTTGCCTGAATTAATCACATCGATTACCGCTGCCCTGAAAAAGAAAAGCGAAATCGCTCTCGGCAATATTGTCGGCAGCAATATCTTCAACATCCTTTTCGTGCTGGGGGTGTCAGCAACCATCTCGCCACTCGCGGTCAATGATAAAATTTTCACCGATATTGCCCTGATGATTATTCTGACAGCTGTCCTGCTGATTTTCTCAAGGTCTAAATTCAAGATTTCAAAAGTGGAGGGTGGCATTCTCGCAGCAGTTTATATCGCCTATTTGATCTTTATTATTTTACGGAATTAAAGAAACCATGAGGCCTGAATGTATTCCAGGCCTTTTTCCATGAATGTGATTGTCGGCATTCCTGTAAAATTTATAGGCTTTCTATTTTGGATAAGTTGGAGTCTTTCCGATAGCGTATAATCGTCATGTCTTTGTTGATGTCTTTAGCTTCTCCCGTTCGTTTATACCCCATCTTTTCATACAAGTAGCAATTGCGCTCTTCAGTCAGGATGGTATCAAGCTCCCATGCCTCCGCTTCCGGGTACATAAGTTCCAGCCGTTTCATGACTTCCTGGGCTATTCCTTTATTATGGTATGTTTCAAGGATGTTGATGATATGCAGCTTCATCAATCCAGAGGACTTTTCATAGACATGAACACTACCCGCAAGCCTGCCTTCAAAAAGTATTTTATAATAAGCCCCCTGCTTGAACCTTGCGGAGAATTTCTCCTTTGTTTGGGTTACCGGGCTGGTTTCATGATCCTTGTATTTTTTATATAAAGGCAAAAATACTTCTCTTTGCAGAGCTAAAAGTTCCTCAGCATCCTCAACTGAAGCTTTTTCCAGGCTGATAGGCGAATTGACGATTTCAAATAACTGATCGAAATAGTTAAACGGAATGAACTCGCCGTTTTTAACCATTTCCTTTATCTCGTCTTCACTTGCCCATCTCGCTTCAGCGACTTCCTCTTCCTGAAGCTTCAGGTCCTCAATCGCAGCATTTTGCCTGACCAGCCAGATGTCATCGAAGCCATGCGAAAATTTCACTGTGAAGATTCGTTCTCCTTTTTTAATGTCCAGGTGTATTCCGATTTCTTCCTTTACCTCCCTGATGGCCGCCTGCTCACTATCATCGCCCATGATCGCAGAACCTGCTGCTGAACAGTCCCACATATTCGGAAAGCCGATTTTCCAGGGCTGCCTCCTCTGGATCAGATACTGGCCATCATCATTCACAATCCAGACATGGACAACAAGGTGATAGTTCCCCGCCTTCATCTCCTGCCCTCTTTCATGAATCCGGTCCGTCAAATGCCTGTATTGGTCGTAAACATTCCATAATTCCATGTGTCCACCCGCCTTTCAAATTGTTCTATTATTATACATATAACATGAAAAATTTGGCAGTATTTTCTTAAAAAGGAACCCAAGCAAAGCAGCTTGGTCCCTTCAACATTATTCAGGCCTATAAATGGATGATCCAGGGACGAAGCGATAGAGAGGCGAAATAATAGGGACTGGCAAGCCCTTGGGCCATACGCTAAACATATTAGGAGACGAAAAGGCAGGCGCTGGTCCTGGATTAAGATAACTACATAAAGTCATCCTCAAATTATAAACCCCTGCTGTTAGACAAAAAAAGAAGCATGCTCAGCATACTTCTTCATTCTCTATTTCACACTTTTCCTTCTCATCCATTGCGTGGCGGCCCATTTGTCGCCGATCACCACTGGAGCACCGCCATGCAGGGTCAAGTCATTCAAGTCTTGGTTATCATAGAAATATTCAAAATAAACGGCCATGCCCTTTTGCGGGGATACAGCGAAATTGAGTTTAGGGAAGTAAGTTTCTCCTCCCTGCTCGACATCGTTCAAATACATGACCAATGTGCTGATCCTCGGGTTGCTGACATTTGACGAGAAAAAGTCAAAATGCGCCTTGTACTCCTGGCCGATTTTATAATTCAAGATTTGCAGGCCTTCTCCATGTTCATTCGGAATGCCCATTATTTGCGATATTCTTTTTTCAACTCGAGCAACAACGTCATTTTCAGCTTCTTCAATGAACGTGCTGCTGCTTGTCCTGAGCTGATCCACTTCCCGGGTATTCCCGATTTTCGAGCGCTGCAGCTTGTCCTTCGACAGCTTCATAAGCTCATCGCACTCCTCGTCACTCAATACATTTCCCAAAATGACGATTAACGGTTCTTCCATTCTAGCAATTATGTTGATTTCACGATCCCCGGTTTTGATTTTGTTCCCGATATGATTAAAAATCGTTGGTTCCTTTACAGTTAAATCAACAGCATCCATTATCAACTTTCATCAACCTCTTAATCATAAATTTTTCCAAAAATTAGATTGATATATAAACAAAAGCATCATTCACTCTTTATGTCCCTTGTTTCCTCCTGTAATTCAAAATGGATGACAAAACCGAATCTTAAAATCTATTCAATTTTTCAATTTATTTTACAACGCGGGAAGGTGATTTACTATCATTTTTTTTCGCTTACCTCGACAATCCATTCTTTTAACACAATCTGATTAGTCCATTGTTCTAATATCCATAACTCAAAAGAAAAGGTTACCGAATTGGCAACCTTCAACTGTCCTATATATTAACTTGAATTCACATTAAACCAGCCAGAAATATACATAGAATCCCCCTGTCATTAACTCAATGGATGCTCAAGTAAGCTTCCTGAACCAGTGGATTGTTAGCTAATTCACTCGGCTTGCCCTGAACTTTAATTCTTCCATTTTCCAGCAGGTAACCCCAATCAGCAATCTGCAGAGCAGCTTTGGCATTTTGTTCGACAAGAATGATGGTGGTTTCAGTCTGTTTCAGCTTAAATAAGGTCTCAAAAATCTCTTCGACAATGAGTGGAGCAAGACCCAAAGATGGTTCATCCAGCATAAGCACTTTGGGCCTAGCCATCAAGCCCCTGGCAATCGCCAGCATTTGTTGCTCCCCACCACTGAGCGTTCCTGAAAGCTGCTTTCTTCTTTCCTTCAACCTCGGAAAGAGCTGATACATCTTTTCCATATCTTCCTCAATACCGTGTCTGATTATTTTCGAGGCACCATAACCACGATATCTGTTATAGGCTCCAAGCCGCAGACTTTCTTCTACCATCAACTCAGGAAACATTCCCCGCCGTTCCGGAACAAGATTGACTCCAACGTAAGCCAGCTTTTCAGCGGGAACATTCGCTATCTCTTTATCATCGAATATTATCTGGCCTGATCTTGGTTCCAATAGACCAGCAATCGTATTTAATAATGTTGTTTTTCCCGCACCATTCGCACCTATAATTGTACTTAATTGGCTCTCTCTAATTTCTAGGTTAATCCCTTTTAAGGCATGGATACTTTCCCGATATACATGCAAGTCCTTAACATTAAGGATCAGTCTGGCCTCTTCAGCCACTTCTCGTTCTTTATATGACTTTTTCATATCCCTTCCGAGGTAGGCTTCAATTACTTTTTCATCCTCTTGAATTTGAGATGGGGCACCCTCTG
The DNA here is from genome assembly GCF_018613295.1 of Bacillus sp. ISL-39. Taxonomy (NCBI): domain Bacteria; kingdom Bacillati; phylum Bacillota; class Bacilli; order Caryophanales; family Bacillaceae; genus Bacillus; species Bacillus sp. ISL-39. Next base: position 75,198 of record NZ_JAGGQM010000025.1, read on the forward strand.
CGATTTTACTGCCAAAATCCAGAACAATAATACGGTCAGATATTTCCATTACTGTTGATAGATCATGTTCAATCAAAAATATGGTCAACCCTTGCTGCTTCAACTTCTTAATCAATTGAATCATTGTTCGTCGTTCTTCAGCACTCAGTCCGGACATTGGTTCATCCAGTAAGAGAAGCATTGGTTCCAAGGCAAGCGCACGGGCGATTTCGAGTAAACGCTGTTCTCCGAATGATAAATCCCCAGCTAACAAGGCAGCTTTATCACCTAATCCTACTAATTGTAAACTTTCTGTACCTAGTTTGACTGCACGGTTTTCCTTATTCTTTAAATGCGACAGTCTAAGCATGGAACTGATAATATTCGTTTTCCTTGTATCTTTTACAGAGACCATAACATTTTCTAATAAGGTCATATTGTCAAAGATTTGGAGATTTTGAAAAGTACGGGCGATGCCAAGTTCGGCTATCTCATTTGGCTTTAATGAATTGATTTTCTTTCCTGCGAACCGTACCTCCCCCTCCTCAGGGGCGTACATCCCGGTAATGCAGTTGAATGTAGATGTCTTACCCGCTCCGTTAGGACCGATTAGGGAAACGATCTCACCTTCACCAATATGAAAGGTGTTTTCATTAACTGCTGTGACCCCGCCAAACCTTTTGGTTACTCGGTTCAACTCAAGCAGTGTTGGAGCCATTTATGTTCCCCTCCTTATCCGTAGATTGAACTTCTCTACAATCCCCATAATTCCTTTTGGCATATAAATCATCATCACGACAAGCAGAAGTCCAAAGAAGATCACTTCAACTGCACCGCCGGCACTTTCCCCAAAAACAAATGGAACAATTTCGCGGAGAACCTCTACAAGAAGAGTAACGACAATAACACCAATCAGGGAGCCGTAAATACTGAACAGTCCGCCGAGAACTGCCATTACCACGAACTTGATGGACATTTCAAAACTGAAAATTGCGGGACTGATGAAACTCATATAGGAAGCATATAGTCCCCCGCTTAGACCAGCAAATACAGCACTGACTACAAAAGCCGTTAATTTGTATTGTCCAATGTTAATTCCCATAGATTGTGAAGCAACCGCGCTATCCTGGATTGAACGGAGATTACGCCCCCAAGATGATTGCACAAGGTTCCTGGTTAAAATAAAAACGATTAGACTAATAAAAGCGACCACATAAAACCAGGCTGTATCAGAAGCAATTGAAAATGACCCAATTCCCAGTGATGGCACTCCAATCAAACCAGACGGACCACCGGTAAGCTGCGATTCCTCGATCAGGACAATATTAATAACGATGCCAAACCCTAGCGTTGCGAGGGAAAAGTAATGTCCTTGAAGATTCCTTGTTAAGTAGCCAAGAATATACGCTACCACCCCTGCCAAGACCATTCCAATTGGAATGGCAAGAAATGGAGACACAGAAAACTTAATGGCCATTATACCTGAACCGTAGGCTCCGATTCCCCAGAATGCTGCCTGTGCCAGTGAGACAAGGCCTGCATTCCCCATTAATAATGAAATCCCGATCGTGGAAATAAAATATAAACCGATCAAAACAAAAATCCCGGTTAAATAACTTCCTACGATATGCGGAAAAGCAACGAGAGCCGCTAGAATAAGAGGAATGAACAACAGCCTTTTCTTTGATAGAGAAGCCATCGGCACAGATGCTTCATTTCCTATTATTATCTTTTCCATACTCTACATCCTCTCCTAAACACGCTTGCCGCTTTTGGTTTTAATAAGTCCCTGCGGCATAAACACCAAAACGATAAGCAATATAAAAAATGCGATCGCATCTTTGTAGCCTGACGAAATCAAACCTGCCCCAAGTGACTCCAGTACCCCTAATATAATTCCTCCAACTACTGCCCCAGGAATGCTGATAAGTCCACCTAAGACAGCCGCTACAAACCCCTTTAAGCCGATCATGAGGCCCATATCATAGGTTGCCAGGGAAATAGGCGTCACTGCTATTCCCACTATCCCCGCTAAACATGCGCCAAGCATAAACGAGAGCAAGCCCATCCATTTAGGGGATATACCCATTAAGCGGCTAACCTCACGATTCATCATGCTTGCCCTTAAAGCAGAACCAAGCATAGTTTTTTCAAAAAAGATATACAACGCTAACATCGTAATGAATGTAATACCAATAATGAAAAAATCCTGCCTGGGAATCGCTGCACTGAGAAAACTGACTGGCTCTCCTGCCAGAAAGGGCGGAAGAACCTTAGGTGAACTCCCAAATAACATTAAAGCTAAACCGCGCAGTGCTGTTGATACCCCTATTGTAATAATGATTAATACAACTTCGCTGTTAAAACGGGCTGGCTGGAGCGCCAGCCGCTGGACAAGCGCTCCAACCAAAGTAGCAGCCACGACTGCCATAATAGCGGCAACCCAAAGGGGTGCACCGCCAGATACCATGGCGGCAGCCGTTACTCCACCAACCATGACAAACTCTCCCTGCGCAAAGTTGATGACTCCATTGACGTTATAAATAGTGACAAATCCAACAGCGATCAGGGCATATATGCCTCCAACGGCTAGACCTGATAGCAATAACTGTACAATTTCCAATCTAGCTTCAATCCCTTCTATTCAGGAATTACCCACTCGCCATTTTGAACTTGAACCATGAGTGCATCTTCTGCTTTCAATCCCTGGTGATCTTTCTCGCTTAGATTAAACACGCCAGTAACTCCAACAACGTTCTTTAATTTCTCCAAATTGTCCCTGATAGATTCTCTTGTCACTTCGTCTCCTGATTTCTCAATCGCTTTAGAGATCAGCAGCATTGCATCGTATGCCATGCCATCAATTGGGCTCGCTCCATGCTTGGTGCTGGATTCAAAATCCTTAACATATTTACTGATAATTTCTTTCTGTACATCCCCATCTTCGATTTGATCAGACACCCAAACTTTCCCTGCTGCTACATACGTCCCTTCTGCCGCTTCTTTTCCCGCAAGTTCTACGAAAGCATTCGACCCAGCCCCTGCTGGATAAATTAACATATTATCCATCTTCAGTTCCCAATAGTTTCTGTTGACGATGGATGCTGCTGGAGGAATTGACCATACTACGATAGCATCAGGGTTTAAGCCCTTAATTTTCGTCAATTGCGGCTTCATGTCTTTATCGCCCATTCCAAACTTTTCAACAGCGATAATGTTAATTCCATTGTCTTTCGCTACACTTTCAAAAGTTTTCAATCCGCTGTCTCCATATGCGTTGTTCAAAGCCATGAAAGCTATATTTTTCTTATTTTCCTTTTTTAGTAGTTCAATGATACTGACTGAAATATCCTCGTTATCAACGGGCGTTTTGAACACCCAATGGCGTTCTTCTGCCGGTGAAGAAATCGCATCTCCTGAACCTACAGAAACGACAGGTACCTTACTTTTCTCAATATAAGGAAGGAGTGGCATTGTCGTCGGAGTGGTTCCGCCCCCAATTATTGCTGTAACCTTATCCTGTTCAACTAGTTTCTTTGTCACAACTAATGACTGTGTTTCACTAGACTCATTGTCATAAACAACAAGTTCGATTTTTTTGCCATTTATGCCGCCATCTTCATTAATCTGTTTAACCAGCATTTCAATTGCATCCTTCTGTGGTACTCCCCAGACAGCTGAGGCACCGGATAATTCGAGATTCACACCGATTTTTACGACATCACTATCGCCGCTCGCTGTATCACTGCAGGCCGAAAGACTAAAGATTAATAGCATACTGACGAACAAGGTCAACCACTTTTTCATTTTTTCTCCCCCATTTTTCGTTTGATCTTCCTGTTATCCACTTGCCAACTGATCGTATGCTAACGCTAGTTGCAAACTAATTATTTGAAATTATAGAAAATTGTAACAACAGTAAGTTTCTTTGTAAATGCTTACATTTATATTCAAAACTAAATAATGTATTATTTATTCCAGCTATATTTATAGTCTTGATCCTCTATTACTCGGGCTCCTTTTAATACCTTCAACGGTTTAAATGTATCAATCATAACTGCCAGTTCGAGCGTCTCCTTCTTACCGATACTCTCCTCTATCTTTCCCGGATGCGGTCCATGTGGTATGCCTAGTGGATGGAGGGTAATTGACCCTTCTTTTACACCTTTGCGGCTCATAAAATTGCCTTTGACATAGTAGAGCACTTCGTCACTGTCCACATTACTATGAAAATATGGCGCTGGAATCGCATCAGGATGGTAATCATAGAGTCTGGGCACGAATGAACAAATGACAAAGTTATGTCCTTCAAATGTCTGATGGACAGGCGGCGGCTGGTGAATTCGCCCGGTAATCGGTTCAAAATCCTCAACATTGAACGTATACGGGAATAAGTAACCGTCCCAGCCTACAACATCTAAAGGATGATGGTGATAAAGATGCGAATGCATGTAGCCCCTGGATTTTGTTCTGACTTCAAACTCACCTTTTTCTATATATGTTTCCAACACTGCAGGTCCGTGGATATCTCTCTCGCAAAATGGACTATGCTCCAACAACTGCCCAAATTCATTTCTATACCTCTTAGGGCTCGTTATCCAGCTAGTTGTTTCAATTACAAGCAATTTAGTTTCACCTGGGTCAGGCGTTAGCCTATATATGGTTCCTACCGGAATCACAATATAATCTCCTGGACGATAAAGCAGCGTTCCGAAAATTGATTCCACCTTGCCCGTTCCATAATGGACATACAACACTTCATCACCGTCACTGTTCCGATAAAAGTAATCCATTTCTTCTTCTGGACTGGCTATGCCAATGACCAAATCATCATTGCCAAGCACGTATTCTCTTCCCGAGACAGCATCATTTTTCTTTGCTAGTTTACTGGTTTTAAAATGTCGGTGGCTTAGAGCTTCCTGTTCTTCATATTCAAGCTTCACTTTTCCTAAAAGCGTTGCTTCAACCATTTGCGTAGGCGGATTATGATGATATAAAATCGATTGAAGTCCGGAAAAACCTTTTGTTCCCATCACTTGTTCCTTAAAGAGTGACCCATCTTCTTTTTTAAAAACAGTATGCCTCTTTCGTGGAACTTTCCCCATACTTCTATAGTAAGGCACGAATTAATTCCCCCTTTTCAAGTCATTCTAATCAATTAGCTATTTGATGCGGTAAACTCACTTGACTGCTCCTTTTGTTTTTTAGCAGGTAAAATACGACCGGTGACTTCCCCGAACCCGACTCGGAACCCATCTCCCTGGCACCATCCGGTCATGCTTAATTCATCACCATCCTCAAGCCATACACGCTTTTCTCCATTTTCAAGGAGGATCGGATCGGCCCCGCGCCATGCAAGTTCAAGCATGCTTCCTCTTGTTTCCCGTTCCGGTCCGCTGATTGTGCCAGAAGCCAGCAAATCTCCAGCATGAAGATTACAGCCGGTTATTGTATGATGGGCGATTTGCTGTGCCATACTCCAGTATAAATATCTGTAGTTGCTTGCAGTCAGCCGATGCGGCTGGTCCATATTTTCAGTTTTGAGATAAACCTCCAATTCAATGTCAAAAGAGCCAGCCCTATTCGTTTTTAAATAAGGCAGAGGCTCTGGTTCTTGTATTGGTCCCTTAATCCGGAAGGGCTCAAGCGCTTCAAGCGGAATTATCCATGGCGAGATAGAGGTTGCAAAATTCTTAGCCAAGAAAGGTCCGAGCGGCTGGTATTCCCAAGCCTGGATATCACGCGCACTCCAATCATTCACTAGCACTAAACCGAAGACATGATTTTCTGCTTCTCCCACTGAAATCGGTTCTCCCAATCTATTCCCAGAACCGATAAAGCAGCCAACCTCCAGCTCAAAATCAAATTGCCGACATGGCGAGAAAATTGGTGTATCCAACTCTGGATGCTTGATTTGACCACGTGGACGATGTATTTCTGTGCCGCTTAATACAACAGAACTTGCACGCCCATGATAACCGACGGGCAAATGTGTCCAGTTTGGCATCAACGCATTTTCCTTTCCACGGAACATTGTCCCGACATTGGCTGCATGCTCCTTTGAAGCATAGAAATCGGTATAGTCGCCAATCTTTACTGGGATTAACATCTCCACGTCGCTTTGGAGTCTCAGCGCCTTCAGTCTTAAATCTCCATCATCTCTAAGCGTTGGTACATCTTCCCTTAGTAAGTTTTGAATGATTGACCTTACTTCATTCCACGCCTGCTTACCTGCCTCCATAAATCTATTCAGAGAGGCTTTATGAAAAACTCTTTGGCCGCTTACTGAGGTGTGATCAAAATGACCAGCTACATCTAGAACGGCGAGGTCCAAAACATAATCACCAATCGCCACTCCTACTCTCGGTTCACTTTTTTCCGCATCTTTTGGCTGAAAAACCCCGTATGGTAAGTTCTGGATTGGGAAGTGGGATTCAGCATGTACTTTTATGAATGATTTTAGCAACGTTATACCTCCTTTAAAAAATTGAGTTCTCGCAATTCATCACGAGGCTCGTCAAAGCTGCAGGAACCGTATGAGGTTAGCAAGCTTCTGGACGACAAAATCTCAGCGGCATCCACTGATAAATCCCTCCATGCCAGCCTATAGTTCTTAAAATCGAAGTTTTGAGGATTCTCATCCGAAAGGATTTCTACCAAGGTTTCCGTTTCGAGATTTAGAGCATATGCGAAAATCCCTGCCGTGAATACATTGAGGAATCCATGCATTTCCGTTTGCACTTCTTCCCGGTACATTCTGACTGGATGGTGCAATCCAGCTGTGAATTTCACTCGAAGTCGACGATCGGCACACCCTTTTAAAAAAAGGGCAACCATCTCGGGAGTAGGAAACATCCGTGCTTCAAGACCACCTGTCCTTAGTTTTACACCTAACGAATGCGCAGCGGCAGCGTTGTGGACTGCAAACACATCGAGGGTTTCTAATAGCTGATGCACCCAATCCTCGTTTTGAGAAATGGTCACCTCAACAAATAGCTTTACATTTCCTGCAATGGCCATTTTTGATAATACTTCTAATTCCTCAAGTTTTGGTATTGCTAGAGGAATTGGAAGTTCGAATGCTTCTATTTGCACCTTATGATTATGCTTTTCACGGAAACTATTAATTTCTGTTAAACCATAGGCAAAACCATCAATAAAACACTCGGTCTTCGTTCCTGTAACTGAAAGCTGGAATCTCTCCTCCAACGCTAAATCAGCTATAATTGTTTCAAGATTAGATAATGACGAAGCAGGAATGATAAACACCCCCAGCATCCATGAATCGGCACCTCTTTTATATGAGATATAGTTATTGATTGCCATTTCCAGCGATAATTGTGCTGGCGGAAATAGACCTGCATAGTCAATTAAGTTTTTCATGAAAACTTCAACACTATCATTTCCAGCATTCAGGACTTTCTCATTCACCCGCTCCTCCACCTTCCCACCTAGTCTCCTGTAATCAGGGCTTTTTCTTTTAACCCTGCCTGCATGATCACTAATTCTTCGGCCAAAGCATGAATTCGTTCCAAAACACCCTTCTCGATAATTTCATTATCCACGTTAAAATGATTAGCATTTGCGTAAACATAGCTAGGTGCCACAAAGCAACGGAAGTAACCTGCAATTGGCTTTAGTTGATTTTCAATCACCAGGTAATGCTGATACGTTCCTCCGTTTGCAACAAAGCCCATAACCTTATGGCGAAAAACATCCGGTGGGATTAAATCAAAAACATTTTTCAAAGGTGCAGGCATCGACCCGTTGAAAATGGGAGACCCGACAAGGTAAATGTCAGCATCCCTAACTTCCTTAATGATCTTCTTTGTGTCCTCATTGTATAGCTCCGGATTTCGGCCATCGCAAAATTGCATGTCATAATTTCTTAAATCAAGGAGTTTCGTCTCAATTTGAGGGTTGATTTTCTTAATCTCCTTAAGGACAGCCTCGACTAGAACCGCTGTCTTAGCACCCAGGATCGTCCCGGAAATACCTAAGATTTTCATTGCTCTCCATCACTCCTTCTGAACGTTATTTAAGAAGAGACCTTTACATTTTCAGCAAAGGCAGGCATGACCTTTTCTGCAACCAACTTCATGGACTTCAGCACTTGTTGGTGTGGAAGGCCACCGAAATTCATCAGCATCATAACATGATCGCAACCGGCTTCCTGATAATGTCTAAGACGGGCAATCACATCCTCAGGACTGCCAATTAATAACTGTTCACGCTCTTCCAAATCCTCAAATTGGGCACTCCTGCCATATTGTCGTGTATCGAGGTATAAGTTTAAGTGTTCCTTAGCAACTTGCTCTGCCTCTTCTCGTGTTTCTGCAACAAATGTATGAATGGCTAGCGGGATGTTAATTTTAGATTCATCGTGTCCTGCTTCACGGTATGCCTCTTTATAATCATCAAGAATTTGTTTTAACTCTCCAATTGAACGGCTGGCTACATATGGAACACCCATAATGTTATAGCCCATTTTTCCAACAAAGGTGGACCCCACCGGACTTAATGCCCCTATCCATGTTGGAACATGTTTTTGTTTAGGAATGACCTCAAGCTTAATGTCTGTGAACTGATAATAATCACCGTCATGCGAGAATTTCTCACCGCTCCAGGCTTTTTCAATCACCGCGAGCGCGTCATTAAACCTTAATGCTTTGTCCTTGCCATCGACATTGAATCCTGCAAATTCATGAGGAAGGTATCCGCTTCCTAAACCAAGGTTTAATCTGCCATTGCTTAAAACATCCAGAAGCGCGTAGTCTTCTGCGACTTGAATAGGATTTTTAAATGGAAGTGTTACAATCGATACACCAAGCCGGATGTTCTTGGTATGCTGTGCAGCTACAGCCAGCAACATTTGCGGAGTTGTCAAAATCCCATATTCACTAAAATGATGTTCAGCGAACCAGACTGAACTATATCCTAACTGATCTGCTTCAATGGTCTGTTCTAAGACTTCGTTCACTAGCTGTTCATGGGAACGGCCAAACTTCTCCTTATAATTATCAAAGACAGTAAATAATCCAAACTCCATACAATCTCCTCCATTTCGAATAATCGGCCAATAAAAAAACCAGCAGCAAAGAAAGAATCTAAGAAACTGAAAAAATCAGAATCCAGACCTTTTTCGCTACTGGTTTTTAGTCTACTTATCCAGAATTGGGTTTAACTCCCGCTCCTCGTAAACTAGCCAGCTAAACAATGTGTTTATGTTGTAAATAAATTATATAACAAATATTCAGAATATTTCAAGCGCTTTATTTATCTTTTTATTTATTTTCTATATAACGGTTATACGCTGAAATCACCGCTTGGACAATCGCTTTCTGCGGCGGAACAAGAAACCTTGACTCAATCAAATTTGTAAGATGGTCAACCCCAGATGCTAGTGATTGGCCCCTTAGCAACGAAGATAGAAAATTGTTGGTAATATCCTTTATAAAAGTGAAATCACAATCGACAATTAAATCCTGATCTTTGTCGATAATCAATAGGCATCCGATCGACTTTCGTTCTTCAAATACTGGAGTACCTTTTGGCAGCTGGGCAAAACCGGCTACAAAGACATAACTATCCTTCATTTCGCTTTTCATCAAACATACCCCCATACTGCAAAATACTGAACTTTATCCCTTTTATTTATTCAGTTTCCGCGTCATCATTTCCTGCATAATTTGTAAATTCTTCTAGTTGCTGTCCATTACCAAACGTCAGTCTTCGTCCAGAGCTGTCAAATCCACTTCACTAAAATATCTAATTTCTATATTCATCAGTTTTAAAGAAATAGGGTTGTATATGGCGGGATGTTCTTATAGCGTAAGTTTTTTAACGGAGGTACAAGTATAAAAAAAAGAGGAAAAACCAGGTTGAAAGGTTTTTCCTCTTTTTCATTTCAATTCTGAAGAATCATCATAGTCGTAACGGAAGCCGTCAGTCTGATTAGGAGATTGTTCGTTCTTGTTGTTTTTCATGTCCTGTTCTATTTGATTCTTTTCTTGACGTTTTTTATCAGAGTTCAATTGATTTGCCTCCTTTTTGCTCCCTATTATCCCTAGTCACTCTTTCTTATATTCATAAGGCTGAATATAGTGGGAATACTAGGAGTACAAATACTTTCTTCTTCGAAAGGCCAAATATGCAGCGCAACTACGCAATCGACTTTATCAAATTCTTTGCCATCCTGGCAGTCATCATCATCCATACCTTTCCCAGCGACAACCAGATGGGATACTTCATTCTCGATAACCTTTCAAGATTCGCGGTTCCTTTTTTCTTTGTCGCTTCAGGCTATTTGTTCAGCCTCAAGGTGAGCGACAACCCTCTGTCTTTTGCTTACTTCAAAAAATATATAACAAAAATACTGAAGATTTATGTTAGCTGGCTCTTTTTCTATGTCGGTTATGATGTAGTAAGAATTTTATTGACCGATGGTAACGTTAAAACTGAATTATCCGAGTACAAAGAAAACCTGACTGCTCTTAACCTCCTCTATTACGGCCAGGGAACTAGCGGCTATCAGCTGTGGTTCGTCATTTCACTAGTATGGAGCATAGCGATTTTATATTTCTTTTACAGGTTGAACAGAGTAAGGCTGCTTTTGGTGATCGCATTTTGTTTAAACCTTCTCGGCCTCTTCGGACAGTCATATTCCGTATTTGATCAGCTGCCAGTCAGCACAACCCGGGCTGCTCTTTATATCAGCCTGTTCTATACGGTCACGGGTTTCTGTCTTACTAAGATTCACACCTGGCGAAAATATAATGCCAGGACATACTTTTACTTGTTTTGTATCTTTACTATTTTACAGGTTATAGAAGGTTTCTGGCTTCAGAAGGGAATGGATTCAGAACATGGTGAATACTTCTTTTCGACGATTTTCCTTACCTTATTTCTGTTCCTTTATGCCTTACGCAGCCCCATTCTCGGCAAGGGCTTGTTGGTCACCAAAATAGGGAGAAACTCTCTCGGCATTTATGCCATTCATATATTTTTTATAGATATGGTTGATATCTTGTTTGAATCTATCGGTTTGGAGAAAAGCACACATAGCTTGCTGCTGAACTTATTGGATTCGTTTCTTGTTTTCGTGTTATCGTACACCATTTACAAGCTTTTACAGTCGGCAAAGCATATGATCAAAAACAGAGCCTGATTCCACGAATCAGGCTTCTTGTTTTACGCCAGGCAATGGAAGACAACTTATTTTCCCTTAACCAAATCCCTCTCCAGCCTCTCTAAAATCCGTCGCTTCTGATACAGCATTGTCGCGGTTTCGGCAAGGTCGCTCACCATCGAACGGTTGGCGAAGGCGCCGAAGACAATTCCGGCCACCGGGACCATCTGGAGCAGCTTTTTCCAGCCGAAGGATTCTGTATACGTCAAGGTTACCTCGCGCCAGCCCTGGAGCTGGGAGATGACTTCCCTTGATTTATTTTCATTGTTAAAATCGCTCAATTCATTCAAGATCGCCTGTTTTCCGACGACGTCCGCTGAGGAAAACTGGAGGCACTTGATGATGAAAACCCGCTCCTTCTTGTCTCTCGGGTCGTAACCATGGAGGATGGCGATATCCTGAATTGTTTTTAGCGAGAGGGCCAGCACAGCAGGAATATCAATCGCCAGCGTAAAAATCCCGCCAATCCCCGAGCTCGCACCCTGGATGGTCGCCGCCTTCTTCCGCTGCTCGCCCAGTGCGAGCGATGCCTGCTTCATTTCCTCCACCGGAATGCGTTCCATATCTGCAAGCTGGCTGACTCTCCTGCCAGTCTTTTTCTCAAGAAATTGGGACACAGACTTCTCACTTGTTAAATATTGTCCGCCTGTTTGGATATAGCTTCCCAGCTCATCAAGCAGGACACCTACCTTCTCCTGGATGAATTTTGGTGTGAACCGATCAAGCATTTTGAATGGCAGACGAGTCAGACGCTCCCAAAACCAGAGCCCCTTCTGGTCCTTCTCCCACTTTTCAATCTGCTCCAGTTCTTTCAATAAGTAGTCCCTTGAGTCCATTGCATTCATCCACCTGTCATTTTTGATACTATATTAACGGTTTACACTATAAGAAGGTTTCATTTTAATTCGATGTTATAGAATTCCTTCGCCAATTCCTTGAAACGCTCAGGGTCTATCTCCTCTTTCTGAACTCCAGCTTCCGTCCAATGGGTAAAACTATGTTCCGTCAACACCATGCTTCCATCGGATGTCACTCTTGTCAGCAATGGCTTTTTATTAAAGGGAGACTGCGGATGCTCCGTTATGATTTTCTTCATCTCGGATAAATCATTGATATTCTCAACCGGCTCTCTCGAATCAAAGGCGTAGCCGATTTTCCAATCAGGATCCTTATACTTCAGCTTCATCTCCAAAAAGTAATCCCCGAACTCACTGGCCTCTTTTTTCACACGGAACTCACCGCTAGGAGAAATGATTTCAGTACCATCCATCGGCACCGGCCTTAACGGCAAATTTCCGCCAAAACCAGTATCAACCAAGTATCTTTTACCATCGTCATTCAGTAAAATCGCAGCATGTGTCCTCCCCGTCGGACTGAAACCTTTTTTATCCGGAACGTATACAGATCCACGGATCAACTGGACATCCAGTCCATTCTCCTTTAAAAACAAATAGAGGATTCCGTTCAAGTCATAGCACAGGCCGCCTTCATTCCTTTGAATGATTTTTCCCACTAAATATTCGTCACTTAAATTATTGAGGTCACCAGATAGGGTACATAAGTTTTCAAATGGCAGAGAAAACGCAGTCTTTTCAAGAAGAGTATCAAGGTTCTCCAATGTAATCGATTCATCTATAGGAAAGTTTATTCGCTCACGGAACTTACCATTTAAATCATTCATGATTCAATCCCTCTCTTTTGCTTTCTATATACATAAGAATACAGAAATGTCCGCCCTTTTCCTAACCTCCAGCACAAATTTCTTTATAGGTCATTCGAATTATTTTTCCACGTCATTCAGACAACTTTCGACCTGGACTTCAACCACTGCTTTATCAAATTCTGAAACTTTTGTGAAAATTAATTGAGTTTAATTCTCATATACTCATTTTTTGTAGGAATTTGGCACTATTTACATACTTTCAAACCTCCTCCCTTCAATTGCTGGTTTCATCATTGTGTTGTAAAATTAAAAGGAAAGTTTATTGCAAGCGCTTGCATAATCTGTACCTTATATTTTTTTATCGGATTGTGCAAACGGTTTCACTTGAAATCCCCTTGTATATGAAAGGAGGACTTCTTCTAGTATTCTTGCAAGATTAATTTATCTAGGGAGGAAAAGATTCGTATGAGAAAGAGCACAAAACGCAGCTTTTCTATTTTCATGACAGCGATCATGATCCTGAGCTTATGGCTTCCTTTTATTCCTGCTCATCAGGCGAATGCCGAAGGAAGTACTGTAACCTCTGAAACTGCTGATCGCAAAGTCCGCTTCACTTACATTCGCGAAGACCAGAATTTTGGCGAATGGAATATTTGGACCTGGAATACCGGCGTCCAAGATGGACAGGTAGACTTTACAACAAGAGAAGGCAAAGAAGCGGTAGTGGATATTCCGGTTGGCCAGGATACGGCACAAATGGGCTTCGTCCTTCGCAGCACATATAATTGGGATACTGCCCAAAAGGAATTTGGAGACCGCTTTATCAGAGTAAACAAAAACGACTCTATCACAAAAGCCTTCATCACAAGTGGTGTCGAACAAATCCGCATCGTTCCTGATGGATCAGCTCCAGTGATTGAGAATGGAAACGCTACTTTCTATTACCGTGATCTAGCGCTTTTCGCAAATGATGCAATGAACACAATTGAAAAAGTAGAATTGAAGTTCAATAACGAAACAATTGAAATGACTTATGAGCCTGAGAATGAGAGATTCATAACTTCCTATGAAAACATTCCGAATGGCACAAATGAATATACGTACCTCGCCACGAAAGATGGCACGACAAATGAAGTAACAGATCCTTACAACACCGTTGATGGAAAATCGACCATCTCTTACTCAAACGCTGAATTAGCTGTATCCGGTTCAGTCAAACCGGAACAGATTGATTACAACCAAAATGCGGTGCTGACGGTTAATGTGGATGGGCTGACAGATGGGATTGAAGTCAGGAAGATTACAGCTGACGTTTCCGCACTTGGCGGATCGAAGGCTCTTGAAGTCGACCCGGCGTTAGGGAAAATCACAATTGCGGTCGATGACAATGTAACTGCAGGCACAAAAACGATTCCGTTAAGCGTGACAGATTCATTTGGCAATAAGCATAATGGTACAGCGAATGTCTCTGTTAAAACAAGACAATCTGTTGGTGAAAACGACTTTGACTGGGATGAGTCGATTATCTACTTCATGCTGACAGACCGTTTCTTTGATGGAGATTCCGCTAATAATGACCCTAATAACCTTGGATATGATGCGGTAAATGACCGTGGAACGTATCAGGGCGGCGATTTTAAAGGCATTACAGAGAAATTGGATTACCTGGACGACCTGGGTGTGAACACGATCTGGATCAGCCCGATTGTCGAAAACATCAAACACAATGTCCGTTACAATGACGAACATTCATACTATGCTTACCACGGATACTGGGCAAGCAATTTTGGTCAATTGAATCCTCACTTCGGTACAATGCAAGACTTCCATAACCTGATTGACGCTGCCCATGAACGCGGCATCAAGATCATGGTTGACGTGGTATTGAACCATACTGGTTATGGTTTGAAAGAAGCCGATGCGCTTGAAAGTCCTCCTGCCGGCTACCCAACCGATACAGAGCGCAGCAAGTTCAGCAGCCTGCTTCGCCAAGGAAATGTCGGAACAGATGAAGTCGTAGGCGAACTCGCTGGTCTACCTGACTTCAAGACAGAAGATCCTGCCGTCCGCGAGGCGATCATTAAATGGCAGACCGACTGGATTGATAAAGCGAAAACTGCAAAAGGCAACACAATCGATTACTTCCGTATCGATACAGTGAAGCACGTGGAAGATGCAACATGGATGGCATTCAAGAACGCCATCACGGAAAAGATGCCTGAACACAAGATGATCGGCGAAACCTGGGGCGCTAATGTCACTAACGACTACGGCTACCTTGAAACAGGCATGATGGATTCCCTGCTTGACTTTGACTTTAAAAATATTGCACATGATTTCGCAAACGGCAACCTAAAGTCAGCCAATGATGCTTTGATTTCCCGCAATGGCAAAATCGACAACACCGCTACTCTTGGCCAGTTCCTCGGCAGCCATGATGAAGATGGATTCCTGCATAATGCCGGAAATGATAAAGGCAAGCTGAAGGTCGCTGCTTCCCTGCAGGCAACTGCGAAAGGACAGCCGGTCATTTATTATGGTGAAGAGCTTGGACAAAGCGGAGCAAATAATTACCCTCAATATGACAATCGTTACGACCTAGCCTGGGACAAGGTGGAAGGAAATGATGTTCTGGATCATTATAAAAAGATCCTAAATTTCAGAGCCGCCCATTCTGAGGTTTTTGCAAAAGGTGATCGTACTACAATTGGCGGTTCCAATAGTGACAAGTTCATGATGTTTGCACGTAAGCACGGCAACGAAGCTTCCTATGTAGGCTTGAACGTTGCTGACGCGGCAAAGCAAGTGACATTGACAGTGGATGCTGGAGCAGCTGTAACAGACCATTATTCAGGTCAAACCTACACGGCCACAGAAACTGGAGCAGTCACTCTGGCCATTCCTGCTAAAGGTGATGGCGGTACAGTTTTACTAACAGTGGATAACGGCACAATCACAGCTGCAGCCGCTGCTGGTTCTGGAAACGGCAACGTGGAACCAATTCCCGATAACCACATCCGAATCCACTACAAGCGCGCTGACAACAACTATCAAAACTATGGTGCTTGGCTATGGAACGATGTTAAGTCCCCTTCTGCCAACTGGCCAACAGGTGCTACTATGTTTGAGAAAACAGACAGCTATGGCGCATACATTGATGTCGAGCTTGCAGACGGCGCCAAGAACATTGGCTTCCTTGTTATGGATGTAACAAAAGGTGATGCAGGCAAAGATGGCGGAGACAAAGGTTTTACCATCACTTCACCTGAAATCAATGAAATTTTTATCAAGCAAGGCGATGACAAAGTTTACACTTATGAACCAGTCAACCTTCCTGAAAATACTGTCCGTGTCCATTATGTACGCGACAATGCAGACTATGAGAACTGGGGTCTATGGAACTGGGGCGATGTAGCTGCACCTTCTGAGAACTGGCCAGTAGGAGCGGCTTCCTTCTCTGGAACGGATCGTTATGGTGCTTATGTTGACATTCCTCTAAAAGAAAACGCAAAGACAATTGGCATGATTACTCTCAATAGGACAAATAGTGCAAAGGATGGCGGAGACAAAACCTTCAACCTTCTAGACAGATACAACCACGTTTGGGTCAGACAGGGCGATGACAATGTCTATATCTCACCTTACTGGGAGCAGGCAACTGGCCTTACATCTGCAGAAGTAGTTTCTGATGATACGATTCTATTAGGCTTCACGATGACAGATGGCTTAACTGCTGATGATTTAAAATCAAAGCTGGAAATCAAAGATTCAGATGGTACTGAAGTTTCTGTGACAAGTGCTGAAATCACAAGCCCAACTTCTGCAGAGGTAAAAGCTTCATTTGATTTAAATAAGCTTCCATTATCCGTAACATTTGCAGACAGAACGGTTTCAGCAGCTACAAGCTGGAGAATGCTTGATGAAATGTTTGCTTATGAAGGTGACGACCTAGGTGCTACCTATAAGAATGGCGCAGCTACATTGAAGTTATGGGCTCCAAAGGCAAGCAAGGTTGTAGCAAACTTCTTCAACAAAGACAATGCAGCAGAGCAAATTGGCAGCATTGAGTTAACAAAGGGTGAAAAAGGAGTCTGGTCTGCGGATGTTGCTCCTGGCGACCTGAATGTAACCGACCTCAAGGGTTACTTTTACCAGTATGAAGTGACAAATGATGGAGTGACAAAGAAGGTTCTTGATCCTTACGCAAAATCGATGGCAGCCTTTACCGTGAATACGAAGGGTGAAGCTGGTCCGGACGGGGACGCCGTTGGTAAAGCAGCGATTGTTGACATGAGCGGCACAGATCCTGAGGATTTCGATCATGCAAAAATCAAAGGCTATGAAAAGCGTGAAGATGCAGTAATCTATGAAGTACACGTACGCGACTTCACATCTGACCCTTCGATCGCAGGTGACCTGAATGCTAGATGGGGATCATACAATGCCTTCGTCGACAAGCTGGATTATATTAAAAAGCTTGGCGTAACACACGTTCAGCTACTGCCTGTAATGGCGTGGTATTATGGCGATGAAACGAAGATGGGCCAAAGAGAGCTTGAATACTCTGCTGGCGGAAACGAATATAACTGGGGCTATGACCCACACAGTTACTTCTCGCCGGATGGAGCCTATTCAGAAGATGCAACCGATCCTGAATTACGCGTAAAAGAATTGAAACAGATGATTGATGCAATCCATGATGCTGGAATGGGTGTTGTTCTTGACGTTGTTTACACTCATATGGCAAAAGCCAGCCAGCTGAATGATATCGTTCCTGACTACTATGCGTTCCAGGACGCACAAGGAAACTTCCTTGGCGGCTTTGGAAACAACCTGGCAACAAGCCATACAATGGCTGAAAAGCTGATGGTAGATTCAGTGAAATACTGGTTTGAAGAATACAAGATTGATGGAATGCGCTTCGATATGATGGGTGACGCAACCTACCCTGCAGTCCAGAACGCGTACGATGCAGCTGCATCTGTAAATCCTGATGCATTGTTCATCGGTGAAGGCTGGAGAACCTTCGCCGGCCACATCGCCGAGCCTGAACTAGCTGGCATGGGTGCTGATCAGGATTGGATGGACAAAACAGATGATGTTGGCGTATTCTCTGATGAGATCCGTAATGAATTGAAATCAGGCTTCGGTTCCGAAGGTGAGCCTCGATTCCTGACTGGCGGCGCCCGGGACATCAACACGATTTTTAACAATATCAAAGGCCAGCCAGGCAACACAGCTGACGACGATCCAGGAGACATGGTTCAATACATCGCAGCACACGATAACTTACCGTTATATGATGTCATTGCCCAGTCGATTAAAAAGGATCCAGCAATTCCAGAGAACAATCTTGAAATCCACAAACGCATCCGTCTAGGAAACTCCTTGATCCTGACGTCACAGGGTACTGCTTTCCTTCACGCAGGCCAGGAGTATGGAAGAACGAAGCAATGGAAAGGTGAAGGTGTTCCTGAGCAAAAGTATCATGAATTGACAGATGCACAGGGCCAGCCATTTGGCTACTTCATCCACGATTCATATGATTCTTCCGATGCAATTAACATGTTCGACTGGCAAAAAGCAACAAACAAAAAGGAATACTCAGTCAACGCAACAACACAAGCCTACACTCAAGGCCTGATTGAGCTAAGAAAATCAACGAACGCTTTCCGCCTCGGCGAAAAAGAACTCGTTGACCAGAATGTAAGATTGCTTGATCTTCCTGAAATCCAGGATACAGACTTAGTTATCGGATTCGAAAATGTATCAACCGATAAGACTGGTACGTACTATGTATTCGTAAACGCTGATATGACAGCTCGCACGTTGACATTAAAAAACGTTGACTTCTCTAAAGCCAAGGTTTTAGTCGACAACGACGAGGCAGGAAAAACACCTGTTTCCAAGCCATCCGGCTTTAAGCTGACAAATGGCAAGTTAACTCTTGATCCATTAACAACAGTGGTCATTAAAGTCGACCAAAAGGGCAAAAAGTAATAAATCAACACGGCAGGTATCATCCTTTCCAGATGGTACCTGCCGTTATTTTTGCCTCAATAGTTTACTGAAAAGGCTATCAAGGGTATTATTAATTAACACAACAAAGTACGGCTAAGGAGAATCGGATGCTGGATTACAGATTATATAAAGGTCAAGGCACGGAGTACATCGTGTTGTTGCACGGAATTGGCGGAAGCTCCAATATTTTTTACAAGCAGCTAAAACCTTTTCTTAAGAAATATAATATCATCGCCATCAACATGCCTGGCCATGGGAAGTCGCCTGACATAGATTCCTATAAGGGAAGGTTTTCTTTTGATTCAGTTGTCAGGGAGATCCTCACAACACTTGACCACCTCTCGATTCGCAAGGCTCATTTTGTCGGAGTTTCGCTGGGAACGATTATCGTCCATCACCTGCTGCAAACGGCACCCGGACGAGTGAGGTCAGCAGTCCTTGGCGGGGCGATCACAAAATTGAACCTATTTGCAAAATCACTGATCAAATTCGCTTGGTTAATAAGGAATTTCATTCCGTTTATGTGGCTGTACCGTATACTGGCCTGGATCCTGATGCCTCGGGGAAACCATAAGAGCTCCAGGAGATTTTTCATCCAGGAGGCCTATAAGATGAAACGAAAAAACTTCCTTGCCTGGTATCCTCTTGCCGGAGATGTCAAAACTACCTATAGCAAAGTTCAGGAAAAAAGCAAAAATGTCCCAAAGCTTTATATCTCAGGTGCTGAGGACCATATGTTTGTCAGGGAATTAGCAGAAGACCTTCAGGGGGATGAAAGCTCGGAGCTGGTGATTCTGGAACGCTGCGGGCATGTGTGCAATATTGAAAAAGCAGAGGAATTCAATGAGCTGTCCCTGGAGTTTATGGACAAGCATCAAGTCAAGAAAGCGAATATCAGTTAATACAAAAAGGGAGCGGGCCAATGTGGCTTACTCCCTTTTGTTTGTTGTATTTAGTAATAAAACGGATATCTAGGCGGGCAGCACGGGTAAACTGGCGGGTATGGCGGATAAAACGGACGCGGATAAAATAAAGCGCCACCCAATAACCCACCAGCCAAACCACCTAAAAACGGCAATCCAAAGCCCCATCCGATAAACCTCTGATCCTGCGAACGATAAGGATGTCTGTATGCATGCATACGGCTTACCTCCCTCTTCTCTTTTGTCTTCACTAATTTTATATGCGTTTATCACGGTTTTGGCTTGGGCGAATGCACCTGTATAGGCAATGCGAACCTATCGGTGACTTGTTTTCTTTTTTAGGAATTAAGCACATCCATTGGTTACCCCGTTTTCCGAAACCTGGATTTTCTGTACTACAATAAGCCTCATTGGCGAGCTCTTTTTCCGATATCTGGATTTTCCGGGCGCCAATACGACTCATTGGTGAGCTTTTTTACCAGAATCTTGATTTTATGGTCAACCAATACGACTCATTGGTTATCTCATTTTCAAGAATATGAATTTTACGTGCTCCAATATGACTCATTGGTTACCCTATTTTCCATAATATGGATTTTACCGGCGCCAATACTACTCATTGGTGAGCTTTTTTTCCAGAATCTTGATTTTATGGTCACCAATACGACTCATTGGTTATCTCATTTTCAAGAATATGGATTTTACGTGCTCCAATATGACTCATTGGTTATCTTTTTTCATAATATGGATTTTACCGGCACCAATACTACTCATTGGTGTTCCCTTTTTCCAGAATATTGATATTCTAGGCACCAATACGACTCATTGGTGAGCTCTTTTTCCAGAATCTAGATTTTCCGGGCACCAATACGCTCCATTAGTGACCTTTTCTCCAGAATCTTGATTTTGCGGGCACTAATATGCTCAATTGGTGACCCCATTTACAAAAAAAATACGCCGCAAAAAAAAGAAGCATAAGAACAAACCCTGTCCTCATGCTTCACCCCTTATTAAACTTTAAACTTCCCGACCATCTCTCTCAGGTTCTCGGCAAGCCGTGCGAGTGATGCGGATGATGAAGCGACTTCTTCCATCGAAGCCAGCTGCTCTTCTGTTGCGGATGCGATTTCTGCTGTACTTGCGACGGAGCCGCGGGCGATTTTGGTCACCTCGTCAATTGAGGCGTTCACCTGCATGACACTCGCCGACATCTCTTCTGAAATTGCGGAGACCTCCTGGATTTCCGAACTGACATTTTCGATTGATTTTAAAATCTCGTCAAATGTCTTGCCAGTGTCTTCTACCAACAAAGTTCCCTCGGAGATTTCAGCTGTTCCTTTGTTCATCATTTCAACGACCTGGTGGGTTTCTTTTTGAATCACTTCAATCAAGCTGGAGATCTGGCTCGCTGACTGTCTTGAGAGCTCAGCAAGCTTTCTGACTTCATCCGCGACCACTGCGAATCCTTTTCCATGCTCACCAGCCCTTGCTGCTTCAATGGCTGCGTTCAGGGCAAGCAAGTTGGTCTGGTCAGCGATTCCGGTAATGACCTCAATGATTTTTCCAATCTCAGCCGATTTGCGATCCAAATCCTTGATGACGGCATTCGTTTCGCTTGTCGTATGATTGATCGTTTTCATCTTCTCAATCACTTTTTCCAAAGATTCATGTCCGAGCATCGCCTGTTTCGTCGTATCCGCTGCGGACTCTGCGACCGTGGATGTCGTGACGGCAACCCTCTGGATTCCTCCCGCCATCTCTCCTACTGCCTTCGCACTTTCTTCCGTATTCTTGCTTTGGAGTTCTGCACCGCCTGCCACTTCCTGGATGGCTGTCGCTACCTGATTCGTAGCCGAGTTCGTCTGGTCGGCACTAGCCATCATTTCTTCAGCAGATGCCGCAACCTGCTCGGATGTACTGCTCACCTGATAAATTAAGTTCCGCAAGTTAGCTGCCATTTCATTGAAATCCGCAGCCAACTGGCCAATCTCATCTTTATTTTTCACATTGATTTTCTCAATAGCCAGGTTTCCGCCAGCCATTTGCTTGACCGCGCTTGACACAAGCTGGACAGGCTTCGAAATCATCCTGCTGATATAGGTAGCAATCGCTGTTCCAATGATAAAAGCCGCTGCACTGATCACAATGATGAGCAGAGCTACTTTCTGTACTTCTCCAGCTAAAGTTTCACTAGTAGCATCAAGAGCATCCTGCTGGTACTCAATCGCATCCTCAGCAGCAGAATTCAAGGTGAAGATTAGCGGATTCCCTTCTTTTTGCATCAGCAATCTAACCTTGACCGTTTGTTCATCTCTTATTAAAATAAAGGCCTCTGAAGCTACTTCGTAATATGCTGCCTCCGCAGCAATAAGGTTCTCTCCTACCTTTTTCCCCTCGGCAGATTCTGTAATGCTCAAATATTTCTGAGAGTTTTTCTTAAAATCCTCAACTGCGCCCTCAAATTCAATCAGGCTTTCTCCATCGCCGTTTGCCATATATTTTTGGAGTGCCAGCTGCTCCCTCATGATGGCATCCTTCATCTCGACAATCAGATTCAGCTTTTCCATACGATCATTAATGGAGGTAGAGTACTGGCTGTTCATCTTGCCGAATTGTAAGTTGGTGATCACTGCCACCAACGCCAGCAGCGCCAATACAGAGAAGAAGCCAGCAAATAGTTTTTTCCGAACCGTGAACTTTGTATTAAGCTTTAGCTGCTTAACCTTGAATCGCTTTTTGATCTTCATCATCCGCTCTCCTTAGCAGCGCAAATTGCACTGTATTCTATCTATTATCTATTTCGGCTTAAATTCAGAAAATTTTAGGACTTTAGCCATAAAAACTAAAAAGGACGATTCTTTCTTCCTAATGGAAGTTCAGAACCGTCCCCGTGCTTTTAAGAGAGCCTTCGATATTTGATTTCCCCGCCAATGATTGTCATTTCAATTTCCATCGATAAAAGCTCATCTGCATCTTTCATCTCAAATGGATTTTTGGAATAAACGGTCAGATCAGCTAATTTCCCTCGAGCAATCGTGCCTTTTAGTGTCTCTTCATTAGTTGGATAAGCTCCTAGCTCTGTAAAAAGACGGAATGCATCGACCATCGAGAGCTTCTGCTCTGGCACATAACCATCGTGGGTTTCGCCTGGTTTTTTCCGAGTGACGGCGGCATGGATTCCGAGAATCGGGTCGACGGGTTCAACTGGAGAATCAGAACCCCCGGCACAAATGACGCCTGCTTCCATCAATGTTTTCCAGGCATATGAAAGCTTGATCCGCTCTGCGGCAAGGCGCTCCTGAACCCACGGGAAGTCACTCGCAATGAAGCGCGGCTGGATATCGGCAATCCGGCTCGGTCCCTTCAGGCGGGGAATCAATTCTTCCCGTAAAACCTGCGCATGAATCAGTCGGTCGCGATAGGCAGCAGCCGGGAACTGGTCCAGCACGTCCAGGACATTTTCCAGTGCCTGGTCGCCAATTGTATGGACGGCTATCGGCATGTCCAGTTCGCGTGCCCCTTTCACGATTTCATAAAGCTGCTCCTGGTCATACATTGCATCACCATAGTGGCCAGGTGCATCGCTATATGGTTCCGACAACAAAGCGGTCCTTCGTCCAAAGGCCCCGTCGGCAAAAATTTTCACCGCGCCGATTTGCAGTGTGTCATTGCCATAGCCTGTGTACATTCCAGCTTCTTTTAGGTTTGGTAAAAATTCATGGTTAATCAAGAGATTGCTGCGCAAGCCGAGCTGCTCTCCATTTAAAAGCTCATTGAATAGATCCCACGTTTTTTCAAGCCCGCCGAGATACAGCGGATCATTCGTATGCACGCTTGTCAGCCCCTTGCTCATCGCAAAATGCATCGTCTGGCGCATCGCTTTTTTCCAATCATCGTAGGAACGCTCAGGGATGTACGTCCTGACCAGGTTCGCCGCTGACTCGAGGAACAGGCCGGTCGGCTGTTTCGTGACGTCATCGAGTACGATTGTTCCTCCCTCTGGAACTGCGATTGACGGATGATAGCCGCTCACTTCCAGGGCCTTGTTGTTGACCAGCGTCGCGTGCAGGCAAGTTCTTGTTAAAAATAACGGGTTGGCTGGCGCTACATAATCCAGCTCTGCAATCGTCGGGATTCCTCCATCAGTAAAAAGATTCTCATCCCAGCTGCTGCCGACAATCCATTCACCAGGCTCAAGCTGGCTGGCTCTTGCCTTTATTTTTGCCAGCATCTCATGCCTTGACGTGATTCCGACAAAATCAAGGTTGATGAAGCTATCCGCCATGATGGAGAGATGAAGGTGGCTGTCGATCAAACCCGGCGTAGCCGTCTTCCCTTCCAGGTCAATGATTTGTGCCTGGCCGCCCCACTGCAGCACCATATCAGCGGTAGTTCCCATATCGATAAAACGGCCATTTTCAATGACCACTGCCTGTACAATTGGATTGAGTGAATTGAATGTATAGATCGTTCCATTTTTGAAGATGGTTCTCAAGAGATTCTCCCCTTTGGATAAATTGTGAATGTCTGGGGAATGCGTCAGGAGTTGATAGAAGGGGATAGTGACAGGATCTGGCATGCAAAAAAGCAATGACAGAAAATAACCTATCATTGCTTTTTACAATATACGTTATCCGCCATTTCGATCCGTAGTTCTCCATGCACACACCCCGCATGACAGTCTGCTCCTTGTTCAGAAAGCATCCCAGCAGTAACCAGTCTGACCCTGATTACGCTTCGGCAAACAACCCTTTCAGCCACCATCAACGATTGTCTATCTCCGATGGACTACTCTTGTTATTCGCTCCTCTACCTCACCGATCTGATAAGATCATATGAAATTAGCTTAATAGTATCAGATTTATCATAATTCGTAAAATGTTCACTGATTTTTCGGTGACACTTTTTTAAAATGAAAGAAGAAAGGAAGTGGAATATGATAGTTAAAGAAAGAACCAAACCAGTAGAATTACAATTGTTACAATCCCTGGAGCCAAGAATGGAACTGGAAGAGAAAGATGCACAAAACCTGCGAACGCTGGAAAAAGGCTATGAAGGTGAAGTGCAATTCGACCATTGGTTTACGAATTACCAAGTTGAGAGTCTCATTATCAACGACCTGCTTCTGGAAGTGAATGGCACCCATTTTCAAATCGACTCCTTCGTGATCACGCAGGACCGGCTGCACCTTTTCGAAGTGAAAAATCTAGAAGGAGACTATTATCTGGATGGAGACAAATTCAAGACTGCCGCCGGCAAAGAAATCAAAAACCCCCTCCACCAACTTAGCCGCGCAGAATCACTATTAAAACAACTGCTTAA
The DNA here is from genome assembly GCF_018613295.1 of Bacillus sp. ISL-39. Lineage (NCBI taxonomy): Bacteria > Bacillati > Bacillota > Bacilli > Caryophanales > Bacillaceae > Bacillus > Bacillus sp. ISL-39. The sequence continues at coordinate 100,294 of NZ_JAGGQM010000025.1, forward strand.
GGAACTTGGCTTCTACATTCCTCTTGAACCTCACCTCGTGTTCATTAACCCTGAATTCGCCCTTCTGCAGGCACCATTAAAATCACCTATTATTTTGCCAAACCAAATGAATCGCTTTATGAAAAATATGAATCGAGTCTCATCTAAGCTGAATAACAAACATACTAAATTGGCCGAAGCCCTATTGTCTTTGCATATTCAGAAGTCACCATACTCAAGAGTGCCGAGTTATGAATTTGGAATGTTGAGGAAGGGGGTTGTTTGTGGAGAGTGCGGGGGGTTTTTGGAGAGTTTTGGACGCCAAAGGATTATATGCAATCATTGTGGGTCCGAAGAAGAGGTTGATTCTTTTGTGTTACGCATTGTTAAAAGCTTTCAAATCCTCTTTCCCGATCAAAAAGTAACTACAACAGCCATTTACTTATGGGGAGATGGTACCCTGCCAAAGAGGGCGATAAGAAGAGTCTTACAGAAATACCTCACAGTTAAAGGAGAGTGGATTTCCACTCATTATGAATAATTATTTTAAGCCCGAAAGAAGGCCAAACCTCTTTCGGGCTTATTAAATGTGACGATAACCTTTGTTACCCCTGTTTTATCCGCACATTATTCCCTTTAATGTGACGATAACCTTTGTTACCTCTGTTTTTTCCGCACCTTATTTCCTTTAATGTGACGATAACCTTTGTTACCCCCTGTTTTATCCGCACATTATTTCCTTTAATGTGACGATAACCTTTGTTACCTCTGTTTTTTCCGCACCTTATTTCCTTTAATGTGACGATAACCTTTGTTACCTCTGTTTTTTCCGCACATTATTTCCTTTAATGTGACGATAACCTTTGTTACCTCTGTTTTTTCCGCACATTATTTCCTTTAATGTGACGATAACCTTCGTTACCCTTGTTTTATCCGCA